>NZ_CP038512.1:605000-642500 GCF_004758605.1 Deinococcus metallilatus
AGCCCTCATTGACACCCCGCCCCGCCTCTCCTAAGATGTGTGGGCCTGCGAAGGCGAGTGTGGTGGGTTTAGCTCAGCCGGTTAGAGCGCCGCTCTGTGGAAGCGGAGGCCGTGGGTTCAAGTCCCATAACCCACCCCAGGTTTTCTCCGGTTGCCACATGCGGGCAGCCGGAGTTTTCTCTTGCGAGGATGGCGGAACTGGTAGACGCACCAGACTTAGGATCTGGTTCCCGTAGGGAGTGAGGGTTCAAGTCCCTTTCCTCGCACCAAAGAGTCTCGCACCGGCAACAAACGGCGCGGCCCCTGGGAAACCGGCGGGCCGCGCTTGTTCTGCCGGTGTCGCACCCCGGGCGCCCGAGGCACTATGATACGCGGCGGCATGTCGCGCGCCCCCGGCCCACGTCCGGGCAGGCGGGCGGGGCACGTGGCACAGGCACACAGAACGGAGCGGCCCCACTGCGCCCCTACGGGTGCCGGGTGGTGGCAGGCAAGATGGGAGACGTATGGCAGAGCTGATCAGTAGAGTTGGCAACAAGGTAAGTTTCCGGGTCGCGGTGCCCGCCGCCGAGGTGAACCGCGCCTACGACCAGGTGTGGGCGGGACTCTCGCGCGATGTGCGCGTGCCCGGCTTCCGGCCCGGCAAGGCGCCGCGCAAGGTGCTGGAAAGCCGGGTGGGCAAGGGCTACGTCGAGAACGAGGTGCGCGACCGGTTGCTCCAGGCGCACTACCCGCAGGCGGCCCGCGAACTGAAGCTCAGCCTGGTGGACGCGCGGATCGAACCCGAACCCCTCACCAGCGGCCAGCCCTTCACCTTCACCGTGAAGGGCGAGACGTACCCGGAAGTGACGCTGGGCGACTGGCGCGCGGCGCAGCTCACCGCCACCGCCCCCGAGATCACGGACGAGGTGTTGGACCGCACCCTCTCGGACCTCCAGGAGCGCAACGCGAGCTTCCAGACCGCCGAGCGGCCCATCGAGGCCACCGATCAGGTCACCATCGAGGAACTGGGCGAGGAGGGCGGCAGCTACCCCGTCTACCTCGACGTGGCCGAACCCCACGTCCGGGATGCCCTGATCGGCAAGAACGTCGGTGACGAGGTGGAGATCACGGTGCCCGCGCACCAGCACGGCGACCACGAGCACCCCGAGCACACCGTCCGGGTGCGCGTGCAGGGCGTGCAGACCAAGCAGCTTCAGGAGCTGAACGACGAGTTCGCGAAGAGCCTGAACTTCGAGAGCCTGGACCGCCTGCGGACCGACCTCCGCTCGGAGCTGGAGCGCCGCGCCCGTCAGGAAGGCGACGCCGCCCGCCGCGAGGAGTTCGTCAACCAGCTCGTGGACGGCATGCAGGTGGACATTCCCCAGGCGCTGATCGACCGCCGCCGCGAGTCGATGCTGGAAGAGATTCAGGATGACCTGGGCCGCCAGGGCGTGAAATGGGGCGAGTACGAGAGCTTCATGCGCGAGCAGGGCAAGCTGGAGGAATTCCTGGCCGACCTCGCCAAGAACGCCGAGAGCCGCGTGAAGCGCGACCTGGCGCTGGAGCGGCTGGCCGAGGACCTGGGTGTGCAGCTCAGCGACGCCGAGTTCAGCGGCACCATGAACACGCTCGCGCAGGCCAACGGCCTGACGCCTCAGCAGCTCCAGAGCCAGCTCGGGCCGAACGGCATCAACGCCTACTACGTCAGCCTGACCCGCGAGAAGGCCCTCCAGCAGGCCCTCGCGGGGCTGGGCGGTCAGCAGACCGACACCCAGCAGGCCGGGGCGGAGCAGGGCGTGAGCGAGCAGGCCAGCACCGAGGGTACCCAGGAAACCAGCCAGCCCCAGGAAGGGGAGCAGCCGGAAGAGCAGCGCGGGGAGTAACCTCCGCAAAAGTCCAAGGCGAGGGGGCGCGTCCGGTGGGAGGCGTCCCCTCGCCCTTTGCCCATGTCCCACCTTGAACCTTGTACCGAATTCATTGAACGGCTGTTCAAAGAATGCTAGCGTTCCCGCATGACCACAGCCTCCAGCACCAGCCGCCCCAGCCTCGGTATCACGGCCTTGGGGACCTACGTCCCCGCGCAGATCGTCACGAACAAGGACTTCGAGGCGCATATGGACACCAGCGACGAGTGGATCGTGAGCCGCACCGGCATCCGCGAGCGCCGCTTCGCCGCCGAGGGGGAATTCACCTCCGACCTGGGGGTGCGGGCGGTGCAGGAGATGCTTGAGCGCGATCCGGACGCGCTGCGGGACGTGGACGTGGTGATCTGCGCGACCGCCACGCCCGACGCCCTCTTTCCCTCCACGGCCGCGCTGATCGCCGGACAGGTCGGGCTGGCCGGAGCGGGCGCGTTTGACCTCTCCACCGCATGCAGCGGCTTCGTGTATGCCCTCAGCATGGCGCAGGGCCTGATTCTGGGCGGCACGGCGCGGCGGGTGCTGGTCGTCGGGGCGGAGACGCTCTCGCGGCTGGTGGACCGGAACGACCGCGGCACGGCCATCCTGTTCGGGGACGGGGCGGGCGCGGCGGTGGTGGGGGAAGTGCCGGAGGGGCACGGCTTTCAGGAGTTCGTGCTGGGCGCCGACAGTGCGGGTGGCCCCAGCCTGTACGCCCGCTGCATCGCGGACCGCCTGCCCGGCGGTTTCTCAATGGGCGACCGCGTCGGCATGAATGGCCGCGAGGTCTTCAAGTTCGCCGTGCGGGTGCTGGGCGACAGCGGCCAGCAGGTCCTCGCCAAGAGCGGCCTGACCAGTGCGGAGGTGGACTGGGTGATCCCGCACCAGGCGAATGTCCGTATCATCGAGGCGGCCAACTCGCGCTTCGGCGTGCCGATGAGCAAGACCGTCGTGAACATCGACCGCTACGGGAACACCTCCAGCGCGAGCCTCCCCCTCGCCCTGCGCGAGGCGGTGGATGACGGGCGCATCCGGGAGGGCCAGCAACTCCTGCTGGTGGCCTTCGGCGGCGGCCTGAGCTGGGGGGCCTGCACCCTGAAGTGGTGGGCGGGGGCGCCCAGCCTGACCGCCCTGGCGGCGCGTGAGGAAGTGACGGCATGAACGCGCCCAGAAGCGCGGCCCCCAACATAGCGGCACTGTTTCCCGGCCAGGGATCGCACGCCGTCGGCATGGGCAGCGACCTGACCGCCGCCTTTCCCCAGGCCGAGGCCGTCTACGCCGAAGCGGAGGCCACTCTTCCCGGCCTGCGTCCGCTGATCGAGCAGGGGCCGCTGGAAGACCTCACCCTGACCGCAAACCAGCAGCCCGCCCTGGTCGCCGCGTCCGTCGCCGCCTACCGCGCCTGGCAGGCGCAGACAGGACTGACGCCCGCCTTCGCCGCCGGGCACTCGCTGGGCGAGTATTCCGCGCTGGTGGCCGCCGGGGCGCTGGGCCTCGCGGATGCGCTGCGGCTCACGCGGCGGCGCGGCGAGCTGATGCAGGAGGCCGTGCCGGTGGGCGTAGGCGCGATGAGCGCCGTGATGGGTGACCCGGACGTGGTGCGCGAGGTCTGCGAGTCCACCCCCGGCATCGTCCAGCCCGCCAACTTCAACGCGCCGACCCAGACGGTGATTTCCGGTGAGAAAGCCGCCGTGGACGCCGCCGCCGCCGAACTCAAGGCACGCGGCCTGAAAGCGATTCCCCTCAAGGTCAGCGCGCCCTTCCACTGTGCGTTGATGCAGCCTGCCCAGGACGCCCTCACGCCCGCCCTGCAAACGACGGTCTTTTCCCCGTTCGCCTTCCCCGTCTATCCCAACGTGACCGCCGGGGCGAACTGCGACCCTGCGGCCCTGCCGGAATTGCTCGCGCGGCAGATCACCGGGAGTGTCCGCTGGGTGGAAACCATTCTGGCGCTCGCCGCTGCCGGGGCTGACGTGTTCATCGAGTTCGGCCCCGGCACGGTCCTGACCGGCCTGGTCAAGCGCATTCTCCCCGACGCGCGGACGGTCAATGTCGGCACGGCAGAGCGGGTGGGCAGCTTTCAGCTTTAAGCTCTCAACAGTCAGCGAGAGCGGGAGTCTCGGCCTGCGCGGCTGAAAGCTGACCGCTTCCCCAAAGGAGAACCATGACCCAACCCCAGAAAATCGCCCTCGTGACCGGTTCCAGCCGGGGCCTGGGCCGCGCGATGGCCCTCGCCCTTGCCCGCGCGGGCTTCGGCGTGGCCGTGCATTACGGGCGCAACCAGGCGGAAGCCGAGAAGGTGGCGGGCGAGATTCGCGCCCTGGGTGTGCCCGCGCAGGTCTTCGGCGCCGACCTCACCGACCCCGCGAACGCCGGGACGCTGGTGGACACCGTCATCAAGGAGTTGGGCCGCCTGGACGTGCTGGTGAACAACGCCGGGATCACCCGCGATACCCTCGCCATCCGGATGAAGGACGACGACTGGAACGCGGTGCTGGACACCAATCTGACCAGCGCCTTCACCGCCAGCCGCGCGGCCCTGAAGCACATGATGCGGGCGCGCTCGGGCCGCATCATCAACATCGCCAGCGTGGTCGGCTTGATGGGCAACCCCGGTCAGGCGAATTACGTCGCCAGCAAGGCGGGATTGATCGGCCTGACCAAGGCCCTCGCCAAGGAGTACGGGGCGCGCGGTATCACCGTGAACGCCATCGCGCCCGGCTTCATCGAGTCCGACATGACGGCGCAGCTTCCCGAAGACGTGCAGAAGGCTTACCTGGGAAGCATTCCCCTCGCCCGTTTCGGCCAGCCGGAGGAGGTCGCGGCGCTCGTTGCCTTCCTGGCGTCCGACGCCGCCGGGTATATCACCGGGCAGGTGATCGGCGTGGACGGCGGGCTTTATCCGCACTGAGGTTATACTGGGCTGTCCAGCAGGGACGGGCTGCATGACAGGGGGAAAAACCGAGAGGGGCCGTATCTGACGCGAAAGCGCCCGGAGCGGCAACTCCGGGCGCGGAAAGGGGGTGGATGCTATGCGACTACCACGCAAGAAGCATCCTACCACGCGCGAGAAGCGGAGGAAAAGGCCCCTCAAGCCCGCTGAGATCATTGCGATCCTCAGCGCCCTTGCAGGCCTGCTCACCGCCTTGGCGCACCTGATTCAAGCCTTGAGATAAGCCCTCTCGCTCCCCCCGCAGGCTGGACCTCGCTGGGCGCCCCCTGGGAAACCGGGGGGTTTTTGACGGAGTTTTTGACTTTGGACCCCGTTCAAACTTGTTCACATTTGCGAACGCCCGTGTAGACTGGCGCAGACTTCAGCACCAAGGAGGATTCAACATGGCGACATTTGAAGATGTGAAGGAAGTGATCGTCGACAAGCTCGGCGTGGACGCGGACAAGGTGACGCCGGACGCGCGCTTCGTCGAGGACCTGGGCGCGGACAGCCTGGAAACCGTCGAGCTGATCATGGGGCTCGAAGACCGCTTCGGGGTCAGCATCAGCGACGAGGACGCGGAAAAGATCCGCACCGTGCAGGCCGCCGTCGATTACATCGGCTCGAAGCAGTAAAGCCGAGCAAGGGCAACAGAGCCGGAGGCCGGGCGGCGCGGGGGAAGGAACCCTGCACCGTCCGGCTCTGCCGCTTTCTGCCGCCTTCGGGGGCGGGACGAGGAGGGAAGGGGCCAGCATGACAACCACAGGACTGAGAAGGGTGGCGATCACGGGCCTGGGACCGGTGACGCCCATCGGAACCGGGGCGCAGGCGTTCGCGGAAGCGCAGCGCGCGGGGAGGAGCGGCATCGGGCCGATCACCCGCTTCGACACGGCCGAGGTCGCCAGCAAGATCGCGGGCGAGGTGAATGACGACCTGGGCGAGTTCGTGGACCCCCGCGAGGCGCGCAAGCTCGACCGTTATGTCCAGCTCGCGCTGGCGGCCGCCGAACTCGCCGTGCGCGACAGCGGCCTGACCGAGGAGGAGCTGCGCGGCGAGCGCACCGGGACCCTGCTGGGCAGCGGCATCGGCGGCGTGAAGACTTTCGAGGAGCAGGCGGGCGTGCTGCACGCGCGCGGCCCCGGCCGCATCAGCCCGATGTTCATCCCGATGATGATCGCCAACATGTCGACCGGGCACGTCGCCATGCGCTACGGCGCCACCGGACCGAGCAGCACGGTCGTCACCGCCTGCGCCACCGGGACCGGGGCTATTGGGGACGCGGCGCGGTACATCCAGCTCGGCCTGGCCGACGTGATGATCGCGGGCGGCAGCGAGGCGGCGGTCACGCCCATCGCCGTCGGTGGCTTTTCCAACATGAAGGCCCTCAGCACCCGCAACGACGCGCCGCAGGAGGCCAGCCGTCCCTTCAGCGCCAGCCGGGACGGCTTCGTGCTGGGGGAGGGCGCGGGCGTGGTGATTCTGGAGGACCTGGACAAGGCCAAAGCGCGCGGCGCGACCATCTACGCCGAGATCGTCGGCTACGGCACCAGCGCCGACGCGCACCACGTCACGCTTCCGGCGCCGGAAGGCCGCGGCGCGCAGGTCGCCATGCGGATGGCCCTCGCCACGGCGGGCGTGAATCCCGAACAGGTCGGCTACATCAACGCGCACGGCACCAGCACGCACTTCAACGACCTCCACGAGACGCAGGGGATCAAGCACGTGTTCGGCGCCCACGCGCACGACCTCGCCGTCAGCTCCACCAAGTCGATGACCGGGCACCTGCTGGGCGCGGCGGGCGCAGTCGAGGCCATCGCGGTCGCGCAGGCCCTCAAGGACGGCATCTTGCCCCCCACCATCAACCTGACCGACCCCGATCCGGTTCTCGACCTCGACTACATCCCCGAGGGGGCGCGGGAACAGCAGGTGGAGTACGCCCTCAGCAACTCCTTCGCCTTCGGCGGGCAGAACGCGGCGCTGCTGTTCAAGCGGGTCTGAGGCGGGCAGTTCCGGGGCGGGACGGGCGGCGTGACCGGCGCCCCTGTTCCGCCCGCGTCATTTGGCGGCAACGCCGTCTGCTACGCTCGGAGCAAGTCCCCCGCCCGCCTTTCATCACCTGACTCACGTTTCATCCTGCGAGGTCCCTACCGTGCGCGCCGAGCCATCCGTTCCCCCTGCCCCCCAAGTGCCCGTCCCCCCCGCCAAGGGGACGCGGCGCAGGAAGTCCGCCCGCGCCGCCACGCTTCCCTTCGAGGGGGCGCGGACCTTCAGCACGGTCGCCAACCCGGAGAGCGCCTTTCTGAACCGCGAACTCTCCTGGCTGGCCTTCAACGGGCGTGTGCTGGCCGAGGCGCGGGACGAGCGCAACCCGCCGCTGGAGCGCCTGAAGTACGCGGCGATCTGCGGCAGCAACCTCGACGAGTTCTTTATGGTGCGCGTGGCGGGCGTTCACCGGCAGATCGCGGCGGGGGTGCAGACCCCCAGCCCCGACGGTCTGCTGCCGCGCGAGACGCTGGCCCTGGTGCGCGAGCGGACGCACACCATGCTGCGCCAGATCGAGAAGGCCGCGCGGAGGACCCTCAAGGACCTGATGGCCCAGGGCGTGCGGCTGGTGCGCGTCTCGGACCTGGGCAAGCGGGCGCGGGCGGCGCTGCGCGAACACTACCTCTCGGAAATCCAGCCGGTGTTGACGCCGCTGGTGGTGGACCCCAGCCATCCTTTTCCGTACCTCAGCAACCTCAGCCTGAACCTGGCGGTGCTGCTGGACGGCGGCGAGGGCGAGGAGCCGGATTTCGCGCGGGTCAAGGTGCCGGTGGGCGTCTTGCCCCGGGTCGTGCCGGTCGGGGACAACCTCCTGCTGCTGGAAGACGTGATCGCCGCGCACCTGAATGAGCTGTTCAAGGGCCGCCGCGTGCTGGCCGCCCACACCTTCCGCGTGACCCGCAACACCGACTACGAGTTCGAGGAGGAGGAGGCCGAGGACCTGCTCGCCACCATCGAGGATGGCCTGCGGCGGCGGCGCTTCGGGTCGGCGGTGCGGCTGGAGGTGATGCAGGACACGCCTCCCGCCATCATCACCTTCCTGCAAGAACGGCTGCGGCTGGATCCGGAAGACATCTTTTTGCTGGAGGGACCGCTGGGCACCGCCGACCTGATGAGCCTGCCGGTGGATCGCCCCGACCTGAGCTTCCCGCCCTACGCGCCCGCCGTGCCCGACCTCGACGGCGACGAGGAAAACGGCATCTTCGACACGCTGCGCCAGGGGGACGTGCTGCTGCACCATCCCTACGACGGCTTTCAGGGCGTCCTGAACTTTCTGGAGGAGGCCGCCCGCGACCCGCAGGTGCTGGCGATCAAGCAGACGCTCTACCGCACCGGCGACGATCCCCGCCTGCTGGGTGCCCTGCGGACCGCCGCCGAGAACGGCAAGCAGGTGGTGGCCCTGATCGAACTCAAGGCCCGCTTCGACGAGCAGCGCAACATCTCCTGGGCGCGCAAACTGGAACGTGCCGGAGCACACGTCGTCTACGGGATGGCGGGCCTGAAGACGCACGCGAAGGTCACGCTGGTCGTCCGGCGCGAGGAGGGGGGCCTGCGCCGGTACGTCCACATTGGCACCGGCAACTACAACCCCAAGACCGCGCGGCTGTACACCGACCTCAGCCTGCTCAGCGCCGATCCCGACCTGGGCGCGGACGTGTCCGAACTGTTCAACCACCTGACCGGGTACGCCGAGGCCGGGTATACCCGCCTGCTGGTGGCCCCCGACACGGCCCGCAGCAGTTTCGAGGCGCTGCTGGACCGCGAGGCCCAGCACGCGCAGGCCGGAGAGGAGGCCTGGGTGCGGGTCAAGGTCAACCAGCTCACCGACCCCGGCATGATCGAGGCGCTGTACCGGGCCGCGCAGGCGGGCGTGCGGGTCGAGCTGATCATCCGGGGGGTGTGCTGCCTGCGCCCCGGCGTCCCCGGCCTTTCCGAGACGGTGCGTGTCCGCAGCCTGCTGGGCCGCTACCTGGAACACGCCCGCATCTACGCCTTCGCCAATGCGGGCAGCCCCGAGGTCTATTTCGGCAGCGCCGACTGGATGAGCCGCAACCTCGACCGCCGCGTGGAGGTGATCGCCCCGGTGCTCGACGACCGCCACCGGGACCACCTGCTGCGCCTGCTGGACACCGAATGGGCCGACGAGCGCGGCTCCTGGGAACTGGGCGCGGACGGCGTGTACGAGAAGCTGTCGGGCGACTTCAGCGCCCAGCAGGCCTTCGCGGACGCGCGGCACCCGGCCTGACATGAAGAACGGGGATGGAGGCGCTGGGCCTGCATCCCCGGTTCAAGGGAGGTTGTTTCAGCGGGTGCTGGAAGTGCTCGTCCCCAAAATGCCGTAATCGTTCGCTCCCTGGGGTGCAGGAGTTTGAGCACTCTTCAGGATGCCGTAGTCGTTCGCTCCCGCCTGAGCCAGCGAGAAACCGAACACTGCCAGGACCGCCAGCACCTTCACGATTTTTTTGGGCATGGGAGTATTCTAACCCTAAGAAATGACTCTTGACGTGGAGCGGCTCGCGGAGATCCAAGCACACTTCGATGCTGGACGGTATGACACGGTCATTGCGCGCCTCACCGCTCCTCCTCCCGTCACGAGGGAAGAGTGGCGGCTGCTTGGCATGGCTTCCATGGTGAGTGGACGGTTCTCAGAAGCCGAACTCCCGCTGATGCGCGCCAGCGAACTGGGAGACGCAGAGGCCCGGGTCGAGTTCGGGAATCTGCTGCGCCTCCAGGGCCGCTTTTCGGAGGCCATCCGCCACTTCGAGGCCATTACCCCGGAACTGACCGGAGAACTGGCCCTGCGGGCGCTGCGCTGGTGGGGGACGGCCGATTTTCAGGCGGGCCGAATGGCCGAGGGGCTGGAACGCTGCGAACGTGCCTGGCGCGGCTACATGGCCCTGGGAGACGATGAGCGCATCGGCCGCGTGACCCAGACCGTGGCCCAGATGTTCGTGCAGATGGGCGATATGCCCCGGGCCCGGCATCTCTATGGCGAGGCCCTGCGGCTGCTTCCCACCGACAGCACGCCCGTTGCGCGGCTTTCCGCCCTCACGGGCCTGGCGAATATTCAGGTCCTGACCGGGGACTTCGCGGGTGCCCGCGCCACCCTCGCGCAGGGGTGGCAGATTCTGGAACACACCCATGCCCTCACGCCCCGCGCGTTCCTGCTGACCGTCGAGGCCGAACTTCATCACCTCACCGGAGATCAGGCGCTGCACCTGCGGACCCTTCAGGAACTGCGCGCCCTGGTGGAAACCACCCAGGACTTCGAGCTGCTGACGTGGACGGCGACTCGCCTGGCGGACCTGTACAGCCGTCAGGGCGAGCATGGGCGGGCGCTGGAAGCCCTGCTGGACCTGGCACCGGACGCCGCGCACCCCGCCGTGACCATGACGCGCGGCGTGCTGCTCAGGCGGCGGCAGCACCACGCGCAGGCGGCCGACTACCTGAACCGCGCGCTGGAGGCCCCGGGTCTGGGCGAAGGTCAGCGCGTCCGCGCCCTGCTGCATCTGGCCGAAGCCCAGGCGGCGCAAGGGGACGAGTCGGGGAGCCTGAGCACGTTCCGGGCGGCCCTCACGGCGCTGATCAGTGCCCGTGACCGGATGCTGTACCGCCCCGACCTTCAGGAACTCACCAATCTGGTGCAGCGTGCCCTGCTGGACCCGGACCTCGCGCCGGACATCCAACTGGTGCTGGAAAAGCTGGCCTTTCCCAGGATCGGGGACCGGGCGCCGACCGCCGCGCCCCTGCACCTGCGGGTCGCCACGCTGGGCCGCGCCGAGGTGGAACGCGGGGGCGAGCGGGTGAGCCTCAGCCTGGAAGGCAGCGTCCTCACGCTGGCCTACCTCGCGCTGAACCCGGGCCGGACGCGCCGCGAGCTGGAAGCGACCATCTACCCCGACCGCGACCCCAAGACCGCCGGGGACTACTTCCGGGCCGTGTTCCGCGAACTGCGCGTGCGTCTGGGGCCGGAAGTGCTGCACATGGAGGGCAGCCCCAAACAGCCGCGCTACCAGCTGGGGCCGGAGGTCCACGTGCAGCTCGACGTGACCGAACTGCGGGAGGCGCTGGAGTCGGGCGACCTGCCCCGCGCCCTGGCCCTGTACCGGGGCCCCTTCCTGCCGGGCCTGCGGATGGAGAGCGAGTGGGCCGACGAACTGCGCGAGGAACTGCGGGTGCTGCTCACGCTGGAGCTGCGCTCTCGCCTGAACCGCGCCCGCGAGGAGGGCGACCTGCGCCGCGCCCTGCTGTACGCCAACGAGTTCCTGCGCGTCGACCCCTACGACGTGGGGGTACTGGAAACCCGCGTGGAAATCGCCCGCCAGGTCGCCACCCCACAGGAACTCGCGCGCTACGTGGTCGAACTCCACCGCATGCGGGTGTGAGAAGGGGAGAACGTGCCCCCCACCGAGCGCCCCTTCCTCACCCCCCCGAACCCCGATGGTGAGGCCCCCGGGGGAGCCGTCCCCACCGCCCTCTTCGACCTCGCCGTGAACCGCGCCGACGCTGCCCTCCGTGGCCTGCGTCCGGCTGACCCCACGCAGGCGCTCGCGGCCTGGCACGCCCGCACCCGCTTTGCCCGGCGGGTGCCGCTCGCCGCAGTGGCCGCCGCTCTCGCCCAGAAACCGGGGGAGGGCGGCGAGTGGCACTGGGCGGGGGGACCGGGGGGCGGCTGGGTGGGGGGGAAGGCGCCTTTTCCGTAGGGCTTGTGGCGTGTGGCCTGTGGCTTGTAGAAAAGAAGGTTTCTCTACAAGCCCCACGCTACAAGCGACAAGCCACCACCTCCGCCGCCACCCGTACCGCCCGCGTGATCTCCGTCTGCGGCAGGTAGGGAATGGGGGCGCGGTCTTCCGGCACCGCGAGGGCGACCTCGGCATTGGCGGGGACGTGCAGGAAGCCGCAGGGGACGTGCGCGCGGCCTGCCGAGGCCAGGTGATGCAGCGCGCGGTACAGCACGAAGTTGCAGACGTAGAGCCCCGCCGTGTTGCTGATGTCGCCGGGAATCTCCGCCGCCCGCCACGCCTCCACGACGGCGCGCAGGGGCAGCGTGCTGAGGTAGGCGGCGGGGGCCGAGGCGTCCGCGCACGCGGGGTGGTCGCGGTAGACCTGCCCGGCGTTGTCGGGGATGCGGAAGTCCATTACGTTCAGGGCGACCCGCTCCACCGTCACCTGGGGGCGGCCCGCAGCGAGGCCGGTGAGCAGGACCGCGTCCGGCTGCTGGCGCTCCAGCAGGACACGCAGAGCGTCTCCCGCCGCGTGCGGTTCGACCGGGAGCAGGGCCGACACCACCCGCGCCTGGCCCAACGTCAGCCCGTCCAGCGCCCCTGCGGCCTGGGCACTGGGGTTGCTGGGATGGGTATGGAACGGCTCGAAACCGGTCAGAAGCAGCGTGGGCATGGGGAGAGGATAGGGCGGGGGAGACAAAGCTGCCTCCCCGCGCAGTTTTCCCGGCCCGGCACGGGTATGCTCGCTCTGTGCCGGAACTGCCCGAGGTCGAGACGACGCGCCGCAAGATCGAGCCGCTGCTCGCGGGGCGCACCATCCTGAACATCAACCACGACGCGCCGCACCGTTACCGGGACACCCACCTCGCGCACGGCCGCCGGGTCAGCGGCCTGTCGCGCCGGGGCAAGTACCTGATGCTGCACCTGGCCGCCGCCGACGCGGCCGAGGGCGACCCCCACGACCTCGAACTGATCGTGCATCTGGGTATGACGGGCGGTTTCCGGCTGGAGGAGGGACCGCACACCCGCGCGACCCTCACGACCGACGCGGGCACCCTCTACTTCAACGACCCGCGCCGCTTCGGCAAGATGGTGGTCGTGCCTGCGGGCGAATATCGCACCATGCCCACCCTCGCCGCGATGGGACCGGAGCCGCTCTCCGACGACTTCCGGGAGGAGGACTTCGCGCGGCTGGCCGCCCAGGCCGGGGCCGTCAAACCCTGGCTGCTCTCCCAGAAGCCGGTCAGTGGCGTGGGCAACATCTACGCCGACGAGAGCCTCTGGCGTGCCCGGATTCATCCCGCGCAGACCCGCCTGAACGCCGAGGAAGCGGGCCGCCTCTACCACGCCATCCGCGAGGTGATGGCCGAGGCGGTGGAGGCGGGCGGCAGTTCCCTCGGTGACGGCCAGGGCAACTACTGCCAGCACGACGGCGAGGCAGGCGCCTTCCAGGTCCGGCACAACGTCTATGGCCGCCCCGGTGAACCCTGCGCCCGCTGCGGCACGGACATCCGGAAAATTGTGCTGGGGCAGCGGGGGACGCATTTCTGCCCGGAGTGTCAGCAACTCCGCGCGGAAGGCACAGGGCGGAGGGCAGAATGATGATCCGCTCTCTGCGCGCCGGAGGTGCCCATGCCTGACCTCACCGCCCTCCGCCTCTCCTACACCCGCGCCGAGCTGCGCCGCGCCGACCTGAACCCCGACCCCCTCCGGCAGTTTCAGGGCTGGCTCGAAGAAGCCCTGGGGGCGGGCCTGCGCGAACCCTACGCGCTGAGCCTCGCCACCGCCGACGCTGCCGGGCGGCCCAGTGTCCGCACCGTCCTGTTGCGCGGCGCAGACGAGCGCGGCCTGACCTTCTACACCAACTACGAGAGCCACAAGGGCCACGACCTCACCGAGAATCCGCAGGCGGAGATGCTCTTCTTCTGGGCCGAACTGGAGCGCCAGGTGCGCGCGCATGGCCCCACCGAACGGGTGTCCGAGGAGGAAAGCACCGCCTACTTTCACGCCCGCCCCCGCGAGAGCCAGATCGCCGCGCACGCCAGCGACCCGCAGAGCGCGCCGATAGCGAGCCGTGAGGCGCTGGAAGCCAAACTTGCCGCCCTGCACGCCCGCTACCCCGAAGGCACGCCCGTCCCCAAACCCGACTTCTGGGGCGGCTACCGCGTCCGCGTGCAGGAGTGGGAGTTCTGGCAGGGCCGCGAAAGCCGCCTTCACGACCGCTTCCGATATACGCGGGCAGGGGAGGGGTGGCGGATCGAGCGGCTGATGCCGTAGGGGGTGATGAGGGTTGAGCGATGAGTGATGAGGAACATCGGCGCGAGAGCGAACGCCCATGCTTCTGCCCCCTCATCACGCCACACCCATCCCTGAACCCGCAACTTCCCCGCCCCTCACCGCGTACCTGCTGACAAGGAGGACCGTCTGGACATGGACATCTATCTGCTGTGCCTGCTCGTGGGCGGCGGTCTGCTGGTGCTGTCGCTGCTGGGCGGGCATCACGGCGAACTGGGCCTGGGGGGGCACGGCCTGGATCACGCCGCCGACACGGACCACCCCGATACGGGTGACCTCGCCTCCTGGCTCTCGCTGCGGTCGCTGGTGAGTTTCGCGGCCTTTTTCGGGCTGGCAGGTGTGGTGGGCGGCGCGGCGGGCCTGTCGGGGCTGGGGCGGCTGGTGGTCGCGCTGGTGACGGGGCTGGCGGTGGGAGGCTTTACCGCCTTCGCCTTCCGCCTGGCACGTTCGCGGGGTGAAGTGAGCGCGGCGGCGGGGCGGCTGGCGGGCCGCACGGGCAAGGTGCTGGTGCCGCCCGCCCCTGACCGGCCCGGCAAGGTGGCGCTGACGGTGGCCGGTCAGATCGAGCATCTTCTCGCGCGCAGCGACGACCCCCTGCATGCCGGGGACGCCGTGATCGTGATTGGTGTGGAGGCGGGCGTGCTGGACGTGAAGGCCTGGAACGGGCGGGAACTGTGACTCTTCCCAGAAAGAAGAGACAGAACTTCCCGCGAAGGAGAGAACTGTGTTGACCGGAACCATCATCACCGCGGCCCTGATTCTGCTGGGCATCATCCTCGTCCTCGTCCTGATTCAGAACTTCCTGATCGTGGTGCCGCCCAACAAGGTGCTGGTGATCTCGGGCCGCAGTCGCCGGACGGACGAGGGCGACACGGTGGGCTACCGCGTCATTCGCGGCGGGCGCGCCTTCCGCATTCCCGTGCTGGAAAAGGTGTCGTGGATGGACCTCACGACCATTCCGCTGGACCTCAGCATCGAGAATGCGTACTCCAAGGGCGGCATTCCCCTCAAGATTCACGCCGTCGCCAACGTGAAGATCAACGCGCAGGAACCGCAGCTCTCCAACGCCATCGAGCGTTTTCTGGACGTGCCGCGCGAGAACGTCACCACCATTGTCCGCGACACGCTGGAGGGCAATCTGCGCGGCGTGGTGGCGACCCTGACGCCGGAGGAGATCAACGAGGACCGCCTGCGCTTTGCGGAAGCCCTGATCGAGGAAGCCGAGCACGACATGAACAACCTCGGCATCAAGCTCGACACCCTCAAGATTCAGAACGTGTCCGACGTGGGCGGCTACCTCAACGCCATCGGGCGCCGCAAGGCCGCCGAGGTGCTCAAGGAAGCCCGCATCGCGGAGGCTGAGCGCAACGCCGAGGCGACGCAGGCCGAGGCGCAGGCGGTGCAGCGCAGCCAGGTCGCGCAGGCGATCAGCCAGCAGGCCATCATCGAGGAGCAGAACAAGCTGGAGGTCCGCCGCACCGAACTCGGCGCCATCCAGCTCTCGCGCCAGAACGAGGCCGCCGTCCAGTCCGAACTGGCCAAGGTGCGCGCGACCCAGAACTTCGAGCAGGAGCAGGCCGCGCTGGAAGCCGCCCTGCGCCAGCGCCGCGCCGAGGCCCAGCGCCAGGCCCGCATCATCGAGGCCCAGCAGAACGCCGAGGCCGCCGAGGTCGAGGCCCAGGCCAAGCAGCGCGCGACCATCGCCCAGACGACTGCCCAGCAGGCAATTCTGGAACGCGAGAACCAGCTCCGCGTCCGCAAGGCCGAACTCGACGCGGTGGCCGCCTCCCGCGAGAACGAGGCCAAAGTCACCGCCGAGCAGGCCCGCGTGGTGGCCGAGCAGCAACTGGAGCAGGAGCGCGTGATCCTCAACCAGAAACGCCTGGAAGCCGACGTGGTGGCCCCCGCCCGCGCCCGCCGCGAGGCCGAACTCCTCGCCGCCCAGGCCGCCGCCGCTCCCATCATCGAGGAAGGCCGCGCGAAGGCCCAGGCCGTCAGCCTGATGGTGGAAGCCTTCCGCCAGGCCGGACCGGAAGGCGAGCGCGCCTACGTGCTGAACATGCTCCCCGGCATCATCGAGGAGTTCGCCAAGAGCGTGCAGGGCATGCAGATCGACAAGCTGACGGTGATCGACTCAGGCAACGGGCAGGCGACCCGCAGCGCGATGCAGACCCTCCCCGCCAACATCATCGGCATGGTGGAACAGGTCGAGAACGCGACCGGCGTGAACCTGCTGAGCCTGCTCCAGAACACCGGCAAGCCCAGGGGGAACGGGGCGAGCGCGGTGCAGCCTCAGCCGCAGACCAACCTGACCAAGACCGACGCCTGACCCGGTCCTCCAGACGGACGCCCCTCATCCCGGGCGTCCGCTATTTTTTGGCGCGGCCTGCCTGGAAACCTGCCCCCGGGGTCCACTGTTGGATAGAGGTCAAAATTCCTGCGGCCCTGGTCCCCGTATTCTTTTCCTGTGAGCAACCTCTATACCGCCGAGGCCACCGCCACCGGAGGCCGCACCGGCAGCGTCAAGACCAGTGACGACCGTCTCGACCTGAACCTCAGCCGTCCCAGCGAGATGGGGGGCGACGGCGGCCCCGGAACCAACCCCGAGCAACTGTTTGCCGCCGGATATGCCGCCTGCTTCCAGGGGGCACTCGGCGTGGTCGCCCGGCGCGAGAAGATCGAGCTGCCGGATGACAGCACCGTCACCGCCCGCGTGGGCCTGCAAAAGAGCGGCCTCGCCTTCGCGCTCGACGTGGAACTCGAAGGCCGGTTCCCCGGCCTGTCCCGCGAGCAGGCCCACGCGCTGATGCACGCGGCACATCAGGTCTGCCCCTACAGCGTCGCCACCCGCGACAACGTGGCCGTGCGGCTGAAAGTCGCCGAGTAAGCCTGTTCGCTTCTCCGGCGCTCCGGCCCCGGCTGGGGCGCGCTACGTTTTTGCCATGAACGTCCTGATCGTTGTCGCCACGGCCGGGGAAGCGGCCCGGCTCGCGGACCTGCCCGCCCGCGTGGAGGTCAGCGGGGTCGGGCCAGTCGCGGCGGCCCTCGCCACGCAACGCGCCCTCACGCGGGAACGGTTCGACCTCGCCGTGAGCGCAGGCATCGGCGGGGCGTATCCCGGCAGCGGCCTGAACCCCGGCGACCTCGCCGTCTCCAGCGTGATCGTGCAGGCGGACCTGGGGGCGCGGGATGGGGAACGGTTCCTCGACCTCGCGGCGCTGGGCCTGTCGGTCCTGCCGGATGCGGCACACCCCGGGATTTTTCCTGCCTGGGACGGCGCGGCTCGCCTGGCTTCAGCAGTCGGTGCGGCCTGCGGCCCAACTCTCACGCTCAGCACCGTGACCGGCACGGCGGAACGCGCCGCCGAACTCGCCCGGCGTTATCCCGGCGCCCTGACCGAAGGGATGGAGGGCGCGGGGGTCGCCCACGCCGCACTGCTCGCGGGCGTCCCTGCCCTGGAGGTGCGCGGCGTGAGCAACCCGGTCGGCCCCCGTGACCGCAGCACCTGGTGCATTCCGGAGGCCCTGGCCGCCACACGGCGCGGGCTGGAGGTGCTGCTGGCGGGGCTTTAGGTTGTGGGAAAAATTCTCCTCCCACAACTCACAAAAAGACCCCTCACCCAGCCCGCTGCTTTGCAGCTCTACGAGTCTCCCCGTGGGAGCTTTTGACCCAACGTCCTCAACGCCACGCCGTCTGGCAGCTCTGCCCCACGGCCCCAACCTAATTGCTCCGCGCCGCCTCTGCCCGGAAACTCACGCTGACCGTCACCACCGTCCCCACCGGTGTGCCCGGTTCCAGCTCCAGCCAGTGGCTCGCCAGCACGGGCGGGTTGGGCTCGGGGTCGATGGCGCGGATCAGCACGCGACCCTGGGCGGGCACGAACAGGCACCAGCCTTCCGGCACGCCCGTAAAGGCGCGCACCGGCAGGATGCTTTGCAGCGTCAGATCCGTCTGGTTCGGCCAGTAATCGACCAGCAGGCAGGCCTGCGCGCGGCCCTGGTCGGCGGCGTTCAGATCGAGCTGGACCTCGACGGCGTCCGGTTGCCCCGCCACCAGATTCATCCAGCCGGGCACCACGTAGCGGCCACTGCCCGCACTCCTGAACTGGGGGGGCGTGCTGGGAGTTGTCATGGCGACAGGGTAGCGCGGGAGGCTTTACCTGGCGCGCCCCTGCTCGTGCTCCAGGGTGCCCAGCAGCGCCCTCACGGCCACGTACCCGACCAGCAAGAACAGCAGCGGCGTGAGGTTCAGGGTGATCTCGGCGTCCTTTTCAGGTTGCAGCGCGTTCTGCTTGTGGTACTTGATCATGGGTCCAGCGTACCCGGCCCCGCCCGCCGCTTGCCTTGAGGCTCACTTGGGCCTTCTCTCGCGCGGCGCCGTGAAACGCGGCATGGTTGGCGGCCCGCCCGGGCGCTATGTTTAGACGTATTGCTGCGCTCACCGCTGTTCTCCTGCGGTGCGGCGTCCGGAACGAGTCTTCCCGCCCCTGCTCAACAGGCTCTGCCCGAAAGGAACTGTCATGACCGCTGCCTCCCCGCTGCCCGCTGCCCCGACCGTGCCCGCCACCATGAAGGCCCTCAGCAAGCAGGAAGCCCGCGAGGGCCTCTGGATGATCGAAACCGAGGTGCCCACACCCGGCCCCAACGACCTGCTGATCCGTATCAAGAACAGCTCCATCTGCGGCACCGACGTGCACATCTACAAGTGGGACGAGTGGTCGCAGAAGACCATCCCCGTCCCGATGGTGGTCGGCCAC
This sequence comes from Deinococcus metallilatus, assembly GCF_004758605.1. Lineage (NCBI taxonomy): Bacteria > Thermotogati > Deinococcota > Deinococci > Deinococcales > Deinococcaceae > Deinococcus > Deinococcus metallilatus. The sequence continues at coordinate 623,628 of NZ_CP038512.1, forward strand.
GAATACGTCGGCGTCGTCGCGGGGATGGGCAGCGAGGTACGCGGCTTCGAGATCGGGGACCGGGTGAGCGGCGAGGGCCACATCACCTGCGGCCACTGCCGCAACTGCCGCGCGGGCCGCCGCCACCTCTGCCACAACACGCTGGGCGTGGGTGTGAACCGGCCCGGCTCCTTCGCGGAATATCTGGTGCTGCCCGCCTTCAACGCCTTCAAGATTCCGGACGACATCCCCGACGAGATCGCCGCGATTTTCGACCCGTTCGGGAACGCCGTGCATACCGCCCTCAGCTTCGATCTGGTGGGGGAGGACGTGCTGATTACCGGGGCCGGGCCCATCGGCGTGATGGCCGCTGCCGTCGCCCGGCACGTGGGCGCGCGCAACGTGGTCGTGACCGATGTGAACGACTACCGCCTGGACCTCGCCCGCAAGATGGGCGCGACCCGCGCCGTGAATGTCGCCCGCGAGGACCTCTGGGAAGTCGCGCAACGTGAACTGGGCATGACGGAAGGCTTCGACGTGGGCATGGAGATGAGCGGATCGGGCGCCGCTTTCGCGCAGATGGTCCATGTGATGAACAACGGCGGCAAGGTCGCCATCCTGGGCATCCCTTCTGGACATGTGGACATCGACTGGAACGACGTGATCTTCAAGGGCCTGACCCTCAAGGGTATCTATGGCCGCGAGATGTTCGAGACGTGGTACAAGATGACGGCCCTGATCCAGTCCGGCCTGGACCTCACGCCCGTGCTGACGCACCGCTTCGGCATCGACGAGTATCAGCAAGGCTTCGACGCGATGCTCAGCGGGCAGAGCGGCAAGGTGATTCTGGACTGGGAGGCGGGAGTCTAGCCTGCTAGCATGGACCACATGAGCCTGCCCTGCGCCTGGTGGTGGCCCGGATGTTGACCGGGTGACTTTCCCTTGCTTGATGCAGGCCGCGCCCGGAGTGATCTGGGCGCCTTTTCTTTGGAGACACTGTCTTTTGGAGGCTTTTCTATGACCAAACCCCGCATCCTGACCGGCGACCGGCCCACCGGTCCCCTCCACATCGGCCACTATGTCGGCTCGCTGCGCAACCGCGTCGCCTTGCAGCACGACTACGACACCTACATCCTGATCGCGGACGTGCAGGCTCTCACCGACAACTTCGAGAACCCGCGCAAGGTGCGGGACAACGTGCTGGAGGTGGCGCTCGATTATCTGGCGGTCGGCCTGGACCCGGCAGAGACGACCTTCGTGATCCAGTCGCAGGTGCCGGAGATCGCGGAGCTGACGGTCTTTTACCTGAACCTCGTCACCGTGTCGCACCTGCGGCAGAATCCCACCGTCAAGACCGAGATCGCGCAGAAGGGGTACGGGGAGGCGGTGCCCGCCGGGTTCTTCGTGTATCCCGTCTCGCAGGCGGCGGACATCACGGCGTTTGGGGCGAACCTCGTGCCGGTCGGGGAAGACCAGCTCCCGATGATCGAGCAGACCCGCGAGATCGTGCGCCGCTTCAACCACCTCTACGCGCCGGTGCTGGTGGAACCGCAGGCCCTCGTCGGTGAAGTCGCCCGCCTGCCCGGCCTGGACGGCCAGGCCAAGATGGGCAAGTCGCTGGGCAACGCGATTTTCCTCTCCGACAGCGCCGACGAGGTGGCCCGCAAGGTGCGCGGCATGTACACCGATCCCAACCACCTGCGGGTGGAGGACCCCGGCCAGGTGGAGGGGAACCCCGTCTTCGCCTACCTGGACGCCTTCGACCCCGACAAGGCGCGTGTGCAGGCCCTCAAGGACCACTACCGCCGGGGCGGCCTGGGCGACGTGAAGGTCAAGCGGCATCTGCTGGAGGTGCTGGAAGCGACCCTGGCGCCCATCCGTGCCCGCCGCGCCGAGTTCGCGCGGGATAGGGCGGGCGTGGAAGCTGTCGTCCGTGAGGGCACCGAGCGGGGGCGCGAAGTGGCCGCCGGAACGATGCGGGCGGTGCGCGCGGCGATGCACCTGGATTACTTCTCCACCCCCCATATCCCCCAGCCCACACCCTAGACGCACCCATGTTTCTTGAGTCTGCTCGTGTTAACCTGAAGCACGGAGGTCGGGCCGCGCCCGGCGACAGACAAACATGGATTATTACGAACTGCTGGAAGTCTCGCGCACCGCGAGCGCCGACGAGATCAAAACGTCTTACCGCAAACTGGCCCTGAAGTTCCACCCCGACCGCAACAAGGAACCGGGCGCCGCCGAGCAATTCGCCAGGATCAACGAGGCCTACGCGGTGCTCTCGGACCCGGAAAAGCGCGGGCACTACGACCGCTTCGGCAGCGCGCCGGGGGCGGGGATGCCGGGCGGCGACCCCTTCGGCGGAATGGGCTTCGATCCGATGGACATCTTCGAGCAGCTCTTCGGCGGGCTGGGCGGGCGCGGGGGTCGCCGGGGTCCGGCCCGTGGCGACGACATCGAGACGGAAGCGCGCGTCACGCTGCTGCAAGCCCGCGCGGGCGACGAGATCGAGGTGGAGGTGGACCGGCTGACCACCTGCGAGCACTGCCACGGCAGCCGCACCGAGCCGGGGGGCAAGCCACCCAAGACCTGCCCCACCTGCGGCGGCCTCGGCGCCGTGCGCGCGCAGGCCCGCACGATCTTCGGCGTGGTGGAGACGCAGCAGCCCTGCCCCACCTGCCGGGGCGAGGGCCAGCTCATCGAGGACCCCTGCACCGTCTGCAAGGGCCGGGGCCGCACGCTGAAGGCCGAGAAGGTCAAGGTCAAGCTGCCGCGCGGCATCGACGAGGGGTACCGCATCCGCGTGGCGGGCATGGGCAACGAGGGGCCGGGCGGCAACGGCGACCTGTACGTCCATATCGAGATGGAACCCCATCCGGACCTGCGCCGAGAGCAGGAACACCTGATCTACACGGCGAATATCGGCTTCGCGAAGGCCGTGCTGGGCGGGCAGGTCACGGTGCCCACCCTCGACGGCCCGCAGACGGTGGAAGTCAAGGCGGGCACCCAGCACGGCGACCTGCACCGCCTGCGTGGTCAGGGGTTACCCCGCCTTCAGGGGGCCGGAACCGGCGACCTGATCGTGGAGTACGAGATCGCGGTGCCGAAGCCCGGCCAACTGACCCCCGAGGCCCGCGAGGCCCTGAACGCCTACGCCCGCGCCGTCGGGGACGAGGTGAACGAACACCGCGAGGGCTTTTTCGACAAGGTCGGGAAGATTTTCCGGGGCGAGTGACCGGGGCGGGACGGCGGGGGGGAGGCGCGAACGGGGCGCTTCCTCCCCGCTGTCTCTCTGGCAAGAACGTGGCCTGACTGTCCCGTGACAGGGACGTGAAGGGACAGGTATGCTGCTGTGCGGTCGTCTCCCCGCGACACTTCCCCACCTTCCCCGGAGGTATTCCACCGTGACCGTGTCCGAACCCGCCGTGTCCGAATTCGCCCTGGCCGAGCGTCTGGCCCAGAGCCGCCGCCGACCGCTGCTCGTGTTTTCCGGGCAGAGCAACCGCCCGCTGGCGCAGGCCATCTGCGACAATCTGGGCATCCCGCTGGGGGCCAGCAAGACCGAGAAGTTCACGAACGACAACATCATCGTGCATTACGAGCAGTCGCTGCGTGAGGGGGACGTGTTTATCGTGCAGTCGTTCAGCACGCCGGTCAGCGACGCGATCATGGAACTGCTGCTGATGATCGATGCCGCCAAGAGCGCCTCGGCGGGCCGCGTCACGGCCGTCATCCCCTACTACTCCTACGCCCGCAGCGACAAAAAGGACAGCCCCCGCATCTCCATCGCGGGGCGGATGGTCGCGGACATCATCCAGGCGGCGGGGGCGGACCGCGTGCTGACCATGACGCTGCACTCGCCGCAGGTTCACGGCTTTTTCAAGGTGCCGGTCGATCACCTCTCCGCCGACCGCGTGTTGAGTGCCCACTTCAAGAAGTGCGTGCCCAACGCGCAGGAGGGCGTGGTGCTGGCGCCCGACGCGGGCAGCATCAAGCGGGCCAGCCAGATCGCCCGCCGCCTCGACTGCGGCCTCGCCATGATCGACAAGGAGCGCTTATCGGACACCGAGGTCCGCCCCCGCGCCCTGATCGGTGACGTGGAAGGCAAGACGGTCTTTATCGTGGACGACGAGATCAGCACCGCCGGGAGCCTGGTCGAAACCGTGAACATCGCCCGCAGCATGGGCGCCAAGGACGTGTACGTGGCGGTCACGCACGGCGTCTACACCGGCCCCGCCATCGAGCGCATCGCGGCGCTGGACGTGACCCAGGTCGCCAGTACCAACACGGTCTATGTCTCCGAGGAGAAGATCAAAGCCTCGAACGGCAAGCTGGCCGTGCTGGACGTGTCGCCGCTCTTCGCCAACGCCATCGCCAACATCCACACCGGGGAGAGTGTCAGCACGCTGTTCGAGTGAGGGAGGATGGGGAGGCGTTCGCACGTCTGGAGTGCCAACACGAGGGGAAGACCGCCTACGGGTCTTCCCCTCCTCCTTTGATCCGATTCAGGCTGTCCGTCTGGGCCGCCCCCACGCCCTCAGCCCCACCAGCAGTGTCACCGCCGCCAGCAGCGTGAGCAGCAGCCCCGAGTGCCCGACCGCCAGGAACGCGAGTGGGATCAGGGCGGCGACAATCAGCGGCGGGAGGTACGCGCGCCCGAGGGCCAGCACGCCGAACACCAGACCGACCAGCGAGCCGAGCGGCACGGCCAGGACGGGTGGCAGGTACGCGGTCAGCACGCCGCCCAGCGCGAAGCCGACCGCGAGGCCCAGCACCGCCCCCGCCAGCCGCAGCGGGGGCAGGGGCAGGTGGCGCAGCAGCGCCCATACAGAAGCCAGCAGCGTGGCCACCAGCAGCGCCAGCGGCTCCATCAGCCCGACTTTCGCCAGCATCTCGCGGACGCTGCCCTGCGCGAACACCACCGCCACGTTCTGCGCGGTGATCACGTCCTGAAGCTGCCAGCGCAGCGTCTGCACGCCCCCGAACGCCGAGCGGGTGATGGACGTGGGGTAGAGGCTGTAGCGCTCGAACTTCGCGGGCCGGTCGGCGGTCACGGTCAGATCGAGGTTCCGCAGCGGCTCCCGCCGGTCCGAGAGGTTGTAACTCCAGCCGCGTGACCCCTGATGCCGGTACGTGACGTTCACCCGCACGGTCTGTCCGGCGGGGACCACGCCCTCCCAGACGCTGCCTTCCCGCAGATCGCTGGCGCGGTAGCTCTGGCCGTTCACGGTCAGCCGGAAGCCGCTGAGGGTGCCGCTGCCATACGGAAGCGGGAAGACGAATCGCACCGGCGCGGCCTCCTTACGCGGGTTGGTGAAGGCGTAGTCGGCGGTAAAGGTGGCGTTGTAGTACGTCCCCCGCCCGCCCGCCGGGTCCACGAAGCGCAGGTCGGCGCGGGCACGGGTCGTGTCCAGCCCCAGCGGTTCCTCGGTTTGCAGGGTCACGTCGCGGGTGTAGATCAGGTTCCGGCCCCGCCGCGTGAACCCTTCGCGCAGGTCCTGCACCGTCAGGCCGGGCGGGTTCCCGAAATAGGGCAGTAACGTTTCCCAGCCGCCGTTCAGGTTCAGCCGGGCGTACACGTCGGCGGGCAGCACCAGGCTGCGCGAGTACGTGCGGGTCGTGAGCAGGCTGACGCGCGGGGCCGACTGCACCGTCTGTCCCCCCGCCGGGTCCGCCGCGTTCGCGTAGCGGGCATTCAGTTGCGCGCCCAGCCGCACGTCCACCGCCCGCCGCGTGACCTGCGTGACGAGGGCCCCCGCCCCCACCGCCAGCGCCACCAGCACCCAGTGCCCCAACCCTGGCAGCCGCGAGCCTGCCCAGTTCAGCCCGGCCCGGAACCGCTCGCGGTCCAGCAGACCGACCAGCAGCAGCGCCAGGAGCAGGGCGCCGAGCGTGATCGCCAGCGGCACGGCCAGGCCAGCCAGCCAGGAGAGGGCGTCAAGCAGGGCATTCAGCGCGGTATGAACCATACGGGCCTCCGGAGAGAAAGTTTTGAGGGATGTACTCTTCCGAGTATGTAGCTCAAAAGGAGGTCGGAACTCGTCCGTCTTTTGGTGGAGCCGGAGGCATGAAGCTTTGAGTTTAAAGCAGTTGATTTTTTAAAGCATATTCTCCAGACTGAAGGCATGTCCTCCACCCCACCGGTCCTGCCTGCGTTCACGCACGTCGGCCCCGTCACCCTGCTGGCGCGTGATCTGCCGCGTCTGGCTGACTTCTATGCCACCCTGCTCGGGCTGACCCCTCTCACGCAGACGGCGGATTCCGTCACGCTCGGCGCGCACGGCCAGCCGCTGGTGCGCCTGCTGGCCCGCCCCGACCTCCCCGCGCCGCTGCCCAGCCGCCCCGGCCTGTACCACACCGCCTTTCTGCTCCCCACCCGCGCCGACCTGGGCCGCTGGCTCGCGCACGCCGCCCGCCTGGGCCTGCGCCTGGGCACGGGCGATCACCTCGTCAGCGAGGCGATTTATCTGACGGACCCCGAGGGCAACGGCATCGAGGTCTACCGCGACCGCCCCCGCGGCGAGTGGACCTGGGAAAACGGCCAGGTGCGGATGGACACCCTGCCGGTCGATGTGCAGGGCGTGCTGGACGCTGCGGAAGGAACCGCCTTCGAGGGGGTGCCCGCCGGGACCAGCGTCGGTCACGTTCACCTCAAGGTCGGCAATGCTGCCGAAGCGGCCCGTTTCTACAGTGATGCCCTCGGCCTGGACGTGGTATCGCACTTTCCCGGCGCCAGCTTCCTGTCCTGGGGCGGCTATCACCACCACCTCGGCCTCAACGAGTGGCACTCGCGCGGGCAGGGGAGGCCCGCTGCCCCCGCGACCGGCCTGGGCGGGATCGAATTCGTCACATCTGACCTCGCGCCGTTGCGGGCGCATCTGCTGGCCCGTGACCTGGCCCTGGAGGACGGCGGCGAGGCGCTGAGTTTCGTTGATCCCTGGGGGAACCGCGTCACCGTGCGAGAAGCTCAGGGCTGAGGAGTAGGCTGGAGCATGTTGCGCCCTGTCCTGCTGACCTGCCTGTCCCTGGTTCTGGCCGCCGCGGCTGCGGAGGTGGCGGAAATTGGCGTCTGGAAAGCAGGCTGGGGAGAGGCGCGGTTGACGCCGGGCGGGATACGGTCGCCGGGCGGGTTGCGGCTGGACGATCAGACGCTGCGGCTGGACGCCTCGCACTTCGCGCGGCTGACCCCGGGCGAGCAGAGCGAAACCTACACCCTGACGGTGCTGGACGCCGCCGGTCAGGTGCAGGCCCGGCGCAAGCTGGACAGTCCCGCGCTGTCCTCTCCCGACTTCTGGGGGACCGTGCGTGGCCCCTGCGTGCAGGACCGGGCACCCGGGCCGCACCTGACCTGTTACTCGCCCGATCTCAAGAACAGTTGGGTGAAGCTGTCCGGCGAGTTCACGCTGGTCACGCGCGACGGGCAGGCCGCCTTCCTGGCCGCCACCCCCTCGCAGGACCGGTGGCTGAACCTTACGCGGGTCGATCTGAACAGTGGAAAGCGCGTGGTGTGGCGCGTCGCCGCGGGGGCATCCGGCGAGTCCGCGCCGCAGCGGGCCGACCTGCCCCAGGCCCGCGCCGAGAATGTTGAAGCGGGCGTGGTGCGGGAGCTGCCGGGCGGGCGGCTGCTGGCCTGCGTGCGGCCCGGGCTTTCCAGGGCGGGCTGCCGCTATGATGTGCTCGACGCGCGAACCGGCACCCGCCGCGCCTCCCTCGCCGCAGCGGACTACAACACCCATTTTCTCAAGGATGACCCCGAGGCCAGCCAGAACGGGACGTACCTGGCCGCCTACGGGAACACCGTTCATCTGTGGGACACCGCCAGCGGGCGCGAGCTGCTGGCCCTGCGCGATCCCGCCTGGACCGGGGCCTTTGCTCCCCGCGCGTGGGTCGAACCGTTCGAGGTGCTGTTCACGCCTGATGGGAAACAACTGGTCGTGCTGGTCACCGATGAGGACTGGACCCCGCAGCGCGCCTTCGTCTATGCCCTCCCGTCCGGGAAGCGCGTCACTTCCTTTCCCCTCGCGTCCCGCTAGACTCGGCCGCATGAGTGAGCAGGTCGGGGTAGCGTGGGTGCGGGTCGGCGCGGAGGCGGAACTGCCGGAGGGCAGCCAGACGGAAGTCACGGTGGACGGTGTCAGCGTCGTCGTCGTGCGCTACGAGGGCCAGTTCTACGCCCTGCGGAACAATTGCACCCACAAGGACTACCCGCTGCTCGGCGGCGAGGTGAGTATGGGCCGGATCACCTGCCAGAAGCACGGCGCCAAGTTCGAGCTGAGCACCGGCAAGGCCAAGACCCTGCCCGCCGTGAAACCCGTGAGAATCTACCGCACGCTCGTCGAGGACGGCGAGGTGTACGTCGCGCCCCTGTAAGGTTGGCCTGCTGGTGGCTGCGGGGTGGCGGCTGGGCGCTGCACAAGCCCTCGCAGACATGGCTGACGCCGCGCGTGGTCCTGCCTGCCCGCGCCCTGATTCGGGTGTGCCGCACGCGCGGGTGGAGGTTGCGCCGCCTCCGCCTGCACGCCTAGCGGCCGGAAGGTCCCGGCAGGGTCAGAGAGGCCGCCGCGTCATCGACCCTTTTTGGTCAGCCGCCACAGCGTCACGGCGTTGGAGATCAGCAGCAGCGCACACAGGATGGCGAAGGGCACGTTCCCCTTCTGCACGAAGCGAATGGTCAGGATGCCCCACCCGCAGACCAGCGCGACCACCAGCCAGACGCGCCATGCGGGAGCGTTCACGGGTTCCTCCGGGTCTTCATGGCCCCAGCGTAGCGTTCCCGGCGGGGCGGGGCGTCCCGGGGTGAGTGGAAAAAGAGGTGCGGGAGCTTTTGCTTTGGCTCCCGCTCCTCCTGACCCCTTACGGCTTTCCCCCCAGCACCGCCCGCACCGCCGCCTCCGCGTTCAGCAGGCCCCGGCCGCAGCTTTTGCGGGGGTCGGGATCGCAGCGGCCAGCGGGAAAGGGCGTGACCGTGCGGGTCAGGAGGTCGCGGACCTGGGCGGGGGTCAGCGTCGGCTTCAGGCCGAACAGCAGGCTGGCGACACCCGCCGCGTGTGGAGCGGCAAAACTGGTGCCGTCCGGGGCGCGTTCCCCGCCGGGGCCGCTGACACTGCTCGCCGGGATGCCGTGCCCGGGTTCGCCACCGGGAGCGGCCAGGGCGACACTCGCGCCCCAGTTGGCGTAACCGGGCCGCTGTCCGGCCTCGGTCACGCTGGTGACGGTCAGGACGTTGCGGCACCCGGCAGGGGTGTAGCCGCTTGCGTCCGTGCCGTCGTTCGCGGCTCCCGCCACGACCAGTGCTCCGCGCGCCGTGACCGCGTCCACCGCCGCCTGAATCCGCGCGTCGCACCCAGTCAGTGGGATGAAGTCCGCGTACAGGCTGAGGTTCAGCACCTTCGCGGGGTTGGGATTGACCGGCACGCCGGGCACGCTCAGGCCCGCCGCCCACCGCAGCGCGTCCGCGAGGTCCTGCGGCGCGATCATGCCGTCCGTCCCCCCCACCCGGATCTGCACTACGCGCGCCTGCGGATTGATGCCCGCCATGCCGCGCCCGTCATGCGCCGCGCCGATCAGGTTCCCAATGATCTCGGCGTGGTAGGCGAACGGGCCGACGCCGCTGGCATCCGCGTCGCGCCCGTCGCCGTCCCCGGCCCGCGCGGGGTCCGAGACGAAGTCGTAGCCGTTCACCACCCGCCCCGCGAGTTCCGGCGAATTCACGAAGCCGGTGTCCAGCACCGCGACCGTGACCCGCGCGCCCCGTCCGGTGGCCGCCAGTTGCGCCCAGGCCCCCGGCGCGCGAATCGCCTGGAGGTTCCATTGCCGAGGGTAGAGGGGATCGGCGGGCCGGTAGACGGCCGGGGCAGCGGTGGTCGGAGTGGGCGCAGGCGAGAGCGGCACCAGCGGCGGCGCGGGCAGCGGGCGGGCCGGTTCCGGGAGCAGTTCCGGCCAGGGCGAGGCGGGTACGCTGGACGAGGGCGGCAGCGAGGATAGGGGCAGCCCCGGCGCGGCGGAGGCCCCAGCCCACACGAGCGCAGCGGTGAGCAGAACGGACGGCAGAACCCTCATCCACCCAGTCTCGCGCACCGGCCTGACGGGCGGCTGAGGGAGAGCCGGGCGGAGGCAGAGGGGCGCCCCCTTTAGCATGACCGCATGACTTCTCAACAGGGAGCGCCGCGCGTGATCGTCCTCACCGGGGCTTCGAGCGGTATCGGGCGGGCGACGGCCCGCGAACTCTTCTCAAGGGGACACCGGCTGGTGCTGGCCGCCCGCCGCGCCGGGGAACTCACGGCCCTGGCCCGCGAACTGGACCCCAGCGGCTCGCGCGTGATCGCCGTCCCGACCGACGTGACGGAGGACGCTTCCCGCCGCGCGCTGATCGAGGCGGCCCGCGCCCACTTCGGACAGGTGGACGTGCTGATCAACAACGCGGGCGTGACCGTCGAACGCGGCTGGTGGTGGGACGACCCCGACCCCCTGCGCGTGCTGCGGGTGAACCTGGAGGCGCCCATCGAACTCACCCGGCTGGTCCTGCCGGAGATGCGGGCGCGGGGGGAGGGCCACATCGTCAATATCGGTTCGGTGGCGGGCCGAGTGCCCTTCAACGGGATGTACTCGGCCAGCAAGTTCGGCCTGCGCGGCTTCTCTCAGGCGCTGCGGCGGGAAGTGTTGGGGACGGGCGTCCACGTCAGCCTCGTCTCGCCCGGCTTCGTCCGCAGCGAGATGACCCGCGCCGCCCGCCTGCCCATGCCCGGCCCCAAGGTGATCGCCCGCGCCGTCGCGGATGTGCTGGACCGTCCCCGGCGCGAGGTGATCGCGCCCGGGGCGTACCGCCTGCTGGTGTTCCTCGATTCGGTCCTGCCCGGCGTGATGGACCGGCTGGTGCCGCCCGTCTTCCGCCGGAGGTACGCGCACCGCCGGAAGTAGGGAAGAGGGTCACCCCCCGGCATTCCCTTCACAAAGGCGCCGCCCTCCGCCCCGAGTCCGTAGACTGACCGGCAGATGAACGCCGCCAAGACCTCCTTCAAGGCGCTTCAACCCGCACTGGAACGGGCGCTGCAAACCGTGGACCGCGCCTTCAGCGGCTACGTGCAGCCCCGCCGGGCGCGCGGCAAACTGATCTTGCAACCCTACGTGGGCTGGGGCACGCCGCAGAACGTGGAACTCACCGGGCGCGTGCTGCTGCCGCGCACCCTGGCTCCGGCCAGAAAGGGCGACCCGCGCTGGCGCAACTTCCGTGCCGTCCTGCGCCGCCTGCTCTCGCGCGAGGTGGGCGGCGTGCGGGTGACGGGAATCCTCGGCGGGACGACGGCAGGCGCCGTGAGTGACAGCGACGGCTACTTCACCCTGATCTTCGCGCCCCCTGAACCGCTGGCGGGCGGCTGGCACGAGGCGAGCCTCGCCATCGAGGGCCGTGAGGGCACCACCCGTGCCCGCGTGCAGGTCGTGGCGGACGCCCGCTTCGGCATCATCAGCGACCTGGACGACACGGTGATCCGCTCGGACGTGACCAGCCTGCCGCGGATGCTCTTTACCAGCCTGACGGGCAATGCCCGCACCCGGCTGCCCTTTCCCGGCGTGGGCGCGCTGTACCGGGCCCTCACCCGCGACGGCGAGGCGCGCAATCCCATTTTCTACGTGTCCAGCAGTCCCTGGAACTTCTTCGACCTGCTGTGGCAGTTTCTGGACTACCGCCGCATTCCGCTGGGGCCGCTGTTTCTCCGCAACTGGGGCTTCGATCTGCTGAAGGGCCACGGCGGGTACAAGCACGGCGTCATCGAGCACATCTTCACCCGCTTTCCGCACCTGAACTTCGTCCTGATCGGGGACAGCGGCGAGAAGGACCCCGAAATCTACGCGGAGGTCGTGGGCCGTCACCCGGGCCGCGTCCTGGCCGTCTACATCCGCGACGTGACGGGGGCCGCGCGCGACCGGGGGGTTCTGAAGCTCCGCGAGGAGGTCCGCAAGGCCGGTGTGGACCTGGTCCTGGCCGCCGACAGCCTGAACGCGGCGAGTCACGCGATGGCGATGGGCCTGATCACGCCGGGCGAGTTGCGGAGCGTGCTGACGAGCGTGGCGCGGACGTACGAGACGTGAGCGCAGAACCTCTGCGTGACGCCTGATCCCAGCGTCAGGTGATACGGACTTCAGGTGCGGAAAGCGGGTCAGCCTTCGGCATTCCCGATAAGGCAGGCGAGAGGCCGTCCCCGAGCCTCCGGCCAATGGAGAACCTCCGCCGTCTTGTTCGTTTGTTCTGGAATCAGAGCACGTTGGGATGAGTTCGGACTTCACCACCAGCAGAGCGGGCCAGAGGTCCGCCCCCTGACCCGCCCCACTCGGTCCCTGCTTATCCCTGTGAGCCGTTGCTCCCCCGGCGGCCCCGGCGACGGCGGCGGCGTTTGGCGTCCGCGTCGTTGCCTGCCTGGGCCGTGTCCGTCTGCACCGGGGCCTGCTGCGCCTGCGCGGGTTGCGGCCGGGAGGCGCGGCCTCCGCCCGGCTGGCCCTGTTCCGGGCGGCCGTTCAGGTTCCGCACCGCGCCCCGGTCATTGCTGCCGCGTGAGAAGCCCGGGCCACGCCCACCCCGGTCGCTGCGGTCGAAGCCGCGCCCGCCGCGTCCACCGTTCTGCCCGTCTTCGGGGGGCATGTTGTCCACCGTCCAGTCCCCGAAGTACATGCGCTGCACGGTGATGTTCACGGGCCGCAGGTGCTCGTTGCGGGGCCGCTCCAGCGTGATCACCCGGCGCTTGAAGCCGCCGCCCTGGCGCAGCGGGGCGCGCCCGCCGGGCTGGTTCCCGTCCCGCTGCCCCCCTTCGCGCTGGCCCTGGCCACGTCCGCCGCGGCCCTGACCCGGCTGGCGGGGAGGGCTGCTCTGCACGGCGGGTTGCGGGTCGTCCAGCGTGAACTTGCGGGGGGGCGTGGTGCTGACGCTCTGGAGCTTCTCGCGCTTTTCCGCCTCGCGGTCCTCGCGGCGGCGGGCGCGGGGCCGGGTCGTGTTGTCGTTGCCGTCCATGTCGTTCTCCTGGGTGAAATCGATTTGCCGGGCCAGGGGATTGACCTGGCTGATGGTGACGGTCACGGGATCGCCCAGGCGGAAGGTGCGCCCGGTCGAGCGGCCCCGCAGCATCTGCGCGTCCTCGAGGTAGATGTAGTAGTCGTCGTCGAGGTTGCTGATGTGCAGCTTGCCCTCCACGCCGTTCTCCAGCGCGACGAACAGACCGCTCGACACCACGCCCGCCACGTTGCCGTGGAACGTCTCCCCGAGGTGCTCCTGCGCCCACTTCGCCTGGTAGTACTTGGTGAGGTCGCGTTCGGCCTCGGCGGCCTTGCGCTCGCGTTCGGAGGTGTGTTCGCCCATCGCGGGCAGCTTGGCGCGCAGTTCGCCCACGGCGCGGCTCCCCGCCTTCAGGTCGCCCGACAGCACCGCCTTGAGGACCCGGTGAACGAACAGGTCGGGATAGCGGCGAATCGGGGAGGTGAAGTGCAGGTACTCGGCAAAGGCCAGGCCGAAGTGGCCCAGGTTCTCGCCCGCGTACTTCGCCTGCTGCATCGAGCGCAGCAGCAGCGTGTTCACCACACTCTCGCGCGGCGTGCCCCGCACCGCCTTCAGCACCGCCTGATAGGCCTGGGGTGTCGGCTCCCCGCCGGGGAACGAGAGGCCCAGCCGCCCGAGGGCCGCCGTCGCGTCCTGAAAACGCTGGAGGGTGGGTTCCTCGTGGATGCGGAAGAGGGTGGGAATCTCGCGCTCGATCAGGTAATGCGCGACCACCTTGTTGGCGAGCAGCATCAGGTCCTCGATCATGCCGCGCGCCGTCTCCTCGCGGATCGGGATCAGTTCCATCCGCCCGTCCGGCCCCACGTCCACCTTCACCTCGCGCAGCTTGAAGTCCAGCGACCCCTCGCGCAGCCGCTTCTGGCGCAGCTTGGTCGTGATCTTCAGCAGCAGGTGCAGGTCGCCTTCCAGGTGGCGGGCGTGTTCGGGCAGCGTGGAGGTCGCCTCCGAGTAGGCCTGCACCTCGTCGTAGGTGAGGCGGGCCTTGCTCTGGATCACGCTGGGGACGAGCCGCACGTCCAGGATGTCGCCCTCGGCGGAGAGTTCGATCATCGCCGTCATGGTGAGGCGGTCCTCGTAAGGGACCAGGCTGCACACCCCGTTGCTGAGGTGTTCGGGCAGCATCGGCAGCACGCGGCCCGGCAGGTAGACGCTGGTGGCGCGGGCGTATGCCTCCTTGTCCAGCGGCGTGCCCTCCCGCACGTAGTGGCTCACGTCCGCGATGTGGACGCCCACCACGAAGGTGCCTTCCGGCGTGGGCTGGATATGGATGGCGTCGTCGAAGTCCTTCGCGTCGCGCCCGTCCACCGTGAAGATGTTGAACTCGCGCAGGTCCAGGCGGCCCAGCAGGGCTTCGGGCGGAATCTGCGTCGGGATGGCGTCGGCCTCTTCCAGCACGTCCACCGGGAACTCGCCGCGCAGACCGTACTTCACGATCACGGCTTCCGTCTCGGTTTCCGGGTCGTCCTGCTCGCCCAGCACGCGCATGACCTGACCGAAGACCTCGTCCTCGCCGGTCTGCTCGGGCCAGAAGAGTTCGGCCACGACGCGGGCGCCGCTTTCCAGCCCCTCCAGCCCTTCGGGGAGCAGCAGGATGCGGTGGCGGGCGCGGGGATCGTCGGGCTTCAGGATGGGGTGGCCCTTGCTGAATTCCAGGGTGCCCACCAGTTGCCGGTACGCGCGCTGGACAATGCGGGCCACGCTGGCGCGCGGGCTGCCGTCGCCGCGCTGGCCCCGCCGGGGACCGCCGCCGCGTCCGTTGTCGCCCCGGCCTTCCATCCGCACCAGCACGGTGTCGCCGTTCCAGGCTTCCAGCGTGTCTTCCGGCGCGACGTAGAAGTCCTCGCCGCCCGAATCGGGAATCACGAAGCCGAAGCCTGCGGGCGACGCCTGAAAGCGGCCGCGCACCAGGCTCATCGCTTCCGGCAGGCCGTAGGTGCGCCGCCGCGTGCGGATGACTTCGCCCGTGTGGGTCAGGTCGTCCAGCAACGCCTCCAGATCGCGCCAGTTCCCCAGGCGGTCGAGCATCTGGCGGGTAAAGGTGCGTTCCAGGTCGCGGACGTGGATGGGACGGCCCAATTTGCGGAGCTGCGCGATCACCAGCTCGCGGGCGGGGTCGGCCGTCTCTTCGGCCTGCTCCTCCCCCTCGTCCGGGTGCGTGAGGAGGACCGGGGACGCGGTTTCCGGCGAGGGGAGGCGGCGGGGAAGATCCACTTCCTCCATCAGCATCGTGTCCACCACCGGCTCGGGGGTATCCGCCTGGGCATTCCCGGTGACGGTCAGCGTGGCCTCGGCGTCCGCGGCTGGCTCCTCGACCTCCACGGGTTCGACGCCACCCAGAACAGCGTCAAGCGGCACTTCTGGCAGGGCCGGGGTGAGTTCGGTGGCCGCTTCCGGCGCGGCTGCTTTGGGCTTGCGGCCCCGGCGAGTCTGACCTCGGGGGGACTTCGGCACTTCCAGCAGCACGGGATCGGTCGGTTCTGCGACGGGTGGAAGGACCTCCGGGGTGGCCTCGGCTTTGGGTTTGCGTCCGCGCCGCGCCTTCGTGGGTGCAGGTTGTTCTTCGGCGGGAGTCTCTGCCGTCATGGGTTCCGGCCCGCTCTGGACCGGTTCGGGCTGGGGCTGCTCGGCGGCCTGCGCCTTGCGGCCCCGGCGGGGGGCGCGGGCGGGGGCTTCCGGCTGGGGGGCAGGCTCGGGGAGTGTTTCCTCAGCCGTGACGGCAGGCTGGGCCTCCGCCTTCGGCTTGCGGCCACGGCGGGGCTTGGGAGTGGTTTCCGTGTTCGTGTGGCTGGCAACCTCGGCGGCTTCGGCCACCGGGGTCTGGGGTTCAGCAGCGGCTCTGGTCTTCCGCGTGTTGCGTTTGGGGGCGGCGGGCTTTACGGCTTCGGCCACCGGAGACTGCGCTGTCTGGGTCTGAGAAAGGGTGTCGGCGGGTTCGGCGGGAGCGGACGACGGGGCGGCACTCTTTGGCCTGCGCCCGGTCCGGCTCCCGGTCTTCTTCTGTTCTTCGGCGGGGGCATGGTCCGGCGTCTCGCCCTGGGCCACGCGCTCCTTTTTCGCTCTCGGCATTCCTCACCTGTCAGGACGCCCGTGGGGTGTGCTCATTGGGATGCGGCGGGCCACCTTCCTCACGTGCGCCGGTGAACTGGCATTGCGCTGGCATGGTGGTGGCCCCAGGCGTGCATCTCACCCACGGGGTAGAGGGGTCGCTTGTCTCGGGCTGCCTCCGACCCGGCCCGCCTTGTGACGGTTGACGGCGCGGAGACGCTGTCCTGTTGCCCGGCAGCAAGGGCAGTCTATCACGTGTTCCCAGGTCACGTTTCTGCATGAAGTCGCCTTTAGCCGCCGAGGTCCACGGTTCCCGTCAGCGGCGCGTGGTCGCTTAGCCGGGCGTGCCGGTCCACCCACAGCTCCCGCACCGGCACGCCCGCCGCCAGCAGGTAATCGATCCGCCAGCCCACGTCGTTCGCGTAGGCGTTCCCGCGGTTGCTCCACCAGGTATATTCGCTGCGCTCGCCCAGATGCGCGCGGTGCGTGTCGCTGAGGCCGCAGGCGAGGTGGGCGGTCATCCACTCGCGCTCGTGGGGCAGGAAGCCGCTGTTCTTCTGGTTGCCGCGCCAGTTCTTCAGGTCCGGCTCGCGGTGCGCGACGTTGTAGTCGCCGCCGATCACCAGCGGGAGGCCTCCCGCCAGCGTGGCTTCGGTCCAGGCGTGGTAGTCGCCCAGCACCCGGTCCTTGAAGCCCTGCCGTTCGGGACCGCTGCTGCCGCTCGGCAGGTACACGCTGGCAAACCGCACGCCCCGCACCACCGCGCTCAGCACCCGGCCTTCAGCGTCCATGTCCGGGTGGGCCATCCCCGCCCGCACGTCCGAGAGGGGATGCAGGCTGAGGAGCGCCACACCGCTGTATCCGGCCTTCTGTGCCGGGAACCACGCCCCCGCGTAGCCCAGGTCGGCCAGGGCCTCCGGCATCGGGTCGGCGCGGACTTCCTGAAGCAGCAGCACGTCGGGGCGCTCGCGGGCCACCCAGTCCGTCAGACCTTTGCGGAGGGCACTCCGCAGGCCGTTCACGTTCAGCGTCGTGACCTTGAGGGCGGAGGGGGCGGGGTGGGGCATCGGTGGAAGACCGGCCATCGCTGGGAGAATAGCGCGCTGGGCGCCCCCTCAAGGAACGCTCAGCCAATTCGTGTGCCGGGTACACCCAATGTCGGCTACGCTGGTCGTACCATGTCCGAGATCAAGTTCCGAAACGAGACAGACGGCAGCGAGTTCCCGATGACCCATCCCCGGGCCGCTCGCGTCCTCGCGGACGTGCGAACCTGGGCGGACCACAACGGCTTCGAACACGTCACGTTCTGGCGTGATCCCGAAGACGAACACAAGCTCTGGGTGCAGCTCGGCGAGGACCGCCTGAACTACTGGATTCCCGACAGCACCTTCACCGAGGGCAGGCACGAGACGGTCGAGATGCAGCTCGACTACGCGCGGGGAGCGCAGCGGCGCAGCGCGGCGGGGTACGACAAGTTCGACAAGTAGGCGCAGCGGGGAGAGAGGCAGAGAGCCGTCTTAACGCTTTCTGCCTCCTGCTGTCTCGTCTTCAACGGTGAGGTGGAGCGTGTCCTCCACTGGGAAGCCGCTCGCCTGGCCGCTCAGACCGTAGCTGGCGGCGAGGGCGCGCGCCGCTTCTGCCGTGACCGTGACGGGAAGGTGGAGATGGCGGGCGTTGGCGGCAGGCGTGGCCGTGGGTTCTGCCTGCCCCAGCGCCCGCCACGTTGCCCGGAGATGGTCGGGACCGTGCGCCGCCACGATCAGCCGACCACGGGGCCGCAGCACGCGCCGCGCTTCCGCCAGGGCTGCCGCCGGGTCCGCCAGGTGGGCCAGCACGCGCACCAGCAGCGCGGCGTCAAACGAGGCCTCCGGGAAGGGGAGGGCCTCCGCCTGGCCCGCGAGGATGCTCTGGCCGGGCTGAGGATCGAGGCCGACACATTTCCCCTGGTGGCCCTGTTCCCGCAGTCGGGCCAGCAGCCGCCCGTCCCCAGCGCCTATATCCAGCACGTCCGCTCCCGGCGTGAGGTCCAGCATGGCCAGCAGCGGCTCGAAAGGCCAGTCCACCCCGGCCAGGCACGAGAGCAGAGCGTCACGGGCATCCAGAGACACAGGCAACAGCTTAAGGTCGTGCTTTGCTATGTGGGAGCCTCGGCTCACCGTCCAGAGCCGAGTGCCTATGCATCCTTTAGTTGGGAGGAACGCTTACGTTTCAGGCCGGGAGCGCAGGACAAAGTTGGCCTGTGTCGGCTCCGGGGTGGTGCGGCGACGACCGCCCTCCCACCTCACCTTCCAGGCCCTTTTTCAGAAAGCAGGTTTTGCGTGAAACTCTCCAACATCATGTACATCCTCGGTTTTGCCTCGATTCTCGTGTCGGCGGGCAGCTTCGCCAGCGGCAAGACCGACGACGGCGAGAGCGGCAACGAGAAGCAGCGCAGCGGCCTTTTCGTGGGTTTCTGGCCGCCCACGTTCTTCCTCCTGGGCAAGATCATCGAGGACCGCGAGAACAAGGGCCAGAACATCCTGACGGGCGAGTAAAGCCAGGCAAACGCGGGGGACGTGGGTTGGTGATCACGTCCCCCGCTTGCTGCCGGGTTGCTGAAAAGGTTACCTGGGGAAGCAGCCCGCTGGCTTCACGATCCTGACGGTGCTGGCGGGATGACGCTCCAGGGCCGCCGCCGGGCGAACCGGACGGGCGACCAGATTCCCGCCGCAGTTCGGGCAGACCCGCGACAGCTTCCCGGCGCACTCGTCACAGAAGGTGCATTCGAAGGTGCAGATGTTCGCCCCGGCCTGCTCTGCCGGAAGAGC
>NZ_CP038512.1:645000-655000 GCF_004758605.1 Deinococcus metallilatus
GTCGTCCCCATCCTTGTAGAGGTACTGCATCTTCTTGCCCTCCACGTAGATGTCCTGAAGCTTTTCACCACTGTTGAAGGTGCGGTCCACGATGGAGCCGCTTTCCATGTTGCGGAACTTGGTGACGACCTTGGCGCCGCCGCGTCCCATCTTGAGGTGGGAGTACTCCAGGCATTCCCACAGGCCGCCGTCCATCTCCACCTTCGTGCCATTCCGAAGTTCAGTCACGCTGATCATGTTTCAACTCTCCCTTTTTGCTCGCCTTGTTCGGCCGGGGCGCTCGCCTGGCCGTCCAGAGATCAGTCCGGAGCACGGGCGCCGCGCCGCGCGGCAACAGGCACGATTCTAGCAGAGGCGTCAAGGGTCAGACGCTGATGTTCCAACCGCCCTGATCATCCTGGGTCGTGGCCTGTGCGGGAACATTCGCCTGCAAACTTTCGCTGACAAGTCGCCAGCGACCCTCAGTGAGTGAAGGCTCCAGACCTGCGGGCAAACCGGCCACTTCCAGGCGGGTGACGTTCAGTGGCTGTGGACCGTGGGTCACGGCTGACGCGCCCATGACTTCCAGTTCTCCAGTGGGTCCTGTGAGGCGCAGATATCGCCGGTGAAGCAAGGAGCCGTCAGGGAGAGCAAGGACGTTCAGCGGGTCAAAACCCGTCGCACTCCATGGAACCTCGGCCTGGAGGGTGAGGCGGGGACCGGGCAGGCTCCGGAACTCTGTCACCAAGGCGGTGAGCTGGCTATCCGCGGCCTGAACTGCCCGGCGCGCGGCTTCCAGCAGTTCCGGGCTTGGCTCAGGTTTCTCTGCGGCACTGACCTGGGCCGCCAGCAGTTCATCCAGTGGAATCCCCGCCATGACCTGTGTTTGCCAGCCTTCCCCTCGCCGCGCCACCAGATGCGCCAGAGCCGCGCCGCTGCGGTAAGCCCACTCCCGCACGTTCGCTCCGGCATCCTGTCCCCCGTCCAGCCGGGGGAACTCCTTCAGAAAGCAGATTTCGACGAAGTGGGCCAGGCCTTCCACAGTCTCCATCCGCTGCTCGTAACGGACGTGTTCGGGGTGCAGATGCTCGAAACGCACGCTCCGCCAGGCCAGGGCTTGACGCGCGGCCGCCTCCCAGCCCTCTGGATGGGCCAGGGCCGCCGCAAGGTGCACGGCTTCCTGCGCGCGGGCGTGCGCCACCGTCAGTTCTGTCCGGGGATAGGTGAGGGCATCCAGTTCATTCGCCTCCCAGGCGGGGGAAGGGTGGATGGCCTGAAAGACATGAAAAGCCTCATGCACCAGCAGGGCTGCCAGCCGCTGCGGCCCCAAGGTTTCCAGCCCATGAGCGAGGATGCCTGCCGCAACGGTGCCGCCGGGCAGCGTGACCGCCGTATTGGCAATCAGCGCCGGATGCCGCCCCGGCCATGACCAGCCGTCTGCCCCCTCCGTCCAGCCCTGCTCCTGTGGAAGCGCCCCGCTGAGGTGGGTGGTCTGTCCGTCGAAAACGAGCAAGGGAACCTTTGCGGGATGGAAGCCCGGCCACAGGTTATCCGGAGCAGACAGAACAAGAGTTCTGACCTCGTCAAGCCAGGACGTGGGAGAAGCGGTGGACATATGACATTCTAGTTCGTAGTCCTCTTCGCGCGCTTGCCAGGATTTGCTACACTGCCAGGGTTGCTTGGCCCCCGCCCCGCCCCCGGCGCGACATGCCCGGACGCGGCGCGAGTGAGGCGGCCAAAGTGCCCCCCCGGAGGAAACACGCACATGGAACTGAGAGCCACCCCCCGCAAGAGCCAGGAAAAGCTGGCCGAAGGCATGATCCCCGCCGTCGCCTACAACAAGGAGAAGAACGTCAACTTCGCCATCGAGCGCAAGGCCTTTGACCGCGCCTTCCGCCAGCAGGGCACGACGGGCCTCTTCGACATCACCATCGAGGGCGGCGAAACCTTCCCGGCGCTGGTCAAGGCCGTGCAGATGGACAAGCGCCGCCGCGAGGCCATCCACGCCGACTTCTACATGGTCACCTACGGCGAACCCATCGAGGTCAGCGTGCCCGTCCATACCAGCGGCAAGGCGCAGGGTGAGGTCCAGGGCGGCCTGGTGGACATCGTCGTCCACAACCTGAACGTCATCGCCCCCGGCCCGCGCCGTATCCCGCAGGAGATCGCCGTGGACGTGACCCGCCTGAACATCGGTGACCACGTGACTGCCGGGCAGATCAGGCTCCCCGAGGGCGTGAAGCTCGCCGTGGACGCGGACCTCGTCGTGCTCAGCGTGCTGCCGCCCCGCCTCAGCGCCGAGGAGCTGGAAGCCCAGGCGCAGGCCGCCCAGGTCGCGGGCATGGTCGCCAGCGGCGAGATCTCCGAGGCCGCCGCCGAGGCCGTGCTGGAAGGTGCCGCCAGCATCGAGGAGGTCAAGGCTTCCGAGGGCAGCGAGGCCCAGCGCGAAACCGAAGCGGCCAGCGAAGAGGCCAACCAGGGCTAACCCCCAGAACAGAGAGAGGGCCGGGATTCCCGAAAGGGCGTTCCGGCCCTCGCCTTTTGGCCTGTTGAAAGGGCGTTCCCTTGCTGGTGGGAACGCCCTTCCTGAGTGAGAGCCTACGCTCCCGCCGCCGGTGTGGCGGCCGGGGGACCGGTCGGCACGCTGACTTCGGCCTCCCGCACTGCCGGATGGGCCGCGCGCCCCCGCTCGAACAGGGAGAAGGCGGCGGGCACGACGTAAAAGGTCATCAGGGCCGAGACGCTGATGCCGCCCACGATGATGATCGAGAGGCTCTTGCCGAACTCGCTGCCGCTGCCCCGGTTGAGCAGCAGCGGAATGCTGATCACCAGCACGGTCAGGGTGGTCATGATGATCGGCCGGAAGCGCAGGCGGCTGGCCTCGATCAGCGCCTCCCGCAGCGGCAGCTTCTGCATCTGCTCCACCACGAATTCGAGGTAGATGATCGCGTTCTTGGCCGAGAGGCCGATCAACAGGAGGAAGCCCAGCACGCCGAAGATATCGAGCGTGCCGCCGACCAGGAACATCATCCAGTAGGCCCCGGCGACCGCGAAGGGCACCGGCAGCAGCAGGTACAGCGGATAGCGGAAGGAGTTGAACTGCGCGCCCATCACCAGATACACCAGCAGCAGCGAGAGGGCGAACGCCTGGAGGCCCAGCGACCCGATGCGGTTGCCGATGGCAAAGGCGCTGTTGCGGTCCGCCTTGCCCACCGTCACCAGGTTGTCGATCACGCCCGCGCGGGTCAGCGCCGCCGTGAGCTGGTCCTGCAACTGGGTGGCGGTCAGCTTGCTGGCGGGGTCGGGTTCGATGGAGAGGTCGAGGCTGTAGAGCCGGTTGGTCCGCTGCACGCTGTTGGGCGCACTCGCCTGCACGATGCTGCCGAGCTGGCCCACCGTCACGCTGCTCTGGAGGGCATTGCTGTAGATCGGCAGCGACAGCAGCGACTGGTCGTCTTGCAGGTACTGCGGATCGAGTTCCACGCTGATCGGATAGGTCACGCCTCCGATCTCGACGTTGCCGCCGCTGGAGCCGCTGCCGTAGGTCCCGAGGGCCTGCGCCACGGTATTGGCCGTGAGGCCCGCCTGGGCCAGCAGGCCGGGATTGGGCACGAACTGGTTTTCCAGGGTGGTGTTGTCCAGGCTGCTGCTGGCGCTCAGGACGTTGGGATTCTGCTCCAGCACGTTCACTGCCATCGCCGCGCGCTGCTTGAGCAGGTCGTAGTTGTTCGCGACCAGCGTGAGGCTCTGGCTGTTGCCCTGCCCCCGGAACCCGCCGCCGCTGAAGACGTTGGCGCGCACGTCGGGATAGTCGCTGAACATGCCGCGCAGCGCCTGCTGGTAGGTGCCGGTCAGCGTGGCGATGTCCTCCCGCTCCGTCTTGGGCTTGAGGGTGATATTGAGGTTGGTGCCGTTGGGCGTGACGCTGGCCTGCACGCTTCTCACCTCGGGCCGCCGCAGGAAGTAGCCCTCCAGGCGGCTGACGAGTTCGTTGCGCGTGTTCAGCGACAGCCCGCTGGGAAGGCGCAGCCCGGCCCGCAGCGTTCCGGAATCGGTGGCGGGCGTGAAGGTGAAGTGCATGCGCGGCACGACCAGCAGCACGGTCGCCACCAGGAACGCGGCGGCGATCAGCAGCACCCCGGCGCTGGCGTTCAGGGCGCTGTCCAGGCTGCGGACATAGGCTTCCCGCACCCCCACCAGCAGCCGGTCGGTCAGGCCGTGCAGCGTCGTGGTGAGGGCCTCCAGCACGGCGAGCAGTGCGCCCCAGAGATACCGGACCACACCCAGGACGAGGGGGAGCAGCAGGACCGTGAGCAGCAGCAGCCGGTTCTCGGCCCGCGTCCACAGCACGGCCAGGAAGGCGGCGGCCAGCACCCAGAACCACCACGTCCGCACCGAGGCCAGCCCCCAGCGCATGGCCTCCGGCAGGCGGCCCAGCACGCGCGGCACGTCCCGCCAGCCCAGCGGCGCGGCGTCGGGCGTGTAGGCCATGCGGACGGTCAGGAACAGCAGCGCCTCCAGCCACGAGAGCAGCACGGCGGCGGCCAGCCCCAGCGAGAACTGCTTGACGTACTCGCCCACGATGCCGCCCATGAAGCTGACCGGAATCAGCACCGCGAGCAGCGACAGCGAGGCGGCCGCGACCGCGCTGAACACCTCGGACGCGCCGCGCAGCACGGCCTCGACGCGCCCGAAGCCCATCGCCCGGTACCGCTCGACGTTCTCGGCCACCACGATGGAGTCGTCCACCACGATGCCGATGGCGACGATCAGCGCCAGCAGCGACACCTGGTTGAAGGTGAAGCCCATCAGCTTGTAGAGGATCGGCGCGGCGGCCAGCGAGATCGGAATGGCCGCGATCACCGTCAGGGCCGTGTTCAGGCGGCCCAGGAACAGCAGCGTGACCAGGGCGACCACCAGCGCCGTGATCCACAGTTCATGCGTGGTGGACGCGATGCTGGCGCGGATCGGCCCGGTCGTGTCGTTGCTGTAGGTGACCCTGTACCCGGCGGGCAGTTTGATCCCCGCGATCAGCGCCTTGACCCCGTCCACGACCGCGACCGCGTTGCTGCCCGCCGTCTGCTGGATGCTGACCAGCACCACCGGCAGGCCGTTCACGCGGGTCACGCCGGTCGCGGTGCTGCTGTCTTTCACGCTCGCCACGTCCGAGACGCGCACGCCCTTGGCGGCGTCGAGAATCACGTTCGCGATGTCGTCCAGGCTGGTCAGTTTGGCGTTGGTGGTGTAGGTCAGGCTGTTGCCCTCCCGCGTGACCGTCCCGATGGAGGAACGCACGTTGCTGCCGCTGATCGCGTTCGCCACGCTCTGAGGCGTCAGGCCGTAGGCGCTGAGCTTGTTGGGGTCGAGCAGCACCTCGACGCCGCGCTGCGAGCCGCCGCTGAGTTCCACGTCCGCCACGCCCTCGACGCGCTGGAGGGCGGGCACGAGCTGGTTGTTCACGTAGTCGTACACGTCGGCCTGGCTGGCCGTGCCGCCCGACACGCCGAATTCCAGAATCGGCTGGGCATTCGGGTTGAAGGTGCGGACGCTGGGATTCCCCGCGCCCTGCGGCAGTTGCCGCGCCGCGCCCGACACCAGCGAGGCCACCTGGTTCGCCGCAGCGTTCTGGTCGGTGCCGTCCTCCAGTTGCAGCGTCACGCGGCTATTCCCGGTGTTGCTGGTGCTGTTGATGCTGGTCACGTTGGGCACCTGCGCGACCGCGCTCTCGATGACCTGCGTGACCTCCTCGTCCACCGAGGTGGGGCTGGCCCCGGGGTAGGACGTGCTGATGTTGACCACCGGGATGTTCGTGCTCGGCAGCAGGTCCACCCCCAGCGACCGCATGGACACGAACCCGAACACCACGACGCCCACGAAAATCCCGATGGCGAGCACGTAGCGCGCGACCGAGAAGCCCACCAGCGAGTTCACGCCGCCGAACACCTTCTGGCCCACCTGGCGAATCATGGCATCCCCCCGGGAGGCGGCCCGCCCGCACCACCCGCGCCGCCCCGCCGCCCGCTGCCGCCGCTGGCGGTCGTCACACTCGCGCCGTCCAGCAACCCGGTCGGCGGCTGGGTGATGACCTGGCTGCCCGCCTCGATCCCGCTGACCGCCGACTGCGTCCCGGCCTGCCCCAGCACGTTCACCTCATGCTGCTGCGCCTTGCCGTTCTCGATGGTGAAGAGGTACGTCTGGTCATTGTCCGCCTGGAGGGCCGTACTGGGCACCAGCACGCCCGACGCCACCTTCGCGGAGTACACCACCGATCCGACGGTGCCCAGCGCCGGGGGGCTGGACTCGGTAAAGCGGGCGATGACCGGCACGCTCCCGCCCGTGGGGGCGCCCGCGTTCTGGATCACCTTGAGCGGGTACTTCTGCTGCCCCACCACGAAGGTCAGGGCCGCGCCGACCGGCAGGGTCCCGGCTTCGGTGGTGGGCACGTTCACGGCCACCTGCCGCTGACGGCTGACCAGCGTGAAGGCCGGGCTGTTGGCGGCGAGGTACTGCCCCTCGCTGACGTTCAGGCTGGTGATCTGCCCGGCAAAGGGCGCGGTGACGCGGGCCGCTGTCGCCGCCGCCTGGGCCTGGTTCAACGCGATCTGCGCGCGCTGCACGGCGAGGCGGGCCTCGGCCAGGCCCTCCGTCTGCGCGCGGGTGTTGTCCGCGAGATTCGCCTGGGCGGTCGTCAGGGTGGTGCGCGCCGCCTGCACCTGGGCGTTCTGGTTGTTCACTTCCGTCCGTGACGCCGCGCCGATGGCCGCAAGCTTCTGCAAGGCCGCGAGGCTCTGCTCGGCGTTCGCCAGCGTGGTCTGGGCGGCGCTGACCTGCTGCTGAAGCTGCGCGCGGGCGCTCTGCACGCTGTTCGTCTGGCTGCGGAGCTGCACCTGCGCCGTTTCCAGCGCGTTGCGCGCACTCTCCACACTGGTGTTCAGGTCGCTGTTGCTGAGCGCCAGGACCGTCTGCCCCGCGTTCACGGTGCTGCCCACGTCGGCCGCAATCCGGGTGACGGTACCCGACGTGCGGGCCGAGACGGTGGTTTCCTGCGCCGCCGCCACCGTGCCCGTCAGGCGGCGCTCGGTGCGGAGGGTCCCTTCCTTGACGGCGGTGGCCTGAACCGGAATGGTGACGCCGGTTCCGCCGCCTGTGCGGCCCGCGCCTGTCTGCCCCTGGCTGCCTGCACGGCTGCGCCCGGTTCCTGGCGCTGCACCGAAGGCTCCGCCAGCGGTCCCTCCCTGTCTGCCTGCCGCCGTCCCCGCGCCTGCCTGCCCACCCGCGTTCTGTCCCCCTGCATTCTGTCCCCGCGTCCCCCGGGCCCCCGCTCCCTGCGGGGCACCACCTGAGGCTGACCTGCCGCTGAAACCGGCACCACCGGAACCGGCCCCGCCGAAGCCTCCTCCGGCGGTCGCGGTGCTGCTCGCGTCGTCCTGCCCCAGCCGGTAGCCGACGTAGCCGACGCCCCCCAGCAGCAGCGGCACCAGCAGCCAGCCCCAGGGAAAGGAGCGGGATTTCCTCCCGGGAGGGGCGGGCGTCTGGTGCGGCGCAGGGGCAGGCGGGCTGTCCTGATCCGAAACTGGCCTGGTCACCTGATCCATGCCGTCATGGAACCACCGTTTCGCGAAGGAATATCGAAGAACGCCCGCCTCTCCCGCTTCCCGGCATCCGGCCAAAAAGCCCACCAGGACGACACCGCGAGGGCCTTCGAAGAATCTTCACACTGGGAATCGGTCACGAATCTACCCTGGGGTATGCCCACCGAAGACCTGACCCTCCCGCTGGATGGCCCGGTGCCCAACAACCCCCAGCCCGTCCGCCTCTCCCGCGCCGCGCTGAAAGGGAAGACGCCCGCGCAGATCGAAGCCCACCTGCGTGAGCGCGGCTGGACGAACGCCTGGCGCGACGGCATCTACCCCTTCCACCACTACCACTCCACGGCCCATGAAGTGCTGGTCATCGCCCGTGGGCAGGCCCGACTGACCCTCGGCGGCGAGGGCGGCCCGCAGGTACAGGTGGGGGAGGGGGACGTGCTGGTTCTGCCCGCCGGAACGGGACACAAGAATGACGGCAGCAGCCCCGACCTGCTGGTGATCGGGGCTTACGCCGGGGGGAGGGAATGGGATTTGTGCCGCCCGGAGGAGACGGATGTGGAGGCGGCGCAGCAGAGGATTGCGGGGGTGCCGGACCCGGAACGCGACCCGGTAAGCGGAGAGGCGTGGGTGGAAGCTGGGGCAATTCGGGCCGGGAATCGGAGCCGCTTCAGGTCGTGGGTTCATTTGCCAGCACCCGCTCGATCCGCCGATCCGGAATCAGCCACATCAGGGCGACGGCGGTCAGCATCAGCCCGGAGACGATAACGCCCGTCTGCCCGAAAAAGGGCGCGACAATGGCGATCAGGTAGGCCGCAATCGACAGGTTGCCCTTCAGGTCGCGGCCCGTCGCGTCGGCCAGCAGGTGATTGCTCGCGTCGGCGCGGATGATGGTGCGGACCAGAATGGTGTAGGCCACCGCCGCCATCAGCGCCACGAAGCCGTAACAGCTCATCGGCACGGCGGCAAAGTGACTCTCGCCCGCCCAGCCGGTCACGAACGGAAACAGTGACAGCCAGAACAGCAGATGCAGGTTCGCCCACAGGATGCCCCCGCTGACGCGGTGGACCGTCAGCATCAGATGATGGTGGTTGTTCCAGTAAATCCCGACGTACAGAAAGCTGATGACGTAACTGAGCAGCACCGGCCAGATGCGGGCGAGTTCGCGCCAGTCGTGGCCTTCCGGCGTTTTCAGCTCCAGCACCATGATCGTGATGATGATGGCGAGGACTCCATCCGAGAAGGCTTCCATGCGGGACTTGTTCATGCCGGGTTTTACCACCAAGTTCCCAGATGAAGAAGCGGCCAGCCCCTCCCCGGAAGCCGACCGCCTCTCCTAACCCCTAACTCCTACCCCTGCCTTACGCCGCCCCCACCTTCT
Source organism: Deinococcus metallilatus (assembly GCF_004758605.1). Taxonomy (NCBI): domain Bacteria; kingdom Thermotogati; phylum Deinococcota; class Deinococci; order Deinococcales; family Deinococcaceae; genus Deinococcus; species Deinococcus metallilatus. The sequence continues at coordinate 653,947 of NZ_CP038512.1, forward strand.
GAGCGATGATCCCCTCGATGTACTTCACCACGCTCTGGAGCGGCACGCGCGAAAGCACGTCTTCGAGGAAAGCCGTCACCAGCATCTTCTCGGCCAGTTCCTTGTGGATGCCGCGCGAGCGCAGGAAGAAGAGGGCTTCCTGGTTGACGGGTCCCGTAGTGGAGCCGTGCGAGCAGCGCACGTCGTTGGCGTTGATCTCCAGTTGCGGCACGCTGTAGTTCTGCGCCTCGCTGGAGAGCATCAAGGTGCGGTGCTTCTGGTAGGCGTCCGTTTTCTGCGCGCCCAGGTCCACCTTGATCATGCCGCTGAACACGCCCACCGACTGGTCGGCGTTCACGCCCTTGTACAGCAGGTCGCTGTGCGCGTGCGGCGCGGCGTGGTGCTGGAGGGTGTAGTGGTCGAAGTGCTGGTCCTCGTTGGCGAAGTACAGCGCGAGCATTTCCGAGTCGCTGCCCTGGCCGCGCAGGTAGCTCTGCATCTCGGTGCGGCTGAGGGTGCCGCCCATCGTCACCACCAGGCTGTTAAGAACCGCGTCGCGGGCCACGTCGCCGCGCTGGCGCTGGATGTGCGTGACGCCCTTGCCCCAGTTCTGGATGGAGACGTACCGCAGCCGCGCACCCTGCTTCACGACCAGCTCCACCGCGCCGATGGCGTAGGTGCCGGGTAGCTCCTCGCTGTCCTGCTCGTCAATGAAGGTGACCTGCGCGTTCTCCTCGGCCACGACCAGCGTGCGGGTCGCCGTGTAGGTGCCCGCCTCGCTCATCACGCGGAAGCTGCCCAGGGGCAGTTCGACTTCCACGCCGCGCGGCACGTACACGAAGGCGCCGTTCGTCCACAGGGCCGCCGCCAGCGCGCTGAACTTGCCCTCGCTGGGGTCGGGGGACTTGCTCGGCGTGGTGCCGGGTGCAGCGATGGTCGTGTCGTCGGGCACTTCCGCCGGAACCACGCTGTAGAGGTACTGCTGCACCTTGTCGGCGTGCTGCTCCACCGCCGTCTTGAGGTCGGTGAAGATGACGCCCTTCTCGCGCAGTTCGGCGGGCAGTTCGGTGGCGTA
>NZ_CP038512.1:657500-730000 GCF_004758605.1 Deinococcus metallilatus
CAGTTTGCCGTAGAACTCGGTGAAGCTGACTTCCTCGCCCTCTTCCTTGCGGGCCTGCATGGCGAGGCGCAGGAAGTTGGCGATGGTCACGCCGGGAATCTCGACCGGGTACTGGAAGGCCAGGAAGACGCCGAGGCGGGCGCGTTCGTCGGGTTCCATCTCCAAGATGTTCTGGCCGTCCACCAGAATCTCGCCTTCCGTCACGGTGTACTCGGGGTCACCCACAATCACCTTGGCGAGGGTGCTCTTGCCGTTGCCGTTCGGCCCCATGATCGCGTGCAGTTCGCCGCGCGGGACGACGAGGTTGATGCCCTTGAGGATCGGCTGGTCACCGACGGAGGCGTGGAGGTTGCGAATCTCGAGCTGGTGCGGTTGGTTCGTCATGGATGCTCCTTCTGGGGGTCCTGCAACCGGCCTCATTCTCAGCACCACGGGCTTCTTGAGAATGATTCCTACTTACCTGGCTATTGTACCCAGCGCGTGGGCTAAAGTCGAGTGGTTCACTGTGGATTGAACGGCAGTGCTGGACGCGGGAAAGGAGTCCATTTTTCACCGCTCCCGCCTCCCGCGTCCGGCTTCCCGCCGCCCAGATGAGGAGCTGATCAGCCTTTTTCACGCTTGCCACGCCCGCGCGTGCTACCCGTGAAGACCATGAACCTTCTGGCGCTGATCCAGGCCGCTGGCCCCCTGCTGTGGGTGCTGCTGGCGCTGTCCGTGTACGTCGTCTACACCGCTGCCGTGCGTACGCAGATACTCGCCCGGCTGGGCCGTGATCCCTCCGCGCTGATTGAGCGGGCGCGGGCCGTCACCGCCGAGAGCGGCCCTGCGGCCGCACTGGCCGAGGTGGACCGCGCCGCCGACCCCACGCCCGCCGCCGCCGTGCTGCGCGCGGGCCTCAGCCGTGCTGAACGGGGCGTGGACGCGGCCCAGGCCGCCATGAATGCCGCCGTGCTGGTCGAGGACACCCGGCTCTATGCGGGCCTCTCGGCGCTGGGGACCGCCGCCCAGATCGCGCCGCTGCTGGGCCTGCTGGGAACCGTGATCGGCATGGTGCGCTCGTTCCTGGTGTTCAGCTCCATCACCTCGCCCACGCCCGCGCAGCTCGCCACTGGCATCAGCGAGGCGCTGATCAACACGGCGGCGGGCCTGATCGTGGCGATCCTCGCCTATGTGGCCCGCAACGCCCTGCGCGCGAAGGCCGACCGCATCGCCACCCAGGCCGAGCGGGTGCGGGAGGAACTGCCCGCGTGGCTCACCCCCCGCGGCCTGATCCCGGTGACCGGACGGGCGGTGCCGGAAGTCGCCCTGAACTTCGACAATGTCCCGGCCGGTGGGGCGGCACGGTGAGGCGGCGCTTCCGGGACGGTGACGCGGTGACCTTCGACTTCGCCCCGATGGTGGACATCGTGCTGCTGCTGCTGATCTTCTTCTTTCTGACCAGCAACCTCGGCGCGCGGCAAAACGCCCTGCCGCTCGATCTGCCCCGCGCCAGCACCACCGTGCAGGAGACGCCCGCCCTGCCCATCGTGAGTGTCGACCGCGGCGGGAAGGTCTATCTGAACGGCAAGGAAACCACCCTGACCCGGCTGGGCGGGCAGCTCAAGCCTCTACTGGGCACGTCGGGCGGCGTGGTGGGCCTGCGGGCGGACGAGCGCGGCAACTACGGCACGGTCGTCCGGGTGATGGACGAGATCAAGAAGGCGGGCGGCGAGCGCCTGGCGCTGGGGACCCGCACCGCTCCCGCCGGGGGAAAGTGACGGCGACGTGACCACGCTGCCTCCCCCTCCCCCCAGTCCCTCCAGCCCGGAACGTCAGGAGCGGCTGCGCGCGGCCGGAGTCACCTTCCTCCTGCACGGGGCGCTGCTGCTGGGGCTGCTGGCCGCGCGGCCCGACCTGCGCCCCCCGGCCCTCACGGCCCCGCCCGACCTGAAGCGGGCGCCGCTGGAAGTGGTGACGCTGGCGCCCCCGGCGACGCCCACCTCCCCTCTGACGCCCCCGGTCCGTGAACGGGTGACGCCGACGCCGCGAACCCCGGTCACCCCCCGCCCGCAGGCCAAACCGGCCCCTCGGCCGACCCCGCAGACTCAGTCTGCGACTCCGCCCAAAGCGGCCCCGGTGCCCAAGCCCCAACCCACGCCCCAGCCTGCCCAGCCCGCCCCGCAGGCTCCCGTGCGGCAGGCGGCTCCCCCGACACCGGCGCCTGCCGCGCGGCCCGCCCCCTCCGCGTCACAGACTCCGGCCCCGACCCCGGCCAGCACGCCCGACCCGGATCGGGCCGCGAGCGCCGCGCCGCTGCGGCCCCTGCCCCGGACTTCCGAGCGCGTGAAGGTCGAATCCGCCGAACCGGCAGGAGCCGCCCCATTCCCGTCGCCCCAGCCGACGACAGCACAGGCCCCGGCCACATCAGCTCCGGCGACGGAGGCCCCCGCGACCACCGCCGTGCCGGAGAACACTACCCCCGAGACGCCCACGGCTGCGGCCCCGGCAGGCGCAGGCACCCCGGACCCTGAACCCCGCGCGCAGGCCGACGACACGCCCGCCGCGCCGGTAGCTGCCGCCCCAGCGGCACCCGCCCCGGACCCGGAACCCGTGACCGCCCTCCCACGCCGGGAAGACGCCGCACCGGCCAGCACCCAGGACACTGCCGCTCCGGCCAGGGGCGAGGCCACCGCCACTGAGGAACCCGCTCCGGCACGCGGGGCCGCTTCCGCCGCCACTTCGGCGGAGAGCGAGGCGCCGGTGACCCGAATTCCCGCCCGCCCGCTGAATGCCCCGCAGGGCAGCGCGCCCGAAGTTCCCACCACGTCACGCGGCACGCTCGCCCCGGGCACACCGGAGGCGGTCGCCGGTCGGGAGGGCACCGTCGCCCGCACCCCCCAGGCCACGGCGCCGGATGCGCCCACGCCCTCGCGCAGCACCACTCCCGCGCCTGTCCCCGAGACGGCGGCCCCCACCCCCGAACGCACGCCCGTTCCGACGGCTCCCCAGGCGACCACGCCGGTCCGGACGCCCGCTCCACCCGCCGCGACCCCCGATCCCACCCCCTCCACCGCTCCGACCCACGGCGCGGCGGGACAGGGCACCTCCGCCGCCCCGGCCGCCGAGGTGGCCCGGCCCGCCCCCACGCCCGGCACGCCCGTTGGAACAGGGGAAGGCACCGCCAGCCCCACCCCGCGCAGCGGAAGCACCCCGGGCGACGCCAGCCCCGGCCCGCAGACCGAGGCGCCCGCACGCGGCACGCCGGGCAGCAACGGCGCGACGCCCGCCGCTCCGGCCGCTCCGCGCGAGTCCTCGGAGGGGCGGGGCAGCGGCGCGGGCACGGCGCCCGATCCCGGCCCGGCGGCGGGCGGACGCGGCGGCACGAGCGGCACCGGGACAGGTGGCGGCCCCTCCGGTGGGGGAGAGGCCCCAGCGTCCGGCCGCTCCGGTAACGGGGAGGGCGCGGGTTCCGGTGCGCCTGGCGGGGGCGGCACCGGTGGCGGCGAGACGGCCCGCGCGGGTGGCGGCGGTGGCGCGGCGGCCGGAAACGAGGACCGCCTCCTCACCTGCACGGTGGTCGTGGATGTGCGCGGCCTGGGGTCCTTCCAGCGCGACATGACCAGCTTTGTCTATGACGAAAGCGGGACGCAGCTCTGGCCCGACGCGGCGCTCGTCAAGGGCGTCAGCTCGCAGCTCGTGCAGGAAGGCAGCCTCCAGACCTACATCACGTCCGAGAGCCAGATCGCCGGGTTCCAGAACGTGACGCGCGTGAAGGCCGCCCGCGTTCAGCCCAACCGCATGGCCCCCAACTCGAAGGTCTTCACCGACGCGGTTCTCAGTGCCAGTGCCGCCGGGCAGTTCCGCTCGGCGGGGAAAGCCTGCCGCGTCGTGTATCTGAAGGACTGAGGCCCCGCCCCGGAGGCCGTCAGCCTCCCGTCATTCCTCTCTGTTATGAGGTGAAACATGCGTAAACCCGCTCTGCTCGTTCTGACCGTCCTGCTGTCCGCCCCCGCGTTCGCCTGGGTGCCCAAGCTGGAGGAGACGACGGCCAGGAACGTCATCGACGGCGCGTATGGTCGCCGCGACCCGGTGCCCACCTACCAGACCATCGACCTGAACGTCAAGGACGGCAAGTTCGTCGCCGGAGAGGGCGCCGTGAAGGCGTTTGACGGCGGCGACAAGTGCCTGGCCGACTGGCTCGCCGCACCGACCGATTTCACCAAGGGCAGCCGCCCCGCCGGTGTCACCGTCAGCGGGCAGGCCGACCAGCTCTACTTCCAGGCGCAGGACGCCCGCGACAACTTCCGCAATCTCAGCGCGCAGGACGCCCTGGGAGCCGACCTCGCCGGGAAGCGCATGACGGACGGCCTGCTGCGCGTGGACGTGAACGTGCGCGGCCTCCCCAGCGAGAAGGCCCGTGACGCCTACCTCGTGCGGCTCAAGGCCCCGGACGGCAAGCTGATCGCGCCCGTCCGCAAGAGCTATGTCAACGACTTCAAGCAGGATGGGGCCACCTGGACGGGTACCCTGGTCTACTACTTCGAGCCGCTGAAGGCCGGAATCGGCGCGAGTGACAAGGTAGACCTGCTCCTGCGGACCGAGGCCGACACGAACTGTGCGTACAGCGTGGGGCTGGACCTGGGCAGTTTCCAGTAAGCGCAGTCAGCGCCGAGGGCAGAGGGCGGAACTCTCGCTCTCTGCCCTCTTTTACGGTTTCCGCCCGGAGGCGAGGACGACCGTGGAGTAGGCGAAGAGGCTGCCGGAAGTCTCCAACGCGCGAAAGTGCGCTTCGAACTCCGTCCACTCCTCCGCGGTGAGGATTCCGGCCCTCAGGGCGGCGTCGGGACGAGTGAACCAGGTGCCGAGCAGGGCCTCGGCGTCCAGGGGAACCACGATGACCTCCGCCGTGACCTGTGCAAGACCGGCGGTGCCAAACAGGCGGCGAAGCTGACGCCCCGGCTTTCCCCGGAAAGTCGCCCCGGGGGCCTGTTGCCGGTTGAAAGCGGTGATGCGCCGGTCCAGGGCCTGCATGGTTTCGCTGGCGTAATCCACGGTGGGCGGGAGATCGGTGTCCAGTGCGCTGACCCAGCCTCCCGGGCGGGTGACGCGGATCATCTCGCCCAGCAGGCAGGCCGCCTCTGGCGTGTGCATCAGGACGCGCTCGGCCCGCACGGCGTCGAAGTGATGGTCGGGGAAGGGCAGGGCCAGTCCGTCGGCCTGCCGGAAGTGGATGTTCGCCCGCTGCGGCAGGGCGGCGCGGGCGTGGGCCAGCATGGCCGGGTCATGGTCCACGCCCACGACTTGCCCCTCTGCTCCGACCCGCTCTGCGAGGGCCGCCGCATCCAGCCCCGGCCCGCAGCCCACGTCCAGCACCTGCGCCCCCGGAAAGAGATGCAGGGCGTCGTAGCTCCGGTGCTTGGCCGCCTGCATGACGCGGCACAACTGTTTCAAATAGGCCGCGTCGATAAAACCCGGCATGCTTGGTGACACGCTCATGCTCAAACCTCCGTGTTGTGGTCAGGGGCGGACCCCGGTTGCCCGCACCCTACCACGCACGGCCCTTCTGACCGGCCCACCTGACCGGCACTTCACGACGAGGAGATTTGCGCCTTCACCACCTCGATGGCGTCCGGGTTCTCCAGACTCGTCAGGTCGCCCTTCACCTCTCCCGCCACCAGCAGGTCGCGCAGGAGGCGGCGCATGATCTTGCCGCTGCGGGTGCGGGGCACGGTCGGCGTGACGATCACGCGGGCGGGGCGGGCGATGGGGCCGACGCCGCGCACGATGGCCTCTGCCAGTTCGTCTTCGAGTTGCGGCCCGGCCTGAGCGTCCCCGCGCGGCACCACGAAGGCGACCGGGACCGATCCCTTCACCTCGTCCGGCTGCGCGACCACCGCCGCCTCGCTGACGGCGGGGTGGGTGATCAGCGCCGCTTCCATCTCCATCGTGCCGATGCGGTGCCCGGCGACGTTCATCACGTCGTCGAGGCGGCCCGTGACCCAGAGCTGGCCGTCGGCGTCCACCAGCGCCGCATCCGACGCCGCGTAGCTGCCCGGAAAGTCCGAGAGGTACGTCTGCACGTAGCGGGCATGGTCGCCCCACACCGTCCGCGCCAGGCAGGGAAAAGGCTCGGTGAGGGTGAGGGCGCCGAGTTCGCCGGGCGCCGCTTCCTGACCGTCATCCCGCACCACGCGGGCGCGGTAGCCGGGGAGGGGATGGCCGCAACTGCCGGGGCGGGTGGGCGTCAGGCCGACCATGCTGCTGGCCCAGGCGGTGCCGGTTTCGGTCTGCCCGTAGGTGTTGTTCAGGAAGATGCGGCCCGCACCCAGCTTGCCCTGCGTCCAGTGCCAGGTTTCCGGGTCCAGCGGTTCTCCGACCAGACTGATCAGTTCCAGCGTGTTCAGGTCATGCTGGCCGAGGGCGGCGTCCCCGGCGCGGCGCAGCATCCGCAGGGCGGTGGGGGCGGTGAAGACCTTGTTGACGCCGTACCGCTCGATCACCTCATAGGGACGGGCGGGGGTGGGCGTGTCGATGCCGCCCTCGTAGATCACATGCGTCGCCCCATGCGCCAGGCCGCCCACCAGCGCGAAGATCGGGAAGGTCAGCCAGCCCACGTCCGCCGTACACCAGTACACGTCCTCCGGGCGGAGGTTCAGCGCCCACTTCACGTTCGCGTAGGCCCCGGCCAGAAAGCCGATCCCGGCGTGGACCAGCCCCTTCGGTTTGGAGGTCGTGCCCGACGTATAGATGATGAAGCCGGGTTCGTTCGCCTCCAGCGGGACCGGCTCGGCACGGCGGACGGTGGCATTCAGCAGTGCGTGGAAATCCTGCTCCCCCTCCCTCAGCGGGAAGTCCCGGTCCACCCGCCGCGCGACGATCACGTGGGGGATGCCCAGCCCCTCCATCGCCTCGTCCAGTGTGGCCTTGAGGGGAACCACCTTTCCGCGCCGCAGTGTGGCGTCGGTGCAGACGACGACCTTCGGGCGGGCGTCCTCCAGCCGGTCACGGACGGCGGACGCGCTGAAGCCCGCGAAAATCACGCTGTAGATCGCGCCGATGCGGTAGCAGGCGTGGATGGCGATAAAGGCTTCGGGCACGTTCCCCAGGTAGATCGCCACCCGGTCGCCCTTCTGCACCCCCAGGTCTTGCAGCGCGGCGGCAAAGCGGGCGGTCGCGTCCGTCAGTTCGCCGAAGGTCCATGTCTCGCGAAGGCCGTCCTCGCGCTCGTACAGCAGGGCGACGCGGTCCGAGGGCCAGCGGTCCAGGCAGTTGACGCTGACATTCCCGGTCGCGCCGGGGTAATAGCGGAAGTCACCCAGCGTGCCCTCGACGGCCACCGTCGGCGGCCTGTCCCAGGTGAGTTCTCGGGCGATCTCCATCCAGTAGGCGGGCGGGTCCAGGGCCAGCAGACGGGCGGCCTCCTCCTGCGAGACGGGCGCGGTGGCCTTGAGGGTGTCGGTGGGCGGCACGAGCGGATGCTCCAGCAGCGATTTCTCCACGGGGAACCTCCAGGGTGAGGGGATGAGTTGCGCTTGTTCCGCACGCTAGCGCGTTCGCGTCCGCGTTGCCAGCGCCTACAATTCCTGCGTGCCCGTCTCCTTCCCCCTTCTCGCCATCGACATCGGCAACACCAGCACGGTGCTGGGCCTCGCGGACGAGCGGCTGAACCTCACCCACACCTGGCGTATCCGCACCAACCGCGACGTGCTGCCCGACGACCTGGCGCTGCAACTGCATGGCCTCTTCACCCTGTCCGGTGCGCCCATCCCGCGCGCGGCCGTGCTGAGCAGTGTCGCGCCGCCCCTGGGGGCGAACTACGCGCTGGCGCTGCGCCGCCATTTCGGCGTGGAGGCCTTTGAGGTGATGGCCGAGAACCTCCCCGACGTGACGGTGGAACTCGACCAGCCGGGGAGCATCGGCGCGGACCGCCTCTGTAACCTGTTCGGCGCCGAGAAGTACCTGGACGGGTACGAGTACGCGGTCGTCGTGGACTTCGGCACCAGCACCAACTTCGACGTGATCGGGCGGGGTCGGCGCTTTATCGGCGGGATTCTCGCCACCGGCGCGCAGGTCAGCGCCGACGCCCTCTTTGCCCGCGCCGCCAAGCTCCCGCGCATCACGCTGGAAGCGCCGGGGAGCGCCATCGGCAAGAACACCGTCCACGCCCTCCAGTCCGGCCTGGTCTTCGGGTACGCCGAGATGGTGGACGGCCTGCTGCGCCGTGTCCGCGCCGAACTCCCCGCCCCCGCCGTCGCCATCGCCACCGGCGGCTTTGCCCGCACCATCGAGGGCATCTGCCGCGAGATCGACTTCTACGACGAGACGCTGACGCTGCGCGGGCTGGTGGAGCTGTGGGCCAGCCGGGAAACGGTGGGGGAGGGGCGGTAGGGGCTACCGCGTCCCCAAGAACGCCACCAGCACCAGCAGGCCGAACCCCAGGCTCCCGACCACCAGTGCCGGACCTCCCAGGCGGCGCAGCACGGCGAAGTCCACGCCCAAGCCGATGCCCGCCATCGAGGCCGCCGTGAGCAGCAGGCTGGCGGTCTGCATGGCTCCCGTCAGCGGCCGCGGCAGGAGGCCGGTACTGCTGACCACGCCGACCAGCAGAAAGCCCACCAGAAAGGGCGGGAGGAGGGGAGGCCGGGCAGCCTGTGTCCCTGCGTTCACCGCCTGCTTCCGCGCCAGCAGTCCGCCCAGCAGCAGCAGCACCGGCGCGAGCAGCGCCACCCGCGTGAGCTTGGTCAGCATGGCGAAGTCGAGGGCGTGGCTGCCCTGCGCCGCCCCCGCCGCCAGCACCTGCGCGATCTCGTGCAGGCTGGAGCCGGTCATCAGGCCGTACCGCTGCGCGCTCAGCCCCAACGGCAGCGCCAGCAGGCTGTATCCCACCACGCCGACCGTCCCCAGCAGACTGCAAACCGCGACGGCCACCGACACCTCGTCCTCGTCGGCCTGGACCACCGGGGCGGCGGCGGCGATGGCCGAGGCCCCGCAGATGCTGGAGCCGACCGCGACGGCCAGCCCCAGCCCACGCGGCAACCCCAGCCGCCGCGCCAGCCAGGTCATGCTCAGCAACCCAGTGGCGATCACCGCCAGATCGAGCAGCAGCACCCGCACCCCCGCCTGCGCGAACAGCACGAAGTTAAGCCGCACCCCCAGCAGCACCACCCCCAGCCGCAGCAGCGTGCGGGCGGCATACCCCGCGCCCGGCTGCACGCTGGGTGGCAGCCGGAACAGGCCGCGCACCGCCAGCCCCAGCAGCAGTGCCAGCCCCAGCGCGCCCAGCACCCGCAACCCCGGCAGCATCGAGAGCAGGTAAGCCGCCGCGGTCAGCAGGGCGACCAGGGCCAGGCCCGGGAGGCGGGATCGGAACGAGGTCAGCTTGGACATGCTCCGAGGCTAGAAGCCGCCGGAATATAAATCAAATCGAAGTTTTTAGGTGCCTACCCTAAAAACAGCTATAACTGGATCATGCTTCTCCATGCCGAGCATCTGCTGACCTTTGCCGCCGTGGCCCGCAGCGGGAGTCTGACCGCGGCGGCGCGCGAACGGCACCTCAGCCAGCCCTCGGTGTCCACGCAACTGAAGCTGCTCTCCGAGGCGGTGGGCGAGCCACTGTTCACCCGGCATCGGCAGGGCGTCCGGTTGACTCCGGCGGGGGAGGCGCTGCTGCCCCACGCTCAGGCGCTGGGGCGGGCGCTGGACGGTGCCCGGCGGTGGGCGTCCGACCTGCAAGACCTCCGGCACGGGACGCTGCGGGTGGTGGCGAGCAATACCCTCGCGGCCCATGTCCTGCCCCGCGCGCTGGCCGCCTTTCACGCGCGGCATCCTGCCGTCACGCTCCATATCCAGACCGGCAACACCCGCGAGGCGGTGCGCGTCCTGCTGGAAGGTCAGGCCGACCTCGCCCTGATCGAGGGGCCGGTCCAGCCTTTCCCCGGGGGTATGCAGGCCACCGTGATCGGGCATGACACCCTGCGCCTGATCCTGCCCCCCCAGCACCCGCTGGCCCGCCCCCATCTGGAGGCGGGCGATCTTCAGCACCTGAAGGTCATCTGGCGCGAACCCGGCTCCGGCACCCGCGAAGTGGCCGAGGGGGTGCTGCGTCAGGCGGGCCTCACCGTGCAGCCGGTGCTGGAACTCGCCGGGACGGAGGCCATCAAGGAGGCGGTGATGAGCGGCCTCGGCGCGGCCTTCGTCTCCGAGATGAGCGTGCGCCGGGAACTTGCCGCCGGGCAACTCGCCAGCCCCGCCCTGGCCCTGCCCGGCCTGGGGCGCGACCTCACCGCCCTGACCCCGGAAGTGCCCTCCCGCACGGCCCGCGCCCTGCTGGAAGACCTCCTCGCCCTCCGGGGGGCAGGCCTGTAGCTTGTGGCCTGTGGCGTGTGGAGAAAAGAAAAAAGCGAATGGGAGACGTCATTTTCGTCCCCCACCCCTCGACGAGCGACAGGCCACGCGCCACAAGCCAGCTACACCCCCAGCAGCAGAATCACCTTATGAATCACCCACCCCAGCGCGATGCAGATCGGAATGGTGGTGAACCAGGCCGTCACGATGCGCCCGGCGACCTGCCACTTCACCTTCCTGAAGCCCTTGGTGGTGCCCACGCCCATGATGCTGGCGCTGATGGTGTGCGTGGTGCTGACCGGAATCCCCAGGCGGCTGGCGGTTTCGATGATGAGCGCCGCGCTCGTCTCGGCCACGAAGCCGTCCACGGGCTTGAGGTCCACGACCTTGAAGCCCATCGTCTTGATGATGCGCCAGCCCCCCGTCGCGGTGCCCAGGCCCATCGCGGTGGCGGCGGACAGGATCACCCACAGCGGCACGTGGTCGTAGGCCGCTCCCGCGTAGGCGCTCAGGGCGAAGGTGATGATGCCCATCGTCTTCTGCGCGTCGTTGCCGCCGTGCGAAAAGGCCATGAAGGCGGCGCTGAAAATCTGCGCCCAGCGGAAGGTGCGGGTGACGGCGCGGGGACGCAGCCAGCGCAGCACCAGCCAGGACAGCAGCGCCATCAGCAGGATCGGCACGACGAAGCCCAGCAGGGGACTGGTAAAGAGGCCCGTCAGCGTCTTGGTGACGCCCTTGGGGATGATGATGCCCCAGCCGCCCGCCGCGACGCCCGCGCCCACCAGACTGAAGATCAGCGCGTGGCTGGAGGAGGAGGGGAGCCCCTTCCACCAGGTGTAGAGGTTCCAGAGGATCGCGCTGAGGATGGCTGCCCCGACGAGTTCCAGCGTCGCGTACTGCTGTGGCACGATGTCGGTGGCGATGGTCTTGGCGACGGCGGTGCCGGTGAGCGCCCCGACGATATTCATGACGGCGGCCATCGCGATGGCCTGGGCGGGGGTCAGCACCTTGGTGGCGACGGAGGTGGCGATGGCGTTCGCGGTGTCGTGAAAGCCGTTGATGAAGTCGAAAGCCAGCGCCAGCGCGACGATGACGATGAGGCCGATCAGGGCGATTCCCATGAAGTCCCGTACCCCGGCCTTATGCGTTCTTCAGGAGAATACTCTCCACCGTCTTGGCCACGCGCTGCGCCTGGTCGGAGGCGTCCTCGATCAGGTTGACGATCTCGCCGCCCCGCATCGCGCGGATCATGCCCGGCACGTCGTTCACGCCCTGGTAGAGGGTGCGCTGCACCTCGTCGCTGATGCGGTCGCCCTCGTCTTCCAGAGTGCGGATCTGCTGGGCCAGCGCGGCCAGTTCGCGGATTTTCCCGGTGTCCTCGATCATCGGCATGCCCTGGGCGAGCAGCGCGCACTGCTGCTCCACCACGCGGGCGAGCTGCGCCATCTGCGGCAGGGGACCCTCCACGCCGTACAGGCTGAGCTTGCTCGCGGCCTCCTCCATGCTGTCCACGAGGTCGTCGAGTTCGTTGTTCAGCGCGATGATGTCCTCGCGGTCGAAGGGCACGATGAACGACTCGGCCAGCAGGTTGGTGATCTCGCGGGTGATGCGGTCGCCCTCGTGTTCGAGGTCGCGCACACGCTGCACCTTGGCGTCCACGTCGGTGTAGTTCTCCAGCAGGTCCACCAGCGCCTGGGCGGTGGCGTGGGCGTTGCGGGCGGCTTCAGCGAACTTCGCGCTGAACTGGGGGTTTCTGGGCATGAATTTTGACAGCACCATGACAATCCTCTCCCATTCTCCGCCGGTCTGTCAGCCCCGTGTCAGGCGGCGGCAGGCGGAGCGGGAGGCCCCAGGCCAGGCGACCTCCCGTGCAGGTTCAGTGTAGGGCCTGGGGCCAGGCTCGGTCAGGCCGCCGGGACGGGGGAGAGGTGGACCCGGTTGCCGCCGCTCGCCCGGGCGCTGCTGAGGGCCTGCTGCGCGTCCGCGAGCAGGGCGCGGCCGTCCGGATGTCCGGCCCAGACGACCACGCCCACGCTCACGGTGGGCAGGACGCCGTCCAGGGGCCGGGAGGCGACGCGCAGCCGCAGCCGCTCGCAGGTGGTGCGGGCAAACCGGCCGTCGGGCACACGCATCAGCACCGCGAGGGTGTGGTCCCCCAGGCATCCGACCACGTCCCCCTCGCGGATGGCGGCACTGAGGGTGCGGGCCACGTGGGCACGCAGGGCCTGGGCAAAGGCGATCCCCCGTTCCTCTTCCACCTGCTCCAGACCGTCCACCGTCAGCACGGCGACCGTCAGGCCCGGGGCGTGCCGCGTCAGATGACGGTTGAGGACCCGTTCCAGTGCCCGGCGGGCAGGCAACCCGGTCAGGGCGTCGCGTTCCTGGTCGGGGATGCTGGCCCAGGCGCCCTGACGTGCCTGTGACGTGGCCCGGCGCGTCGCCACCTGCTGACACAGCAGCGCGGCTCCCCCCGCCAGCAGCAGTTGCAGCATGCTGTTGAGCAGCGCGCTTCCCTCGGCCCCGCGCGCGGGCAGCGGCCCCACGGCAAAGGCGGCGGTCAGCAGCAGCGTGGCGCCCAGGGCCGCGCGGCCCAGGACCCGGCCCCACTGCTCACCCAGCAGCCAACTGTGCATCAGCAGGAACAGCGGGAACCAGGGAACGATCCCCGCCGCCGCCCGGGTCCCGCCCCCCACCCCCGGCGCGAACAGCAGGAGCGCGAGCTGCCCCAGCATGAAGATCCAGCCCCCCACCAGCAGGAGCAGGTCCAGCACCCGCAGCGGGACGCGCTGCACCAGCGACAGCGCCAGCACCAGGCCCAGCAGGCCCGCCAGCAGGGGCGACGTGGCCGCGAAGGCGGCGGGCATCCCCAGTCCGGGCAGGGCCAGCGGCAGCAGCGTCCCCAGCAGCACGAGGGGCAGGACCAGTTGATAGACGTCCCGGCGGCCAGGTTCCCGCCGGAACACCCCGCGTCCGCGCCAGCCGTGGGCTGGGGGCAGGACCTCGGGGAGCGGCAGGAAGGAATCTCGCATACCCATGCAGGGAACCACGCTCCGCCTCACCGGAACCTGACACGCCCACGCCCCCGCCATAGGCGTTGACACCCTCCCCGCCCCCTGCTACATTGTCACCCGCTCGTCCGAGAGGGCGCAGCAGTGTGGTGCGCGGGAGTAGCTCAGCTGGTTAGAGCGCACGCCTGATAAGCGTGAGGTCGGCAGTTCAAGTCTGCCCTTCCGCACCAAGAGAAAACCCCGCCTGGCGCGGGGCTTTTTCATTTGTCAGAGGCGGCGCACCGCCCCAAATCGGCCTCCGTGGGCAACCGCGCTCTGGGGGTTGTGTCAGAGGGAGAGTGCGACCGTCAGGCCATACGTGTCAACTTTCCAAAGTCTAACTTTGGAGCCTGCAGGGCAAGACACTTCCAGCGACTGCTGAGAGGTGCGGTTTCGCATGGTCGCTCAATCTGGGACGTATTCGCCCGAGGGCATCTTCGGACTGTGTCTGGCAGGCACATTGATGCTGATCTGCGCCGGGTGCCTCAAGAGACGGTGGCAGGGAGTCAAGCATGCTCTTCGGCGCGTGGGTAGGCTGCCCACCCCGCCTGCCGCACGTGTCCCCCTTGGCTGGCCCGACCCTCGCGGTCCACCGAGACGACGAGGGCTTGCAGTTTCCCTTCCACCACACCCTGGCCAAACTGGGCGGCCAGAGCCGCGGTCGCCAGGTCGGTCGCCTCCTGGGGGCATGCCGGTCCACGCGCCTCTAATTCGCCTCGCATGGGTGTGCCCTGGCAGAACGCCACCGCAGGAACAAGCGGCGAATCCGCGCGACTGCGGGCGGTCAAGGGGGTGACGCTGGGTGTCTAAGTGAACCCCGCGCGGCCAAGATCCTGAGCGATGACCGCAGGATCGCAATACCCATGCGGAATACGGGTCATGAAGGGCGGGTGATCGTCCGGGAGGAGGTGCCTGACCGCCTGGAGGATGGTGTCGGTCAACTCGTTCTCTTCGATTCGGTCCCACACACTGAAGATGAACTGGCCGTGCGGACGAAGAACGCGCCTGGCCTCCGCAAAGGCCCTGACCTTATCCGGGAAGAACATGACCCCGAATTGGCAAACGACCACATCGAACGCCTCGTCGAGAAACGGGAGCTGCTGGGCGTCCGCCTGGCACCACTCCACGGGACGGACGGTCCCGGCCGCGGCGGCCTGATCGAGCATGGGCTGGCTGAGATCGGTGGCGACGATTGAGACTTCAGGGGGCAGGGTGTGAGCGAGTTGGCGGGTCACGACCCCCGTCCCCGCGGCGATTTCCAGGATGCTGGCTGGCTGTCGCCGTGTGACACGGGAGGCCAGATCAACGGCGTAGGGTTCGAAGATGAGCGGGACCAGGTACTGCGCATAAAACTGCGGAATGGAGCCTGCGAAGACGGAGCCGGTTTCGGGAGGATGCATGGTTCTCCTTGCCGTCCCGGGTTTCCACGCGAACTGCTTTCGGGGTGACCCCGTGGAACGTCGCCGGGGTGGACCACCCTGGAGCGCCCTGAAGGGAGCTTCAAGGGACAGGGTACTCCCAGCGGCAAGCCAACCGGCAAGGCCCTGTCACACGGGTCAAGGCTGTGGGTTAACTCCAAGTTGGCTCAATGTGGTTCGGCTCGAATTTGCAGCGTTGACACGTCAGGCACTCGAGCACTGCATAGGGACGAGCGAGGAGCTGGCGCCCGTGATGAATCTGTACGAGCTGTTGCGCCACGAGCTGCGGAAGAAGCGCGTTTCCTGGCTCAACGCTGATTCGAGACTGGATGTTTCGAGAACGTAGCCCACGCCTGTGGCTTCCGGCTCTCGTGCAACAGAACCGCTGTTAGCGTGGGGTATGTCCAGCGACCATGCTCCCGCCAGGCAACGGTTACGTGACCTGGGCATCGTGCCCGGTATCCTTCCGAGTGGTCCGCACAATGCCATCACCGACGTTCCTGATGTCCGGGTCGGCCATGAAACGGTCATCATCGACCCCAACATCAGGACGGGTGTGACGGCCATCCTGCCCCACCCCGGGAACCTGTTCGAGGAAAGGGTACCGGCCGGGGTCGCCGTCGGGAACGGCTTCGGGAAGTTCGTCGGGTTGACGCAGGTTCAGGAACTGGGGGAGCTCGAAACGCCGGTTCTTCTGACGAACACCTTGAGTGTCGCGCCCGTGATGCAGGGTTTGCTGGAGTGGACACTGGTCCGCAACCCGCAGGCGCGGAGCGTGAACGCTGTGGTGGGCGAAACGAACGATGGGGTCGTCAACGATATCCGGGCGCGCGTCCTGACCCCCGAGCATGCTCTCCGGGCACTCGACGCCGCACGGGAAGGTCCCGTCCCGGAAGGCTGCGTCGGAGCGGGAACGGGAACGGTCGCGTTCGGCTGGAAGGGCGGCATGGGCACCAGTTCGCGCGTGCTGCCCCCCACGCTGGGAGGCTACACGGTCGGCGTGCTGGCGCAGGTGAACTTCGGGGGCGTTTTGCAGGTTTCCGGTCTTCCGGTCGGACAGTTGGCGGGGCAGTACTACCTGCGTGAAGCCCTGGACCGGGGTGATGCGGACGGCTCGGTGGTGTTCATCATCGCGACGGACGCACCCCTCTCGGACCGCAACCTGCGCCGCCTGGCCGTGCGGTCCTTCCTGGGGCTGGGCCGCACGGGCTCCGCCATGACCAACGGCAGCGGGGATTACGCCCTGGCTTTCTCCACGGCCCTCCCGGTGCGGCGCACGCCCGAGCGGCGTTCTGCCACCTGGACGCCACTGGACCTTCCCAACGACCTGGTTTCGCCGCTGTTCCAGGCGGTGATCGAGGGGGCGGAGGAAGCCGTCCTGAACGCCCTGTGCATGGCCGAACCTATGGAAACCTATGATGGCCGCCGCATCGAGGCGCTGCCGCTCGACCTGCTCGTTGACGCCTGGGCGGCCGCCTCGAGGGACGAGCCGCCCGGGCGCAGGGCAGGGCCACGCCCTGGAGTCTAATAGCGGCGTGTCCCTGACTTACCACACGCCTGGCCTGGTGATGACCGACCGGGAATTCGAAGTTCCGCTTGACCATGCCCGCCCGGACGGGCCGACCATCACGGTGTTCGCCCGTGAGGTCGCCCGGCCCGAGGGGCTGGAGCGGCCCTACCTGGTGTTCTTTCAGGGGGGACCCGGCTCGGAAGCGCCGCGGCCCCTCACCGCGCAGCAGCCCGCGTGGCTGCCGCGTGCCCTACAGGACTTCCGGGTCCTGCTGCTGGATCAGCGCGGCACCGGTCGGTCCACGCCGGTCGGGACCCTCCCGGGCTGGACGCCTGAGGCACAGGCTGCCTACCTGAAGTGCTTCCGGGCCGACGCCATCGTGCGCGACGCGGAGTTTATCCGTCAGGCCTTGGGCGTGGAACGGTGGAGTGTGCTGGGGCAGAGTTTCGGTGGGTTCTGCGTGACGACCTACCTGTCCATCGCCCCGGAGGGCCTGGCGGAAGCACTGATCACGGGCGGCCTGCCCGCCCTCGGGCATCACCCGGATGAGGTGTACCGCGCCACCTACGCCCGGGTGCTGGAACGCAACCGCCGGTTCTATGCGCGGTACCCTCAGGACCTGGACCGGGTGCGGGCACTGGTGGGCCGACTGGAGCAGGAGGACGTGCGCCTGCCGAACGGGGACCGACTGACCCCCCGCCGTTTCCGGCAACTGGGGCAGATTCTCGGTATGAGCGACGGGCTGGAGAAACTGCATTTTCTGCTGGACCTGCCGTTCGGCTCCCCGGCGTTCCTGCACGACGTGGCGGGCACGCTGTCCTTCGCCCGCAACCCGCTTTATGCCGTGCTGCATGAGGCCTGCTGGGCGGACGGCAGCACGACGAACTGGTCGGCGCAACGGGTGCGGAAGAGTTCGGCGCGCCGGAGCTGTTCACCGGAGAGATGGTGTTTCCCTGGATGTTCGAGGAGTACGCCGCCCTGCGCCCGCTGCGTGACGCGGCGGAACTCCTGGCCGCCGAACCGTGGGGCCCGCTGTACGACGCGATGCGCCTGCGGGAGAACACCGTCCCTGTCGCGGCCGCCGTGTACGCCGAGGACATGTACGTCGAGCGGGCCTTCTCGGAGGAGACGGCCGGTCTGATTCGCGGCGCGCGGGTCTGGCTGACGAACGAGTTCGAACACGACGGCCTGCGGACCAGCGGAGAGCGGGTGCTGGGCCGCCTGCTGGACATGGTGCGGGGCCGGGTCTGACCCTCACCGCCGCCTGCGGGCACGTTGGGGGCCAACGCGGCCTGCCCCGGTGCCCGCTGGCGTCGGAGCCACGCCCACCTTCCCCTTCCGGCTTTCGCGGGGCCGCCCACCCTGCTCCTTCAAGGTGCCTTTCTGGGTTGCGGTCTGATTGCCGGGCTGCCCCGGCGAACGCCCCGGCTGGGTTCGCCCCTGGCCCTGCTTTTGCTGGATGGCCGGGTCGATCCGGCCCTCCTCGGGGGTCGGGGCGGGCCGGATCGCCTCCGGTAGCCTCCGGCGCACCGTCTGCCACAAGGCACGCTGTTCGGGGACGAGCAGCACGAGGTTGACCCCCTTTCGCCCCGCGCGGGCGGTGCGGCCCGAGCGGTGGACGTGGTCTTCCGGGGTGGCCGCGATATCCATGTGGATGACCAGCCGCACTTCCGGCAGGTCGATCCCACGCCCGGCGATGTCGGTGGCCACCAGCACCCGGGAGACCCCCTCGCGCAGCAGGCCCATGGTCCGCTCGCGCTTCTTCTGGTCCATGTTGCCTTCCAGGGGGCTGACGGTTTCTTCGGGCAGCAGCGCCGCGAGCTGCTTGGCCCGCCGCTGCACCGACGACTTGGTGCGGCAGAAGACCACCACGCAGCCCCCGGGGTTCCGCAGCGCCTCCCTGATCTGCTCCGCCGCCACGTCCATGAGTTCCTCGCGGCCCGTATTGATAAGCAGGTGCGTCGCGTCCGTGGCCCCGCCCAGGATGTCCTGCTGCTGCGGGGTGTCCGCCTGCTGGGCGGGAGCGACGTCAATGCGTTCCGGGTGCCGCATGAAGCGTTCGGCGACCGCGCGAATCTCGGCGGGGAAGGTGGCTGAGGCCATCGCCAGTTGCAGCTTCCGGTCACCGGGCGCCGCCTGCACCTGCTGCTGCGCGGCGCGGAGAATGTCCCCCACGTCCCTCAGGAACCCCAGGGACAGCAGCTCGTCGGCCTCGTCCAGCACCGCGTAACGCAGGGCGGCGAGATTCAGCTCCCCCTGGTTGATCAGGTCTTTGAGGCGCCCGGGCGTGCCCACGATGACGCCCTTGCCGCTGGCCTCGCGGCGGGTCTGCGCCGGGGTGATGCCGCCCGTGATGCGTCCGGCGGTCATGCCCAGCTCGCGGGCCACGTCGCGCACCTGCACTGCGAGTTCGCGCGTGGGCGTCACGATCAGCACCTCCGGGCGCATGCCGGACACCGCCCGGACGCCAATACCGCGCGCAGCCGCCGGGATCAGGAAGGCCAGGGTCTTGCCGCTCCCTGTCCGTGCCGTGGTGATGACGTCCCGCCCGGCCAGGAGCGCCGGGACAGCAGCGGCCTGTACGGGCGTCGGTGTGCGCCCCCCCAGCAGCGCGTGCCAGTCCTGTTCGGTGGACGCCTGCGGGCCAGGCAGTGGGTTGCCCGCGGAATGCTGATCCCGGCCTCCCCGGCGTCTGGAGGCAGGGCTGGCTGGGGACTGGGGAGGTTGCGGCGTGGTGCGGTCAGATTTTGGAGTCATGTCATTCCTGTCTACGGCACCCGGGAAGGGCACCGTGATTGCTGGGTAGAAGGTTCTGGGCGGCACTCATCGCCTCACCACTTCCTGGGCGGCCCGCGTTCAGGACCAACCTGCAACGCCCACCATCATGCCTGAATTGACCGGGATGAACACCGCCGGGGCACGGTTTCTCACTTCAGCGCGAGGCACGGCCAGCGTATCTTTGGGGGCGACCTTCTGAACAGCTTAAAGGACACATCGTCCGCACGCGATAGATACAGCCTTGGATGCCCAGCTCCGGGGGTGAGGAAGCGAATTCGCAGGCGGGTCGGAACAGGTTCGGTGCATCCGGTTCGGTCGAAGGGCAGGATCACGGTATGGCGAGGCCTCACGAGTTACCAGGACCCGGTGACCGGGCAGCAGCGCCGGAAGTCGGTCACCCGCAAGACGAGAGCCGAAACGGTCCGGGCCCTGAAAGCCCTTCTTGCCACCTTGCCGAAAGTGCCCCAGGCTGGAAGTCAAGGCGCTGCCGCCCGCCACAGACCAGGGAAGCGTGCTGGCGTTTCTCCACCGCTGGCTGGCCTTCAAGACCCGCGAGGTTCGCCTGACCACCCTCCGCTCCTACACCCAGACGCTGTGCCCTATCGCCCCACAGATAGGTCATCGCCCCCTTGCCGAATTGACGGTCCTCCAGTAGAGGAGGCTGTCAGCGCGCTACTGGCGGGGGCCGCTCACTCAAGACTACGGCCGCCGCCCTGCATACCCTGCGCATGGCGCTGCGACAGGGCCTCCGCTGGGGCGTGCTGGAGCGCAGCGTCGCGGAGCAGGTGCGGCGGATGAGGACGCCTAAGCCGGAGCTGGAGGTGTGGACACCGCAGCAGGCGCGCGCATTCCTTGCGGTGGCCGAGGGGGCACCGTCTCTACCCGCTGTTCGCGCTGGCGCTCAGCACGGCGTGGCACATTTCTGCCTGCTCCCAACTTTTTGCGTCTGTCGTAAAGATGAGTTTGTTTTTGACCCTCTCCTCTGGTGGGGCTTGCAAAGCTGCGAAGCAGAGAGGGCCTGGCGAAGCAAGGGGTGAGGGGGTCTTTTTGACCAATGCTCTAGTACATGTTCCCGACAACCCTCAGTTCAGATACGGCTCATACCGACTTGCGGCGATGAACGGACATCCGGCGCTTTTCCATAACGTCGGGAAGCAGGGCAAATTGGTATGAGGCGCCGCTTTTCAGCTACGGTTTCTCCCACTCCACCACCCGCCGTCCCTGGCGGTAGCTGTAGAACTGCCCCATCAGCAGAAACACGTTCATGATGGCCGCCGATAGGATGCGTTCGCACACCCCGTAGAACTTGCCGAGGGCCGAGTGCGGCGCGTCCGGGCTCAGCAGCAGCACCACCCCCAGCGTGAGCACCACCACCGTCGCCGTGATGTTCACCGAATAGATGTGCTCGCGGTAAAAGCCCTGCCACAGCTGGTGCCGCAGGGGCAGGATGCGGCCGGTGGTCAGGTCGGTGCGCTCGCCGTGCACGTCCAGCAGCACGAAACAGCGGGTGTGCGGCGTGATCACGAACTGCTCCTGCGCGTCCAGCAGGCGGCGCAGGAACCACTCGCTGGTGCTCTGGATGTCGGTCAGGTAACGCCCGAAGATGCGGAAGCTGACCTCGTTCGCCTCCGGATGAATGCTGATCAGGCACTCGTTGGGGCTGGGGCGGTCCACGTCCTCGAACAGAAAGAGTTGCCCCGACAGCACCCGCGCCCGCAACTCCGGGTTCAGGCGTTCCACGACGGCCTGCATCCGCTCGGTGAACTCGCCCGTTTCCGTGCGGTGCGGCAGGAACGTCAGCGTGGGCAGCAGCTCGCGCCAGAACGCCTCGGTCTGGACCAGCCGCAGGTTCCGCGTGTGTACGGTGGTCATGGAGCGCAGGAAGGTGGGAACAGGCGCGGTCATTCAGTCGCCGTCCAGCACGCCCTGACGCACCTGCCGGAGTTCAAACCCGTCTCCGGCCCGCGAGAAGATCAGCGCGGAGGAGAAATCGCCGTCGGGCCACTGCCTTCCAGCGGCAGGGATGTCGCTCACGCTCAGCGCCTCCGCCAGGGCCGCCACCATCGGCGGGATGTTGAAGTGCTCCCAGCAGACCAGCACGTCCTGACCGGCGTCCTTCAGCACATGCGCCGTCGCCAGCGCCGCCCCCTCCGTCTTCAGCAGCGGCGCGTGAATGTCCAGCCCCAGCCGCCACGAGAGCGGCGTGATCGTCTCGCGCGAGCGGTGGTGCTGGCCCGCAGGGTCGCCGTGGTAGCCGCAGGCATACAGGACGGTGGGCCGCGTGAACGGCGCGCGCACCCGCTCCGCGCCGAGCAGCGCCGCCAGCCCCCCGGCCCGCTGCCAGCCCCGGGGCGTCAGGGAATCGGGCCGCGCCTCGCCGCGCTCATTGACGCCACGGGCGGAATCTTTCGCGCCGGTGGGCTTCTCGCCATGCCGGATGACGGTGATGCTCTGGGGAAAGGAGGTCACGTCTGTATTGTGCTGGTTACCGGAGCCGCTTTCACTCCAGACTCATCATCCGGCTAAGCTCTTCCTATGCCCAATCCCCGCGTTCACGCCGTGGCCGCCCGGTTCCCCGGAAGAGTGGTGGTCGAGCGAACGTTCAGGGACGATCCGGGGGCCGTTCCGCCACTGCCTCCGGCGCGGGAGGTGGCGCCCCTTTTCCGCCTGCCAGCCTGCGTGAGCTTCGCCCGGCATCGGCGCGCGCAGCCGGGGGGTGGGCGGTGAGTCCGGCTCCCGAAACCGACCGCTTCCTGCGCGGCTCGCACGGTGCGGTCGCCTGGGTGGCCGACCGTCCGGCGCTGCTGTACCTGCTCGCGCTGGTGCCGCCGGGGCTGCTGACGCTGGGCGGCTCCGGGGTGCTGCACAGCTTCGTGCAGACCTCCCTGAGCGCGATGCCGGGGGTGGCCTTCGCGGTGTTCGGGGCGGTCATCACCGCCCTGTCCATCCTCACCACGCTCAAGTCCACGCCGTTTTTCCGCAGGCTTCAGGACGACAAGAACCGGGTCTGGCAGCGCATCGTCCAGAACTTTATTCAGGCCGCCCTGGTCGTCGCGGCGCTGGGGGTGCTCGCCCTCTTCTTCTCGCCGGACAGTTTCTCGCGGCTGGCGCCCCGGGTCAGGCAGGGGGTGGCCTTCGGCTACTTTTTCCTGTTCAGCGCCTCGGTGCTGTTTCTCGTGGTCTCGCTGTACCACCTGCGACTGATGGCGAACGCGCCAGTCGCGCATGACGAACAGGGCGGAAGCTGAAGGGTGGACCGCTCAACTGCGTCTCATGGCCACTCTGGCAACGGTGGTGGCAAGTTATTGGCTTCAAGGAAGCAGGGGAGCCTCAGGAAGACCGGAGGCCTGAACTTCAGGCTCTGGTGAGTGGCTCGCGAAGAATCATCTTCATGGGCGTTGCCAGCCTTGTCGGTGAAGGCGTACCCTTCAGTGACGGCGCTGCCCGTGCAGGCGTCGTCAGATCAGGAAGACCCTTTGTCCGGCGGTTCGGCCCTTCGCGCTTCGATCCTGCTGTTTTCATTTGCCCCGAGGGAATCCGTGGAGTCTTCATGAGCGAGCATCCTCCACCGCAAGAAGCGCGTTGGCCGGACGGTACGGTTTTTACCGTCGGGCATTCGACGTTGCCCATCGAGCGGTTCATCGCCTTGTTGAACATCTATGGCATCCAGCGGCTCGTGGATATCCGCACGGTGCCCCGTTCGCGTCACAACCCCCAATTTGGCGGCAGCGCCCTGGCTGACAGCCTGGCGGCGGAACATATCGAATATGTGCCCATGCCAGCGTTGGGCGGCCTGCGGCACGCGCGTAAGGATTCTCCCAATGCTGGCTGGCGAAACAAGAGCTTTCGGGGCTACGCCGATTACATGCAGACTGGAGCGTTTCGGGACGCGCTTGAATCCCTTATTCAGATGAGCCGCCAACGTCGCGTTGCCATCATGTGTGCCGAAGCCGTGCCGTGGCGCTGCCACCGCTCGCTGGTGGCCGACGCGCTCAGTCTGCGCGGCGTGCCCGTGGTCGAGATTTTGTCGGAAACCAGTTACCGGATGCACAAGCTCACGCCGTTCGCACGGGTCGAGGGCACGTCGATCACCTACCCGCCCGAACAGGCTCCCTCGCTCTAGGGTCGCTCAAATTCGATGTTGCTGAACATGCAGGAAACACTGGCGCAACTGCTTGAGGACATCCGGGGGTGCAGGCACTGCGCCGACGCTCTGCCCTGTGGTCCACGCCCCATTGTGCAGGCGCATGGATCGGCCCCGCTGCGTATCATTGGTCAGGCGCCCGGGCGGAAGGTACACGAAACGGGCATTCCATGGGACGACCCCTCCGGTGACCGGCTGCGCCGTTGGCTTGGCCTGACGTCCGAGCAATTCTACGACCCGCGAAAAGTCGCCATCGTCCCGATCGGCTTTTGCTATCCGGGCAAGGCCAGCTCCGGCGATCAGCCGCCACGACCGGAATGTGCTTCCCTGTGGCATGACAGGCTGAATGCCCATTTGCGTGACGTCAGGCTCACCCTGCTGATAGGGCAGTACGCGCAGGCCCATTATCTGGGGGATCGCCGCAAAGCCACGCTGAGCGATACCGTCAGGGCGTGGAGGGAGTATCTGCCGCTAGGCTCTCTTCCGCTGCCGCATCCCTCCCCACGCAACCAGCCCTGGCTTGCCAAAAATCCCTGGTTCGAGAAGGAATTGGTGCCGGACATCCAGAACGCCGTTCGTTCCCTGAATCTCTAAAGGTCAGCCTTCGATCTTCTTCAAAGCCGAGCCTTTATGTAGGGCGATATGGTCCGTCTTATCGCTTTTGATCTCATATTGAGGATCGTCTTCGCTGGCGTGGTGAGTGTATCCTTTGTAGTCCACGTCCTGAGTATGGACTTTGATGATCCTGCCGCTGACATAGCCAGCCTCGGAATTCCAGCGCACGTGATCGCCGACTTTAAAGCGTTCGCTCATCCTGTTCCTCCGAGGCGTTATGGGCGTGGATCAGCTTATCATTTCGCACAGCCTCGCTTAACCCCTCTGCTACGCAACTCTGCGAGTCCGGCCCTGCGGGCCACCTCCCTTCAAGGGGCGGCAACAAGAGGGCAAACGGCGTTCCTGGCTCCCCCTGAGCGGAGTTGCCTGAGGGGTTGACCGGGGCGAGCCTACCCAAAAAAAGCAAGTCTCAGCGTGGAGGGCTGAGGCTTGCCTGCCGGGTTCCGGCTCAGTGGCCCGGGCCTGCCCCTCCAGTAAAGAGCGGCAGGGCCTTGAGGACCGTCTGTACCACGCCCCACGCGAGCGGCACCCCAGCGATGAGCCAGAAGAGGACGAGGCGGGCGACCGGGACTTCCTGCGGCGGTTCGGCGTCCGTGACACGGGGCTGGGTCATGGTTCAGTCTCCTGACGGGCGCGTGGCACCCAGGGCGCTGTCCGGCGGCAGTGAGGCGTCTGTGGGTTGGATGTGGTAGCGCGGGTCAACGGGCCGCACCAGCAGGTTGCAGACAAAGCCCAGGACCAGCAGGCCGACCATGATGTGCATGGTCAGGTCGTAGGCGTCGGCGGCGGGGACGCCAGCATTGATCTGCGACTGCCGCAGCCCGTTGACGAGGTAGGGGCCGACGATGGCCGCCGCCGACCAGGCCAGCAGCAGCCGCCCGTGAATCGCACCGACGTTGAGGGTGCCGAACAGGTCGCGCAGGTAGGCGGGCACCGTGGCGAAGCCGCCGCCGTACATGCTGATGATGATGGCCGCGCAGAGGACGAACAGCACCACGCTGCCCAGGTGACCGGTGATGGGAATCAGGAAGTACAGCACCGCGCCCAGCGCGAAGAAGACGGCGTAGGTGGTCTTGCGCCCCAGGCGGTCCGACAGGGACGACCAGAGGAAGCGTCCGCCCATATTGAAGAGGCTCAGCAGGCCCACGAAGCCCGCCGCCGCCGCCGCCGTGACCGCCGCGTGGTTCGGCCCGCCCGGAAACATCTCCTGGATCATCACCGAAGCCTGGCCCAGGATGCCGATTCCGGCGGTCACGTTCAGGAACAGCACCGCGAACAGCAGCCAGAACTGCGGCGTCCGCATGGCGGTATCGACCGTCACGTTGGCGTTGGTGATCATGCCGTGGCCGGGGGCGTTGGCGTTGCTGGCCGTGTAGCCCGCGGGTGCCCAGCCGGGGCGCGGCACGCGGATGGTGAAGGCGCCGAACAGCATAAAGACGAGGTAGATCAGCCCCAGCGTCACGAAGGTCGCGGTGATGCCGTTCGCGGGCACGCCTCCCCCGAAGCGGTTCATCAGGGTCACCGACAGCGGCGAGGCGATCAGGGCGCCGCCGCCGAAGCCCATGATCGCCATGCCGGTTGCCACCCCGGGCCGGTCGGGAAACCACTTGATCAGGGTCGAGACGGGAGAGATATACCCCAGCCCCAGGCCGATGCCCCCCAGCAGGCCGTTGCCCAGGTACACCAGCCACAGTTGCTTGGTGGCCACCCCCAGCGCCGCCACCAGGAACCCGCCCGCAAAGAAACAGGCGGCGGTGAACATGGTGCGGCGGGGACCGACCCGCTCCACCCACTTGCCGAAGATGGCCGCCGAGGCCCCCAGCACCGCGATGGCAAGCTGAAAAATCACGCCCAGCGCCAGCAGGCTCCAGCCGCCGTACTCGGAAAGCGGCTTGTTGAACACGCTGTAGGCGTAGATCTGGCCGATGGACAGGTGGACGGCCAGCGCGGCAGGCGGCACCAGCCAACGGTTAAATCCGGGCGGAGCGACGCTGTGCTCACGATCTAGAAAGGACATGCGGAACCTCCTGGGCTTGAGCGTGGGCAGGGAGGAGAACCCATGCGAAAGGGGATGGTGAGAAGCGGGAAGGCGGCGGGCCAGGGCGGGTGGACCCGCCGGGGAGTAGTCCCTTTTTTCCGAGGGGCCATCAACGGACGTTCTCCAGCCGCAACCGTTCGGGGAAGCTGTACACATTGAAGCGGTCCCCCCGCACGAAGCCCACCAGCGTGATCCCGAAGCTCCCCGCGACCTCGACCGCGAGGCTGGTCGGCGCCGACACCGCGCACACTACGGGCAGGCCCGCCAGCGCGGCTTTCTGCACGATCTCGAACCCCGCCCGACTGCTGACGGCCAGCAGATGATCTGACAGGGGAAGCAGGCCCTGCCCCAACGCCCAGCCGATCAGCTTGTCCACCGCGTTGTGACGGCCCACGTCCTCACGGACGGCCAGGCACTCGCCCTGCGCCGTGAAGAGGCCCGCCGCGTGCAGCCCGCCGGTGGCGGCGAAGAGCGGTTGCCTGGCCCGGAGCTGCTCCGGCAACCCGCACACCACCTCGGGGGCCAGGGGTGGCCGGGTCCAGACCGCTGGCCGTGCCCGCAGCGCCAGCCGCTCGATGCTGCCCGTGCCGCACACCCCGCAGGCGCTGCTGGTGAAGGTGTGGCGTGAGAGGGTCCGCAGCGCCTCAAAGCCGGAACGCAATTCCACCCGCAAGACGTTGGGGGTGGTCAGGTCACCCTGCCGCCATTCGGCCAGGCTCAGCACGTCGCTGGCTTCGCGGATGGCACCCTCGGCGTACAGGAACCCCAGCGCCAGGTCGCGGTCGGCGCCGGGGGTCCGCATCGTGACGGCCACCGACTGCTCCTCGTCCCCCTGCACCAGCCGGAGTTCCAGCGGCTCCTCCACCGCCACGAGGTCGATTTCGGGGATGACGGTCCCGCGCGCATGCCGCAGGACAGAGCAGGCGGCAGCTTCGTCGGGCGGCACGATTCAGGTCTGGGGAACTTCGGGGAGATGGCCGTGCGCCTCCCGCTCGCGCAGCCCGCGACCGAAGCCGCGCAGCACGCCGACCAGGGCACCCAGCGCCAGGCCCACGTCGGGGTCACGCACCAGCGCGAGCAGTTCGCCCGGGCCTGCCCGTTCACCGGCACGGACCCGGCGGGCGCCCTCCTGCAAGCCGTCCGAGAGCGCCCCGGTCACGGTTTCCAGCGCTTCCGGCTCGATGCGGCCCAGCACCTTGACCGCTTCCAGCGCGTTGCGGACGGCCCGCACGCTGCCCGGCTCGTTCAGGATGTCCAGGGCGTGGGAGGTCAGGCCCTCGCCGCCCTGCACGACGCGGACCAGGGTTTGCAGCACCTTGTGTTCGTGCAGCACGCGCAGCAGTTCCAGCGCCTCCACCAGCGCGCCCGCGCTCTCGGCGGTGCTTTCGGCCAGCCGTTCCTCGGGGGTGGGGAGCAGCGTCAGCACGTCGAAGTCCAGAGGCTTCGCCATCAGTCGTCTCCTCCCACGCTCTCGGAGGTGTCGTAGCGCGCGATGCGGGCACGGTTGGGATTGTCCCCCGGAAAGCGGTAGTCGGGTCGCCGCCACTTGCGCTCGACCTCCACGCCAGGCTGCGGCGTGGGGCGCCAGTAACGGGGGTTGACGCGCGGCAAGGGGTTTTCACCCTCCTCCGGCAGAATCTCCATCCGCACCGCCGTGTCCTTGTAGGCGGGCGTGTGCGTGCTGGGGTCGGTGTGGCTGCCGGTCAGGCGGTTGACGGCCTGCCGCGCCTCGGGCGTGTTCATCGGCATGTAGACCTGCTTGCCCTCCACGCGGTCCGTCACCAGCACCCGCAGCCGCACCGCGCCGTGCCGCGACACCAGCCGCACGTAGCGCCCGCTTTCCAGACCGCGCTCGCGGGCCAGTTCGGGCGACACCTCCACAAAGGTCCCCGGCACCTTCTCGGTGATGCCCGGCGACTTGAAGGTCATGTTGCCCTCGTGGAAGTGTTCCAGCATCCGCCCATTGTTGAAGTGCAGGTCGTACTCGGCGTCCGGCACCTCCTGAGGCGGGATGAACTCGGCGGGGTAGAGGCGGGCCTTGCCGTCGGGAAAGGGGAAGCCCTCGGTGAAGAGGAGAGGCGTGTCGCTGCCGTCGGGCAGGACGGGCCATTGCAGGGACTTGAAGCCCTCCAGGCGCTCGTAGGTCACGCCCGCGTACAGCGGGGTCAGGCTGGCGATTTCTTCCATGATCTCGCTGGGGTGGTGGTAGTTCCAGCCTGCCCCCAGCGCATTCGCCACGAGCTGGATGATCTCCCAGTCGGGCTTGCTGTCGCCCAGCGGTTCCAGAGCGCGGTAGAGGCGCTGGATGCGCCGCTCGGTGTTCGTGAAGGTGCCGTCCTTTTCGAGAGAGGGGCTGGCGGGCAGCACCACGTCCGCGAAGCTGGCCGTGTACGAGAAGAACGTGTCCTGCACGACGAAGAAGTCGAGCTTTTCGAAGGCCGCGTCCACGTAGTTGGCGTTGGAGTCCACGATGCCCATCTCCTCGCCCTTGAGGTACATGGCCCGCAGCGTGCCCTCGTAGATGGCGTGGACCATCTCGTGGTTGTCCAGGCCTGCATTCGTCGGCAGCTCCACGCCCCACTTCGCCGCGAACTTCTCCCGCACCGCTGGATCGTCCACCTTCTGGTAGCCACCGACGAAGTTGGGCATCGCGCCCATGTCCGAGGCCCCCTGCACGTTGTTGTGGCCGCGCAGGGGATAGGAACCGGCGCCGGGGCGCATGTAGTTGCCGGTGACCAGCAGCAGGTTGGAGATGGCGGTGGACGTTTCCGAACCGCTGCACTGCTGCGTCACGCCCATCGCCCACATGATGCAGGTGCCGTCCGCCTGCACGATCTCGTGGGCAATCCGCTTCAGTACGTCCTGGCTGATCCCCGTGACCTCCTCCGCATAGGCGAGGGTATACGGCGCGATGCTGGCGCGGAACTCGTCCAGGCCGTTCACCCACTTCTCCAGGAAAGCCCGGTCCTCCAGTCCCTCGTCGAGGATGTACTTCGCCACCGCCGTCACCCACACGAAGTCGGTGCCGGGGTTGGGGCGGATGAACAGGTCGGCCCGCTGCGCCATCTCCTGTTCGCGCAGGTCGGCCACGATCAGGCGCTGGCCCCGGAGCTTGTGCGCCCGCTTGACCCGGGTGGCGAGGACCGGGTGCGATTCGGCGGTGTTCGTGCCGATGCCGATCACCAGCCCGGCTCTCTCCAGGTCGTGGATCGAGCCGCTGTCGCCGCCGTAGCCCACGGTGCGCCATAGGCCCATCGTGGCCGGACTCTGGCAGTAGCGCGAGCAGTTGTCCATGTTGTTGGTGCCGACCACCCCCCGCGCCAGCTTCTGCATCAGGTAGGCTTCCTCGTTCGTACACTTGGAAGAGGCGATAAAGGCCAGGGCGTCGGGGCCGTGCTGCGCCTTGATTTCACTGAAGCGGCGGGCGATCAGCGCGGTGGCTTCCTCCCAGCTTGCCTCACGGAAGCGGTCCCCCTCGCGGATCAGCGGGGTGGTCAGGCGTTTGTCGCTATTCACGTAGTCCCAGCCAAACTTGCCCTTGATGCAGGTGCTGACACCGTTGGCCGGGCCGTGCGTCGGCTCGATTTTGAGGATGTACCGCTCCTTGGTCCACACCTCGAAGGAGCAGCCCACGCCGCAGTAGGTACACACTGTCTTGGTGCGCTTGATGCTCCCCTCGCGCATCGCCGCCTCGGTGTCGGAGATTTGCAGGATCGGGCCGTATCCGATGCTGGGTTCGGCGGCCTTGACCAGGTCCACCGCCGAGTGGAACATCGGCAGCGGCAGGTCGGTCATCAGCCCCGCCTCGCCCAGCATCGTCTTCTCCATCAGGGCATTACACGGGCAGACCGTCACGCAGTGACCGCAACTTACACAGCTCGACTCGTTGATGGGCCGACCGCCGTCCCACAACACGCGCGGGTGCGGGTCTTCCCAGTTGATGGTCAGCGTTTCGTTGACCTGGAGGTTCTGGCAGGCTTCCACGCAGCGCCCACACAGGATGCACTGGTCGGGATCGTAGCGGTAGAAGGGGTTGGACTCGTCTTTCGGGTAGGGCTTGGGGTGGTAGGGGGTGAACTGGTGTTCGACCTTCAGCAGCGCCGTCGTGTTGTGAACCACGCAGTTGCCGTTGTTGTTGTCGCAGACCGTGCAGTACAGCAGGTGGTTGCCCAGCAGCTTGTCGAACGCCGTGACCCGGGACTCGCGGGCCGCCAGCGTCTCGGTCTGCACGCTCATGCCAGCGGTGACAGGGGTGCCGCAGGCGCGGACGATTTCCCCATTCACGGTGACCAGACAGGTGTCGCAGGTCTGGATCGGGCCGAGCTGCGGGTGATAACAGACCTGGGGCAGTTCCAGCCCGGCGCGGTTCAGCACCTCTATCAGCGGCTCGCCGGGTACGGCAGGCTGCGGGACGCCGTTCACCTGCACTTCAAAATCAGTCGGTCGCAAAAGGCCCTCCCATGTTCCGGCAGATGTCGTGTCGGTCCTGCGACTATAGCTCGGCCATGAGGTTCCGCCCCTCTGAACTGTGCATTCTTTGTTTAAAGATTTGTCCATCGTTTATTTAGCGTTTAGCTGTTAGCGATCCAGGGAACATTCCCGCCACCGCCTCCAAGTCGAAAGTGGGCCGGGAGGGCGGGACCCGCCCCGTCTGGAGGTCATATGACAAGGGAAGACGAGAAGACTGCTGCTGGGCAGGGCCAGGGCACCGGCGGCGCGCTGAAATCACCTGAATCTCCCGCCCAGGACGCCGTCGAGCAGCACGCGGACGAGGGAGACGGGCCCTTTGGGGCGGATATGCAGAACATGCTGGGCGGCACCCGGTCCACCTCCGAGAACCATAATCCGGAACCTGCCTCCGACGCTTACGGGACCGGCACGGACCCCCGCACCGGCGCCAGCCTCACCCCCGCCGACGACCGCAGCCTCTTCGCGGATCGGGGCACCGGGACGGACGAGGACTCCACGGGGGCCGACAAGGCCCGCTGATGCCCACTGGCTGCTGCGGCCTATGCAGGCTGGCCGGAATAGCGCCCGCCTGAGCCTCACCCGCCTGCGGCAGTCAGGGAACTCAGCCCGGCGGTGAGCAGCGTCCGGGCGTAACCGATCCGGTGCGGCACCCCCTTCGCCGTCAGCCGCTTCGCGGTCCGCAGGCAGGACAGCGCGGCGTAGAAGGGGAGGCTCTCCCATGCCGCCGGGACTGCCGCCCGGTAGAAGCCCGCGAACGTCTCGGCGGCGCCCCCATAGCGTTCGGGACGGCGGGCCGCGAGGTGTTGCAGCGAGGCGTACAGGCGGCCCGCGTCCTCCGCGATGTCCCCGACTTCCCACGAGTCCCAGTCGATCACGGTGGTCGTTCCCTCCGAGACATATACGTGGGACACGCTGAAGTCCCCGTGGACGAGGTGGGGCGGACCGGGCCGCGGTTCCCGCTCCATGAGCGCGGCGAGCAGGTGACGGGCTTCTCCCTTCAGATGAGGGGCATGCTCACCCAGCGCCTTTGCCCAGCGCCGCGCCTTGTCGAGGGGGTCACTTGGCTGCGCGCTGGTGGGCGGGGGAACTGCCGCCGCGTGGAAGGCCGCCAGCCAACCCGCCGTCCTCTCCAGCACCCCGGTATCACCCCGACGCAAGGACGTCCGGGCCGGGATGCCCGGAGCTTCCTCCACCAACAGAAGGCGCAATCCGGGCAGGTATGCGACCGGGGCCGGGACCTGCATCGGCTGGCCGGGACCCAGCCCCCCGGCACGCAGCGAGGTGAGGAGGGTCAGGACATCGCTGCGGTCCCGTGAATAGACCTTGCCGATCAGGGTCCGCTCCTCCTCGCCCCGGCGTACCGCGTAACGCAATGTCCAGCGGCTGCCCGCGTGTTCGCGCAGCACCGTGACGGCCTGAACCCGAAGTGGCCCCGCGCCGTCCGTCAGCCAGGGATGGCCCTGTTCGCTCAGCGCGGCATTCAGGCACCGCTCGGCCTCGGCAGGGACGGTGAGGCGGCCCAGGTGCGGGATGGCCCGGTCGGCGGCGGTATCGCCGTGGCGTCTGCCCATGCGGCCGGTCCTCCTTTCAGTGCCGGTCCCGGCGGACCAGTGCGTCCGTGAGGTAGGCGTCTACCGGCGTGGGCGTCGCCAGTTCCCGGAACCACGCCGCCAGGCCGGGTGCGGCACCGTCCAACCGGCGGCCCCGCGCTACCCCGTCGGCCACACCCCAGAGGGCGGCCCGCTTGAGCCGCCGCCAGTCCGCCTGGGGGATCGGCAACACCGGGGGAAGGTCCGGCCCCTCGCACGGCTGACCGCGCACCACCCCGACCCGCCCGTCTCCCCGCGAGACGCGAAAGGTCTGCGCCACCGCGCCCACCCCGTTCCAGAGGTCTTCCAGCAGGTGAATGCTGCGCCGCTGCAAGAAGAGGGGATCGCCGCGGCGCAGCACGCCCCCCAGGTCCCAGCCGGGCGGGGGCGGCCAGGACGGCGGATGGTCACGTTCCGGGCGGGGAATCACGTCCAGGTCGGCCAGGAAGCCCCACTTGCGCTCCCCGTTGCGGTCCCCGGCCCGCCGCCGCAGGACGAGGTAATGGCCGCGCACCTCTCGCCCAGGATAGACCTGCTGCAAGCAGTCCTGGATGCTGCCGTGAACGCCCACGTCCACCAGCACCAGCGGCCTGCCTCTCTCCGCGCCCAGCGCACGGAGATAGCGGTCGAGGAGGGCAGCCTGCTCGGCCTGCGCGGTGGCTCCCGCCGCCAGTGGCCTTGAGAGGTAGGCGAGCTGCACCCGCCACGGATGGACGGCGCGGAAGCGTGGGGAAGCCAGCCGCAGGAGTCGGCGCGCCGCCACGAAGGGAGCAATCCCGTCCCGGCCCAGGCAGAGGGCCACGCTGTCCGGCTGCGCGGCGAGGTCGTCGAGCCACCGGACCGCGAAGGCGACGAGCGCGGGCGCGTAGTGATCCCGGCTCACCTCGTACAGCCGCCGCGCCCCGCATTCGTTGAGGTCCCCCATCCCGCCTCCACTCATGGACAGGCCCCAGATGTCATGCGTTGACAATACGCCGCGTTCCCCACGCTGTCCTTGAGCAGGCTTTGAGCTCAACCGGGTTCAGAGCGCAGGAGGCGGAGGGCGGCCAGAGGGTCAAGGCAGAGTTGGCGAACGAGCGCGGTGAAGTGACGAGGCGGTGAGGCGAGCAAGGCCCGGACTCCACCCTTGAGGACAGCCTGACCCTGAGTGCCCTTTCGCAACGGCATCGATCTTCGTGCCATTTTTCCTGTCGGCGCCCGACGACTCCAGAGTTGCTCCGGCGCGGCGTTCTGCTCGCCTGACCCCACGACCTGCGGGAGAGCCCTTCATGGCAGACTCCTTAAACCACCGCCTGGTGGGGGGGACCGGCCGGTCAACCTCTTCAGGGTCTACACTGCCAGCATGTCCCTTTTTAAGGTGTGGCGGGCAACTCGTCCCACCTCCTCCGGGTGGGCGCGGCTGCTGGCCTGGAGCGTGGCGGGGGGCGCGCTGCTCGCGGTGCGTGCCCGGCACCAGCAGGAGCGGCATGATCGCCTGACCCGCCTGCTTAGCCGTGAGGGCTTCGAGCAGAGCCTGGGCCGCTCCCGGCGTTCGGGGACCCTCGCCCTCGTCGCCGTCAACCGCCTCAAGCTGCTCAACGTGCAGCAGGGCTGGAAGGCGGGCGACCGGCTCCTGCGCGAGGTGGCCCGGGCCTTGAGCACAGCACTGCCGCCGGGCAGCCTGCTGGCGCGCTGGAGCGGCGACGAGTTCCTCGCCTTCGTGCCCGAGAGCGAGTTCCAGGTCGTCGACCAGGCCCTGAGCCGCCTTCAGGGGAGGCTGCCGTCGGCCTTTGCCGGGCAGCCCACCTTCGTCTTCGGGCTCGCGCCCCTGCACAGCCCCGAGGGGTTCAGGCACGCCCTGAATGAGGTGGACCACGAGGTCTACCTGGACAAGGGGACCGGTGAGGTTTCGGCCCAGACGCTGGGCGAGGAACGCGGGCTGTTCGAGTTCGCGCTGCGGTTGGCCCAGTTGGAGGACCCCGAGGTCATCATCCGCCGTGGGCTGCCCATGGCGCGCAAGTTGCTGCATTTCGAGGCCGCCGCCTACTACAGGGTGGAGGGTCACGACATCACGGCGTACTCCCTGGACTACGATCCGGCGGTGCCGTTGCCCCAGGAGGGGATAAAGCTTCCGATTCACATCAGCGGCCTGGCGGAGCGCGCCCTCCGGGAACACTGCACGGTGATCAGCGTGGACGCGCCCAACGACCCGGAGGCCACCGGCATCTGGACCCTGATGAAGGTCCAGAGCGCCATGGTCGCGCCGGTCGAGATCAGCGGTCAGCCCCTCGGCCTGCTGGGGATGGGGCAGCTCACGGGGCACAAGGCCCTGCCGGTGCGGGCGCAGCATGTCCTCGAACTCGCCGCGTTGCGCCTCGCCCACGCGCTGGAACTGCGTGAAAAGACCCAGGCCCTGCGGCGAACCCTCGAAGGCGGTCTGCTCGGGCTCGGCGTCGCCCTCGAAGTCCGCGACCTCGAATCCTACGGACACACCCAGCGCGTCGTCGACGCCAGCGTCCGGTTAGGCCGCGCCCTCGGTCTGGACCCGCTGGCCCTCGACGAACTCCGGCAGGGGGCCTACCTCCACGACATCGGCAAGCTCTCAATTCCCGACCGCATCCTGCTCAAACCTGGTCCGCTCGACCCGGACGAGTGGCGCATCATGCAGGGACACGCGGCCGCTGGCGCCTCCATCGCCGCCCACATCCCGCAGCTCTCGCCCGGGGCGCTGGACGTGATCCGGTCGCACCACGAGCGTTGGGACGGCACCGGGTATCCGTCGCGTCTGGCGGGGGAGGAGATTCCGCTGCTGGCCCGCATCTTTACAGTGTGCGACGTGTACGACGCGCTCACGAGCGAGCGGCCCTACAAGGCGGCGTGGACACCGGAAGAGGCGCGGGCGGAGATCGCGGCCCAGGCGGGACGCCAGTTTGATCCGCGGGTCGTCCGGGCGTTTCTGGAAGCGAACGAGCCGGTCCCCACTGCCTGGGATGACCAGGGCTAGGACATGCCAGGGAGCGAGCTACCGTTGGCAAAGGCGTCGGCCTGTAAGGGAAATGCGGTGCAAGCTGGCCGGGCCATGCACGCGCTGATCGTGGGCAGCCATCGCATTGGCGCTGAAGCAGGCAGAACTGCTCGCCCAGGACAGTCCGGTCCATTCAGGCCCGTAGTGGCCGGGAATTCGCACGCCAGGTCCTCGACGTTGTGCAGCCCGTATGTCATGCGATCCCGTGCTATAGGGAACCGCCTCCGCGCCGCACCCGGCATGGACCCGCACGCCGACCAGAACCTTCAGACCCTCTGCGATGCCTGGAACGAGGGCAAGTGGAACCCAGTGCGTCACGCCCCCACCGGGGAGCAGCGCCGAAGCTACGACAGGCTGCACGGCATCTTCGCTCAGGAGGCCGGGTGACGACCTTCGAGGAGTGCCGCCAGGACCTGCTGGAGCGCGGCGGACCTCCTGCCCTCAGGGCCTACGACCGCTGGTTGAACCGGCCCGGCTACCAGGAGGTTCACGCCCTCGTCCACGGCTTCGAGCACGCTTATCTGGGCCGCATCACGAGAGATGAGATGCAGGAGGTCCGCGCGAGATCGGCACACGCGCTGGGAGACGTGCGGACCGGGGAACAGCGGCCCGAGGTCGAGGACGCCGGTCCCCCCTTCGCGTACCAGCATCTGTTCCACCTCTACATCGAGCAGCATCAGGCTGTCCCGACCTGGCAGGCGTTCAGCGGCTAGCTCCGGGGGGGCGCGGCCCGCGAGATGTTCCTGCGCCCGCTTCTGGAGGACATCGGCTTCTACATGGCGGAGCGGCCGGAAAGGGTGAGGCTCGGCCGCGCCGTGCAGTGGCGGCTGGGGAAGTTCTACTACAGCGCGATGCGCGAACTCGACATTCAGGTCCGCCTGCGCGAGGACCACGGGCTGCCGCTGCGATATCACCTACTCGCCGACGTGCTGCTGCGCACCGACTTCTGGTTGGGGGACGACCTTGTCTGCGTGTACTTCGCCAATCCGAAGTACCGGGACCGGGAGGTGGGCCGGAAGCCCCCGGCCGCCGCCTTTCTCGGCCAGGCCACACCGCCCTTCACGATCCACCATGTCGGCATCGAACGGCAGGGCTTCGGCAAGTTCTGGATCGCCAGCGACGCCAGCATCGCTGACCTGGCCCGTCGGCTCGGTGCGTAAGCCTCACCGCAGGCGCCGGGGGAAGTCTGGATCGCCCCTTCCGTCAGGGCAACCGCGAAGTCCGGTTTTTGGAAGCCCTGCCCGGTTCAACCCCTCAGTCAGCTTCGCTGACAGCTCCCCTCAAGGGGAGCCAGGGACGCCGTTTGCCCTTAGGAAGCTGGTAGTGGTTTCAGGGTAATGACGCGTTGTCGCGGTGGAGGAAGAGCCAGACGATGAGTTCGAGGTTGGCCTGCTGACGGCAGAACGAGAGACTTTTGCGGACCAGGAAGGGCAATTTGGCACGGAGGGTGGCATTGAAGCGCTCGATGTGCTGAGTTCCGCCAATCCGATGCAGTCCTCCGAAGACCACCCCTTTGTAGGCCGACAAGCGGTCTGTAGGACAGACCGCATCCAGGTAGGGTGTGGGGAGGCTCTGCCAGAGGCCAAAAGCACCTGTTGCGTCACGCTGCCCGAAAAAGCAGCCGACGATCCGTCGGGAAGCTCGGTCCATGGCCAGCCAGATCCACAGCCGTCGGTCTTGGCGTCCGACGAAGGTGCATCACTCATCGCATTCCAGCACCAGCGAGGCTGGTGCTGGAATGCTCAGGCTTTTTTTGCTTGGGGTTGTTCTTCAGGAATGCTGTGCAAAACGGTCTTTTTAAGCTTTTTGAGGTGAAGACGGAACCAGCAACGACTGACCCCGGCAACCCGACAGATGCCGCGATGGGAGAGGCGTTCGGTCAGCAGGCGGTCTACTTCAGCCTCTTTTTCAGGCGAAATGCGGTGCCAGGTGGCGTCAGGGGTGAACTGGTACCGGCATTCACGACACAGGTAGCGCTGTTTCCCCGTGTGGGCCTGCCCATTTTTGACGATGTGAACGCCATGGCACCTGGGGCAGACCGGGTCGTTCATACTTCATTGAACCCCCGTCCTCCGCTGAAAGCCACGACCAGGAAGCTCAAGCTGTTGCCTCCCCTTGAACGCTTGATGTACAATAGAAACTTGCTGTCTGGGATGGGCTTTTTTCTCCCTCTCCCCTTGCGGGAGAGGGGTGGCGCGCGAAGCTCGCCCTCATTCCAGACGAGAAAAATGCTCCTGATGGCCTGACCCGCCCGCCCCGCATTTCACAGCAAGCGTTTTTTTGAGGGGCGTGGCCGGACTCGCAGAGCGGCGCAGCAGAGGGCTTCAACCGGGCCTGTGCGGACTCGGCACCTTTGCGGTGACCCTGCCCCTTCCGTCTCCGGTCCCATGCAGGTGAAGTCGTCGGGGAAGCTTTGCAACTAGGGTCTGTCTGGCTGAAGTTGGCAGGATAGGGAGATGGGACGGACAGATTTGACGGAGCAGCAGTGGGCCATTCTGGCCCCACTGCTCCCCAAAAACCCCAAGAAGGGACACGCCTACAAGGACCATAAGCCGGTGCTGAACGGCATTCTTTGGCGTCAGAAGACCGGGGCAACGTGGCGAGACATTCCCGAGCGGTATGGGTCGTGGAAGACGTGTCATGACCGCTTCACCCGCTGGTCGCGCAGCGGGGTCTGGGCCGAGATTCTGGCCGCCCTGCACCTGAAAGCGGATGCTGAGGGAAAGATTGATTGGGAAGGCGCGGCGGTGGACAGCACGCACGTCAAAGCCCATCGCAGCGCGATGGGCGCACGAAAAGAGCCAGCCAAGCTGGAAAAAAGGGGGCGCTCGAAGACGAGTGGCTCGGGATCAGTCGTGGGGGACGCACCACCAAAATCCACGTCCTGATGGATGGGAAGTGTCGGCCCCTCAGTGTGCTGATCTCTGCTGGGCAGGCGAGCGACCCGACCTACCTCGTGCCGCTTCTGGAGGCCGTGCGGGTGGGGCGTCCCGGTCCGGGACGCCCGCGCAAGCGTCCCCCGACCCTTCGGATGGATCGGGCGTATGGGGCGAGGAAATACCGGCGTGCTTTGCGGGCACGCAAGATCAGGTGTGTCTGTCCCGAGCGCCAGGATGCGCGCAAGGCCCGGCTGCGGAAGGGCAAGCGGGGGGGACGCCCCCCAAAATTTGACGCAGAAGCCTACAAAGGCCGCCAGGTCGTCGAACGGGGGATCAATCGCCTCAAGGATTTTCGGGCGATTGCCACCCGGTACGAGAAGCGTGGACACCAGTTTTTAGCCGGTGTCCACCTCGCTTGCATCCTTCTTTGGCTTTGATTCTTCAGCCAGACAGACCCTAGGCCGCACCAGGAGCCCGTCACCCCTGCGCCGACTGGTCTTCAGGCGCTGAGCACCGCGCGGATGCGCCGCAGCACCTCCTCGATGTTCTCCAGACTGATGGCGTAGCTCAGACGCACCTGACCGGGCGCGGCAAAGTCGGTGCCCGGCACGACCGCGACCCGGGCCTCGTCGAGGAGGCGGCGGGCGGCTTCCAGTTCGTCGGGGTGGAGGCGGCCCGTGTCGGCCATCACGTAGAAGGCGCCCTGGGGCGTGGGCGTGGGCAGACCCAGGGCGTTCAGCCCCGCCACGATCCGGTCACGGCGCTCGCGGTAGGCGCGGCGGGCCTCTTCGATGAAGCTGGCCGTCTCCTCGTGCTGCGTCAGCGCGGCCAGCGCCGCGTACTGGCTGACGCTGCTCGCGTTGCTGGTGCTCTGGGATTGCAGGGCGTTCATCGCCGCGATCACCCCCTGCGGCCCGCCCGCGTACCCGATGCGCCAGCCGGTCATCGCGTAGGCCTTGCTGGCCCCGTTGACCGTCAGCGTGTGGTCCGGCGCGTACCGCCCGATGCTGACCTGTTCGGCGTCGTACACCAGATGCTCATACATCTCGTCGGTCACGATCACCAGGTTGTGACGCTGCGCGATCTCCGCCACCGCCTCCAGCACCTCGGGCGGGAAGACCGCGCCGGTCGGGTTGCCGGGGCTGTTCAGCACGATCATGCGGGTGCGGGGCGTGACGCGCGCCTCCAGTTCGCCGGGGTCGAGTTGAAAGCCCGACTCCGGCATGGTCGGCACCGGCACCGGCACCGCCCCCGTCAGCGCCACCATCTCCGGATAGCTCACCCAGTACGGCGCCGGGATCAGCACCTCGTCGCCGGGGTTGAGCAGCGCGAAAAAGGCGTTGAAGAGGGCCTGCTTGCCGCCGCTGGTGACCGTCACGGCATCCGGCGCGTACAGGAGGCCGTTCTCGCGCTCGAACTTCGCGCTGATCGCCTCGCGCAACTCGGGCAGGCCGTTCACAGAGGTGTACTTGGTCTTCCCGGCCTCGATGGCGCGGGTGGCGGCGGCCTTGATATGCGGCGGCGTGTCGAAGTCGGGTTCGCCCACGCTCATCGAGATCACGTCCACGCCCGCCCGCCGCAGTTCCAGCGCGCGGGACGTGACCGCCACCGTCGCGGAGGGCTTGAGACTCAGCGCACGCTCGGAGAGCCGGAAAGGGGAGGGGGTGGAGGGGGCGCTCATAGGGCGAGGGTACAGCGGGGGATGGGGGAGGGGTGGGGGTGGGCTAGGGGAAATCCACGGTTCTACAATCGCCGCATGAAACCCTCCGTCAAACCGCAGACGAGGTGGGCGGTGCTGTGGGACCTGCTGAAGCGGAGCCTCCTGTACGGCTGTGGTGCGAGTCTCCTGGGCGCCCTCCTGGGGTACCTGTTCATTCAGCACGGATGGCACGGCGTCCTGACCGGGCTGACTGTCGCGGGCATCCTCCTGTGCATCCTGGCCGGGTCGTTTGTCCAGGGGTCCTTTGGCAGCCAGAACGCGGTGGCGTTTTTACAGGCCCCCGCCTGGGCGACGCTCCGGCGCGCGTGCAGTGGCCCCTCATGTCCACGTTCGTCGCCCTCATGGCCGCAGGCGTCTGCTTCCTGCTCGCCTGGCTGGGCCGCCTCTGACTCTGGAGCTTTCCCAAAACGGCGAAGAGGCAGCCTCTGCGGCCGCCCCCCCGTCTCCACGTTTCCCGGCTCAATGCAGCAGCCCGATGCTGCGCGCGCGGCTGACGGCCTCGGTACGGTCCCCGGCGTCCAGCTTGGCGTACAGCCGGGCGAGGTGATCCTTGACCGTATCCGGACTCACGCCGAGGTTCTTGGCGATCTCCTTGTTGGAAAAACCCTGGGCGAGCAGTGGCAGGACCTCGGACTCGCGGGGGGTCAGGCGCGGCACGTCCACCTGCGGCAGACGGTCGATCTCGGGGTGGGCCACGATGTCGCGCAGTTGCCGGGCGAGGCTCTCGGGGTCCGTCTCCTTGCTGACGTAGCCGCGCGCTCCGGCGGCCCGCGCCGCCTGCACGATGGCGGGTTCGGTAAAGGTCGTGATCAGCACGCTGACCACCTGCGGGTGGGTCAGGCGCAGCCGCTCGCAGACCTCGACGCCGGTCAGGCCGGGCATCTTCACGTCGAGGAGCGCGGCGTCCGGCTGGAGGGCGCGGCAGGCTTCCAGGGCTTGCAGGCCGTCGGCGGCCTCGGCCACCACGTCGAAGCCCTGGTGCAGCAGCGCGTACTTCAGGCCCATACGAAAGAGGGGATGGTCATCAGCGATCACGAGTTTCAAGGGGTCACCTCCGGGAGATTGAGAGCGAAGACGGAGTGCACGGCGGCCAGGTCACCATGACGGGCCGCGTCACGGCCAGCGTGGGCAGAGGGGGGAGGCGGGACAGCCGTGCCCGCCCGCGTCAGGGGCGCCCGCGCGTAGGTGAGCGCCCCACCGTGCGCCTCGGCGATCCGGCGGGCGATGAACAGCCCCAGGCCGGTGGTCCCGGCGGTGTACTGCTGCCCGGCGATGGTGGCGGGCTGCGCGTTGAAGGGCTGCGCGAGTTCGGCCAGGGGTGCCCCCAGGCCGGGACCGTCGTCGTGCACCTCCACCCCGGCGGGCGTCACGGCCAGGATCACCCCCGTGTGGGCGTACCGCAGGGCATTTTCGGCCAGGTTGGTCACGGCGCGTTCCAGAACGGCGGGGTCGGCGGAGGTGCGGCCCTCGCCCGCCACCGAGAGGGTCAGGCCGCGCGCCTGGGCCTGGGGATGCAGGCGGCGGGCCACCCCGTCGAGCAGGGCCCGCAGGTCGGTCGGCCGGGGCTGCACCTCGACCTCCTCGCGCTCGAAGCGGTGGGCGTCGGCCATCTGCCCCACCAGGGCCAGCAGCCGCGCGTTCTCGCTGAGCAGCTCGCGGCCCACCTCGCGCCGTTCGGCGTCCGGCAGGGGATGCTCGGTCAGGGCACGGATCAGGTGTCCGGTGGCGATCAGGGGCGTCTTCAGGTCGTGGACCAGCGTCGCCATAAAGGCGCTGCGCCGGGCCTGCTCGGTCGAGAGCCGCTCCAGCAGGTCGGCAAAGGCCGCACGCAGCGCGCGAATCTCGGCGGGGTCGTCCCGGTGCGGCTGGGCCTGCCGGGCGTGGGCGAAGTCGCCGCGCTGCACCTCCGCCTCCAGGCGGCTGAGCGGGCGTAGCAGCACGCCGCTGAGCAGGTAGCCCACCAGCCCGCACAGCGCCGCGACCAGCACCATCCAGACCGCGAGCATGAGGGCGGACACGCCGGGCCGCGCGGTCAGCGTCAGCACCAGATTCGGCAGAAAGGCCAGCAGGAAGATCACCAGCGTGAACTGCGTCCGCAGGGTACCCTGCCGTGCGTCCCGGCCGGGTCTGCGGGCGGCACTCACAGCAGCCTCACCTGCGCTCATACCCCGGAGTGTAGGAGGCCCCCTCTGACAGAAACGGCACACCCATATGGAGCCGTGATGACCCCGGAAACGGCCTGGACAGACTCAGGCGGAGGCGTTCACGAAAAAGGGCGACCCTTCACGCGCCTGCTTGGGGGCGCTCCTTTGGGCCGCCGTTCTTAAAGGCAGGGGGCGGCGGGAAAGAGAACGGCTGTTCAGCTCCGCAAGCGGTCCACCAGCAGGACCAGGCCGACGGCGGCCAGTGCGCCCAGCACGATCCTCTTGAGGGGATCGGGGGTGCCCGGCTGCGGGAGGGCCACCGGCACCGGATGACTCAGGTACCACCCGCGCAGGGGCCGCGCCGCCTCGTCGAAATTGCGCGCAAGGCGCTGGAGGTCGAGGTCCATCTGTACCTCGGTCATCGGGTGTCCATGTCCGGTGGCGGCCAGCGCGGGGGGCAGCGCCGCGAGCAGCCGCACCGACTCGCGCGCCGCGTCCCAGTTGGGGGTGTAGTACGCGGGCGGGCGGTGGACCAGCGTGGGCTTCTGCGCCAGCGCCCCGGTCACCGTCTCCTGCTTGGTGGTCACGAAGGCGTCCCCCGCGATCAGGGTGCGGTCGGCCTCCCGCCAGAGCGACACGTGGCCGACGCTGTGCCCCGGCGTGTGCAGCCAGCGCCAGCCCGCCAGGTGGGGCACCTCCCCCGCCGGGGGGAGCGCCTGGATGTGGGGCCGGAAATCGAAGGGGCCGGGGACAAAGGCCGGGGAGAGCAGGCTCATCACGCCGCCCACGCTGGGGTCGGGGAAGGGATAGGGCACCTGCCCCGTCAGGTAGGGCAGCTCCAGGGGGTGCGCGTACACCGGCACTTTCCACGTTTGCAGCAGGTCGTGGAGCCCGCCGATGTGATCGAGGTGCCCATGCGTCAGCACGATGGCGGCGGGGGGGCTGCCCGCGTGATAATTCTCCGCCGCCGCACGGATCATGCCCGCCGTGCCCGGCATGCCCGCGTCCACCAGCACCCAGGGCTCACCCGGCAGCCCCAGCAGGTAGGCATTGACCATCGGCAGCCGCACCCGCACCACGTCGGGCCGCAGAACCTGCGTGCCGCCGAAGGTGGAGACATGCGGCGCGGGCGGGCGAATCTGCTCGACGCTGGTGGTCAGGGGCGGGGGTGGCTGCCAGGCGGGAAGCTGGGTCATGACGGACATCCTTTCGGGGGCGTGAGACGACACGAAGGTTTCTCACACGCTAGGCAGCCCGGATGAGGAGCGCCCCGTGCCTGCCCTAATGCAGCCTCACGCGGCCTTCGCATCGGCTTGAGGGGCCGAGCAGGGCAGGCAGCAAAAGCCCCCGCGCGGGGCGGGGGTGTACCGATGGGAGCTGGGGTCAACGTGGGTGGGCCTGGTTGAAGAGAGTCTCACCTTCCGCCAACATCACGAACGGGCGGAACGTGAAGCGGGGACCTCACGTGGCCCGGGTCGCGTTGCGCGCAACGCGACCAGAATGCCCGCCAGGCGTCGCTCCAGCACCTCCACCGTGAAGCCCGCCTCACGCAGCAGATGCGGTGTGCGGCGGTTGGCATGGCAGCCGACGAAGCGTTCGAACAGCGGGTCAAGCCCGTCGGCCGCGATGCCGAGCCAGGCGTTCGGCGGCCGCACATGTTCCAGGGCAAGCAGTTGCCCGCCGGGACGCAGCACCCGCCGCACCTCGCTGAACAAACGCGCCGGGTCGGGAATGCCGCACAGGCCGAGGGAGGACGTCACCGTGTCGAAGCTCGCCGCCGGAAAGGGCAGCGTCTGGAAGTCGTGCTGCACCAGGCGCACCGGGAACGGCAACCGGAGGGTTCTGGGCTGCGCCCGTCGCAGCATCTCCCCGCTGACGTCCAGGGCGGTCAGGCTGCGGAGCGTGGCCGGGTAGTGCGCGAAGGTCGCGCCGGTTCCCACCCCCAGTTCCAGCACGTCGCCGGACGCGCGTGCGAACAGCCCGGAGCGCAAGGCGTCCAGCATCTGTGAGGAAGTCGCCGCGTCATACCCGGACGCCTTGTGGTCGTACAGGCGCTGCACGTGCCGGGCGT
Source organism: Deinococcus metallilatus (assembly GCF_004758605.1). Classification (NCBI taxonomy): domain Bacteria; kingdom Thermotogati; phylum Deinococcota; class Deinococci; order Deinococcales; family Deinococcaceae; genus Deinococcus; species Deinococcus metallilatus. The sequence continues at coordinate 701,251 of NZ_CP038512.1, forward strand.
TCGCCATGCCTGCCCCCTTCCTCCCTTCACTCCTCCGTGCTCAGCACCGCCAGGAACGCCTCCTGCGGCACCTCCACCGTGCCGATCTGCTTCATGCGGGCGCGGCCCTTCTTCTGCTTTTCGAGGAGCTTCTTCTTGCGGGTGATGTCGCCGCCATAGCACTTCGCCAGCACGTCCTTGCGGTACGCTTTGACGGTGGCGCGGGCGATGATCTTGCCGCCGATGGTGGCCTGCACCGGCACCGGGAACATCTGCCGGGGAATCACTTCCGCCATCTTGTCCACGATCTTGCGGCCCAGGCTGTACGCCTTGTCCTCGTGGACGATCACGGCCAGGGCGTCCACCACCTCGTTGTTCACCAGGATGTCCACCTTGCGCAGGTCGCCCTCGCGGTAGCCGATCTGCTCGTAGTCCATGCTGGCGTAGCCGCGCGAGATGGACTTCAGGCGGTCGTGGAAGTCGTACAGGATTTCCGCGAAGGGCACCTCGTAGATCAGCTCCACCCGCTTGCCGACGTAGTTCATCGTGACCATTGAGCCGCGCCGCTCCTGAAGCAGTTGCATCACCGGCCCCACGTACTCCTCGGGCAGCATGATGGAGAGCTTGATATACGGTTCCTCCACCTTGCTGATGCGGTCACGGGTGGGGAAGTCGGCGGGGTTCTGCGTCTCGAAGACCTCGCCGTTGGTGAGGGTCACGCGGTAGACCACGGCGGGCGCGGTGGCGATCAAATCCAGGTCGTACTCGCGTTCCAGCCGCTCCTGAATGATCTCGGCGTGCAGCAGGCCCAGGAAGCCGCAGCGGAAGCCGAAGCCCAGCGCCTCGGACGTTTCCGGCTCGAAGGTGAAGGCCGCGTCGTTGAGCTTGAGCTTTTCCAGCGCGTCGCGGAGTTTGCGGTAGTCCTCGGTATCGGTGGGATAGAGGCCGCTGAAGACCACGGGCTGCGCGGGCTTGAAGCCGGGGAAAGGTTGGGGGGTGGGGCGGTCCTTTTCGGTGAGGGTGTCGCCCACCTGCGCGTCGTGGATGTCCTTGATGCCCGCCGCGACCCAGCCGACCGCGCCCGCCGGGAGCGACTCGCCCACCACCAGGCCGGGGCTGAAGGTGCCCACCTTGTCCACCTCGAAGGTCTTGCCGGTGTTCATCAGCAGAATCTGCTCTTTGGGCGTCAGCGTGCCTTCCAGCACCCGCACGAACAGGATCACGCCCTGGTAGGCGTCGTAGAAGGAGTCGAAGATCAGCGCCTTGAGCGGCGCCTGTGGGTCGCCGGAGGGGGCGGGAATCCGCTCGACAATCGCTTCCAGAATCTCGGGAATGCCCAGCCCCGCCTTGCCCGACGCGAAGATGGCCTCCTCGGCGGGAATGCCGATCACGTCCTCCAGTTCCTGCGCGGCGCCCTCGGGGTCAGCGGCGGGGAGGTCGATCTTGTTGATGACCGGCACGATTTCCAGGTTGCTGTCGATGGCGAGGTAGGCGTTCACGATGGTCTGCGCCTCCACGCCCTGCGAGGCGTCCACCAGCAGCAGCACGCCCTCGCAGGCGGCGAGCGAGCGCGAAACCTCGTAGTTGAAGTCCACGTGGCCGGGCGTGTCGATCAGGTTGAAGGTGTACTCCTCGCCGTTCTCTCTCTGGTAAGTCAGGCGGATGGGGGTGCTTTTGATGGTGATGCCGCGCTCGCGCTCCAGTTCGAGGGTGTCGAGCGTCTGGTCGCGTTTGTCGCGCTCGCCCATCGCGCCCAGACGCTCCAGAATGCGGTCCGCGAGCGTGGACTTGCCGTGGTCCACGTGGGCGATGATGGAGAAATTTCTGACCTGAGCGGGGGGCCTGACGTTCACAGAGCGCAGTGTAGCGAGTGGGGCGCGGCGGCAAGGTGCCGTGAACCCCGCCTCCACTATGCTGAACGCCATGCACGCCCGCTCCCGGCCCCTGCCGACCCGGCCCCGCCCCCCGGTGTGGAAGTGGCTCCTGCCCGCCGCGCTCGTCCTGGGAGGCGGCTGGGGCGCGTGGTACTGGGCCAGCCGCCCGCATGACCCGCCCGTCCAGACGGCGGCCCTCTCGCGCACCGCCTCGCAGGACTGGCGGGGCTTGCAGGCGTTCGGCCCCCGCCCGGTGGGCAGCGAGGGCCATGACCGGGCCGAGGAGTGGCTGGCCGACCAGTTCCGCGCGCTGGGCTACCCCGTGACCGAGCAGCCGGTGACGCTGGAACGGCCCTACGACCGGGGCGGCACCTTGAAGGTCGGCTCGTTGAGTGTTCCTGCCGCCGCCCTGTACGGCAGCCGGGGCGGGGAGCAGGAGGGGCGGCTGGTGCGTCTGCCGTCCGGCGCCACCTCCGAGCAGATGGAGGCGCGGGGCCTGCGCGGCCAGATCGCCCTGACAACCTGCCAGGAGTGGGACGGCGAGGGGGTGACCCGGCGTGACCTGGTGGAGCGGGCCACCCAGGCCGGGGCGCTGGGGCTGGTGCTGGTGCAGGACTGCGCGGTGCGGCAGCTTCAGCGCGTGCCCGCCACCCCCCTCCCGCTGGTGCAGGTCAGCGCCGCCGACGGGGCGAAGGTGCTGCCGCTGGCGGGCCAGCCAGCCCGGCTCACTTCAAAAGTGGAGGTGCGCGAGGTGAAGGGTCATAACCTGATCGCCGCCCGCGTGGAGGCCAAGCCCGAAGTGCTGTTCGGCGCGCATCTGGACAGCGTGAACGACTCACCCGGCGCGAACGACAACGCCAGCGGCGTGCTGGCCGTGCTGGAGGCTGCCCGCGAAGCCGCCCGGACGCCCCTGGCCGACCGCGCCTGGTTCGTCCTGTTCGACGCCGAGGAGGACGGCCTGGTCGGCAGCCGCGCCTTTGTGGACGCGCACCGCTATCCGCTGCGGCAGACACGGGCCATGCTGAACCTCGACATGGTGGGCGTGAATGTCGAACCGCTCGGTGTCGCCGCCCACGCCGAGCTGCTCCCGCTGGCGAGGCGGGTGCGCCCCGGCGTGCGGGTGTTCGAGGACGAAGCCGCCACCAGACGCGAAACCTTCGGGCGCTCCATGAACATCAGCGGCAACAGTGACCAGGTGCCCTTCCAGAGCTGGGGCGTCCGCACCGTCTTCATCCACCGCGGCCTGGACCGGAATTACCACGCGGCGACCGACCTGACCCTCTCGCCCGCGCTGGTGCGGGAAGCGGGGGACTTTGCCGTGAAGCTCGCGCAGGCCGTCCTGGCCGCGCCCTGGACCCCGGACGAACCCTGCGAGGGCTTCAGGAGTGGTGGGTGCTGAACTCCGTGCTTTGGCGCATCCCCGCGCCCCGGCGGGGCCTCTAGGCTGACCCCCATGATGAAACCGTTCAGGACTCCCCGCGCCCTCGGTTACCACACCGACCTCGCCCTGCGGGTGCAGGCGGGCGCGCAGGTGGAGGACCACGGGACGTACACGGTGGTCCGCACACCCACCAACCCGACCTTCTGGTGGGGCAACTTTCTGCTGCTGCACGAGCCTCCGCATCCCGGCAGCCTGGAGACGTGGCTCGCCCGCTTCCGCGAGGCGCACCCGGACGCCCGGCATGTGACCTTCGGCCTGGATACGCCCGGTGGGGAGGCCGGTGCGGCGGCGGAGTTCGGGGCGGCGGGTTTTCGCCTCACCCGCGACACGGTGCTGACCACCGCGCGGACCACCCCCCCCGCTGCGGCCCTGCCGGACGGCGTGACGCTGCGGCCCCTCCAGACTGCGGCCGACTGGGACGCGGCCCTGGCCCTGCGCCTCGCCGTGAACGCCGCTGGCCCGGAAGGCCTGGAGGAGGAAGGCTACCGCACCTTTGCCGGGGGCAGGCTGGCGGGCCTCCGGGCGGCGCAGGAGGCTGGACACGGCGCGTACCTGGGAGCGTTCGCGGACGGGCGGATGCTCGCGGGCCTCGGTGTGTACGGCGTGGGCGGCGGCGTGACCCGGTATCAGAATGTCGAGACGCATCCGCAGTGGCGTTCGCGGGGGCTGGCCGGGAATCTCGTCTACTTCGCGGGGGAGTGGGCGCGGGCGAACCTCGCCGCGCGGACCCTCGTGATCGTCGCGGACCCCCATGACCATGCCCAGCGCCTTTACGAGCGCGTCGGTTTCCGCCCCACCGAGGTGCAGAAGGGGCTGGAACGGCCACCCCGCGAGTCTTAAACCCGTTCCAGCCGCTCGTGCGGTCCAGGCGGCCACTCCACGCGAATCTCGTCGCCGGGGCGCACGGTTCCCCCCACCCGCACCACGCCCATGATGCCCGCCTTGCGAATCAGGTTTCCCTGTTCGTCGTGGTCGAGGACTGCCCTCAGCAGCCCGGGCTGGAAGGCATCGAGTTGCGCGCAGGGATTTCGCAGGCCTGTCACCTCGACCACCGCCGCGTCTCCCAGGTGCAGGCGGGTGCCGCGCGGCAACGCCAGCAGGTCCACGCCCCGAGTCGTCACGTTCTCGCCCAGGTCGCCCGGCGCCACCTGGAAGCCCTGCCCGCGCAACTCGTCCAGCAGTTCCGCGTGGATCAGGTGAACCTGCCGGAGATTCGGCTGGTCGGGATTCTGCGCCACCCGAGAGCGGTGCTTCACGGTGAGGCCCGCGTGCGCGTCCCCCTCCACGCCCAGCCCTGCCCGCAACTGAATCTCGGGTTGCGGGGTCTTGCTGAAGGTATGCATGGGGCTGAGGCTGACGGCCAGGGCGGTTCCAGTCATGGTTGCTCCTCCAACAGGCGGGCAATCGGGGCGTAGCTGCGCCGGTGCACCTCGCTGACGCCCAGCCGTTCCAGGGCGGCGCGGTGGGCGGGGGCGCCGTAGCCCTTGTGCGCCGCGAAGCCGTAGCCGGGATGCCGGGTGTCCAGTTCGGCCATCAGCCGGTCGCGCTCGGTCTTGGCGAGCAGGCTGGCCGCCGCGACGCTGTAACTCAGGGCGTCGGCCTTTGGGGGGGCACTGAGGGGGAGCGGCGTGCGGAGCTTGAGATAATCGGTGACCAGGGCCTGCGGCGCGGGGTCCAGGCGGGCCAGCGCCCGCTGCGCCGCCGCGTGGGTGGCTCCAAGGATGTTCAGGCGTCCGATCTCCTCCGGCCAGGCGTGTTCGACCGCCCAGGCCACCGCCACCCGCCGCACCTCCGCCGCGAGTGTCTCCCGCTGCGCCGCCGTGAGCTGTTTGCTGTCGCGGAAGGGATACTCGCTCGCCAGTCCCGGCAGGATCACCGCCGCCACCGTCACCGGCCCGGCCCAGGCCCCGCGCCCGGCCTCGTCCACACCGGCCACCCGGAAAAAGCCACGCCGCCAGTGCTCGCGCTCGAAGGCCCAGTCGGGGGTGACAGCAGGAGCGGACATGGGGGTAAGGTAGCAGCCGTCAGCGGTCCGCCGCGTGTGCCACTCTGGGGGACGTGACTGGTAGGGGCAAACAGAAGATCAGAGTAAGTCGTCCGGCGGGGAAACGCGCCGAGCTACCCGCACAGGTGGAAGCCGGAAGATATTTCGACGTGCGGCCCGCGCTGTTGGGACCCAGGCTGGAGGGCCTCCACGCCCTCACCAAGCCCGGGGTGCGCGGCTTTCCCGAGGTGGATGCGGCGCAGGCCCTTCTTGCCCAGACGATGCGGAAGGACCGCGTGGGGGGCGAGGTGCTGGATCTGACGGCGATGGGCGGCCTGCTCGCCAGCCTCCCCGGCGTCACGCTGCGGGCGGTGGAGGGGTCGGCGGCGGCCCTGAGGGTGCTGAAGGCGGCGGGCCTGGCAACGGTCGCGGCGGTGCCGGGCGACGACCTGCGGGAACGCTGGCCCGAGCGGGCGCGCACGGTCGCGCTGGTGCTGGCGGGGGACCGGGGGAACGCCTACGCGCTCGCGCAGGTCGCCTGGGCGCACGCCTGCACGCCGCCCGGCGGGACGCTGTACCTCGCCGGGGACCGCGACAAGGGCTTCGACCGCTACGTCCGCGCCGCCGGAAATGCCTTCGGAACGGGGGAGACGATTGCCCGTGACGGCGGAATGCGCGTGGCGAAACTGGTCCGCCGCCCCGGCCCCACCCCGGCCTATCCCGGCCCCGAAGGCTACGAGGCGTTCGGCGTGAAGGTGGTGGGTCTGCCCGGCGTCTTCAGCGCCACCCGGCCCGACAAGGCGACCACGCTGCTCCTCGGCACGCTGGACGATCTGGACCTGACCGGGAAGCGCGTGCTGGACCTCGGCACCGGCACCGGCCTGATCGGCGCCTGGGCCGCCCAGCGGGGCGCGCAGGTCACGCTGGTGGACGGCGACCTCCAGAGCGTCCGCAGCGCGCGGGCCACCCTGGCCGCGAACGACCTGCCCGGCGAGGTGCTCCACAGCGATGTGGACGCGGCGCTGGGAGAGCGCACCTTCGACGTGATCCTCACCAATCCGCCCTTTCACGTCGGGCGGGGCGTGGTGCTGGACGTGGCGCGCGAGTTCATCGCGGCCGCCGCCCGCCGCCTGAACCCCGGCGGGACGCTGTACCTCGTCGCCAACGAGCCGCTGCCCTACGAGACGCCACTGCGCTCGCTCGGCCCGGTGCGCGAGCTGCGGCGCGAGGGAGGCTTCAAGGTGCTGGCGGCGACGCGGGCGGGTTAACGCCCGTCCAGCGGCCCGGCGTTCAGCACCTGCCGCACCCGTTCGGGCAGCGCCGCGCGGTCCTCGCGCTTCAGGGCGCTGCGCGGCCTGCGGTGCCAGAGGGCCAGGTACACCTCGGCCTGCTGGCTCAAAAAGGCGCGGTACCCCTCCTCGCCGCCGCTGCGGACGCATTCCAGCGCCAGCAGGTCGAGCTGCCCTTTCAGCAGCTCCAGCGCGGTGAAGCGGGCGGCGTTCGTCCCGCTGTCGCCCAGCAGCGGGGGCAGGGCGGCCAGGCGTTCGGGGGCGCGGGTCAGCGTGCGGGCAGCCCGTTTCACGTTGGGGTCTTCCAGCGTCAGCGTGCAGGCGCGGCAGGGCTGCTCCTTGCTGGCCTCGCCGCACACCGGGCAGGGTCGCCAGCCCTGTTCCTCGCGCCACTTGCGCGCGCGGGTGATGGCCTCGGCGGCCCGGAGCGCCACGTCTTTCAGGTCGCCGTCCACGTTCCGCACCAGTTCGCGGGCGCGGGCACGGTCGGGAGCGGGGAGCGGCGCGACGCGCGGTGCGGGACTCGGCGCACGGACACTGCCCACGCTGAAGCGGATCTCGGTGATCCGTTCCTCCCCCAGCAGCGCGTTCAGGCTCCTCAGGAAGTGGTGCCGCTGGAGGGTGAGGTGGTGCGCGGTGGCGCTGTCCCGCACCTCCACGAACAGCGTCCCGCCCTGCTGCGAGCGCGGGCGCGTCAGCCGCGCGATTTCGGGGCCGACCGCCTGCGGCCAGGCCAGGATCGCGCGCGCCCGCTGCACGCCTTTTGCCAGCCGCGCCGCGCCCAGCGTCGCGCCCAGCAGTTCCGAAACGTTGCGCGGGCCACCCAGACGGCGGGCGTTACTCATGGTGGTCCTGCAGGCGGTCAGTGGGAAGTGGTGAGTGGTGAGTGGAGAAAAGAGGCGACCGCCCCACTGACCACTGACCACTGACCACTGACCGTTCCCCCCTCACGCCCCCACCTCCACCGTCGCCTCTTGGGGCACGCTGCTTTCCTCGGTGAAGCGGCCCGCGTGTGCCCGCAGCGTCAGCACCGCGCCCGGCGCGCGTTCCGTCCCGGTCACGATGGCCTGCGGCACGCTGGCGGCGAGGTCGAGCAGAAAGCCGCGCCGTCCGGGGTCGAGTTCCGCCGTGAAGTCGTCGATCAGGAGGACCGGCTTTTCCCCGAACTTCTCCGCCAGCAGTTCCAGCTCGGCGCGGCGCAGGGCCAGCGCAATCGTGCGCCCCTCGCCCCGGCTGGCGTACTCGCCCGCCGGAAACTCGCCCAGGGTGAGGGTGAGGTCGTCGCGGTGCGGGCCAGTCACGGTGGACCCGCGCGCCAGTTCCTCCGCGCGGCGGGCGGTCAGGTCCTGCGCGTAGGTTTCGGGCGTGGTGGATTCGGCCAGCGTCAGGGTGAGGGGTTTGCGGCTGCCCAGCGCGGCGTTCGCCTCGCGCGCCAGTTCGTCCAGTCGGGTCAGCGCGCGGCGGCGAAACAGCATGATGTCACTTCCGAGTTTGACCAGTTGATCGTCCCAGACGTGCATGGCCCAGTCTTCCCCGGCCTTGAGCGCGGCGTTGCGCTGCGCCACCGTGCGCTCATAGCGGGCGAGCTGCTGGCCGTAGCGCGCGCTCAGGCGCGAGAGCAGCGCGTCCAGGTACGCCCGCCGCCCCGCCGGGGGGCCGAAGACCAGTTCGCTGTCCTCGGGCCTGATCCACACGGCGCTCCCGCGCGGCAGGTCGCCCGTCTTCGCGCGCACCCCGTCCACCTTGAGCTGCCGCCGCCCGCGCCCCAGCCCGACCTCCTGAATGCTGAGGCTGCCGCCCTGCTGCACGTCGGCGCGCACATACGCCTCCCGCTCGCCCGACTGGATCAGTTGTTCCAGCCGGGTCACGTCCGTGAGCCCCGTCAGCGCCAGGTACGCCGCTTCCAGCAGATTCGTCTTGCCCGCCCCGTTCTCCCCGAATACGCCCGTCACGCCCACCGGGAAATTGAGCGTCCCCGGCGCGAGATTCCGGTAATTCAGGGTGGAGAGGGACGAGAGCTGCACACCTGACATTCTACCGGCGAGGAGCGGGGGGCGGGGGTGCTTGGGATGCAGTTGGGGGAGGGGGAGGGGTGAGTGGATGAAGGCTTCCTGCTCTCCGCGCTCTGCCCTCTGCATAATCCCCCCATGACCCCCGACCGTGACCGCCTCCTGATCCTCACGCCGCATCCTTCCGGGGCGCTGCCCGCCGACGTGCTGCGGGACATGCTGGGGGAGGACGCCTTCGATTTGAGCAGGCGGGCCGCCTTTCTGGAACGGCTCTTCATGGAGGGGGACCCGTACACCGACCTGATCTATGCGGTGCCGGGGGCGCGGTACCTGGAAGCACCCTGGAGCCGTTTCGCCGTGGACCTGAACCGCGAGCGGGACGACCGCGACGACAACGGCGTGGTGAAGCTGACCGATTTCGCGCGGCGGCCCCTCTATCCGGCGGGATTCACGCTCGCGCCGGGGATGCGGGAGGCCCGGCTGCGGCGTATCTGGGACGCCTTCGACGCCCAGGTGGGGGCCGAGCTGGACGGCGCGGCACTGATGATCGTGGGACATAGCATGGCCTCGCGCGGTCCCGCCCTCGGCCCGGACACCGGAACGCCCCGACCGGCGCTGACGCTGATGCTGGGCACCGGGCGCGCGCCCACTTTCCCCCTGGACCGCTGGGACGCGCTGCAAGCCGCCTGTGCGGACGCCTTCGCGCCTGTCCTGTCCGGCGGCCTGACGCGCGTGGCGGTCGGTGATCCCTGGACGACCGATACCCTCAGCGCCCGCTGGAATGCCCGCCGCGGCGTGCCCGCCTTCGGGCTGGAGATCAACGTGGCCCTCTACCTGACGGAGACGGGCGAGCCGAGGCAGGCGGACATCCGCGCTCTGGCCCACGCCTTCGAGCGGTTCGCGGATGCGGCGCTGGGGCTGGTGGGGGGCGCGTAGCCTGTTGTAGACGAGCAAAAGCCTCAGCTTCCAGCCTTGGCCTCCACAAGCCACAGGCCACCCGCCACAAGCCCCCTACGCCTCGCGCGTCGCCAGCCCCCGCATCTGCCCCAGCAGTTCCCGGGCGGCGGCCTGGTCGGGCGCGTCCTCCAGGGCCTCCGCCAGCAGCGCCAGCCCTTCGCGGGCCTGCCTGTCGGCATAGTCCTGCGCGTACTCGACACTCCCACTCTCCAGCAGCCAGCGGTGGATATTGGCGATGGCTTCGGCGTCCTTGTCCTGGCGGTCACGCCGCATCTGCTCCAGAAAGGTGCCTTTCTGCTCCTCCGGCGCGTGGGCGAGCCAGTGCAGGACGATCAGGGTGCGCTTGCCTTCCAGCAGGTCGCCGCCGATCTCCTTGCCGTACTTGAGGGGATCGCCGGCCAGGTTCAGCACGTCGTCCCGGATCTGGAAGGCCGCGCCCAGGTTCAGCCCCGCCGCCGTGAAGCGTTCGTCCGGCGTGACCCCCGCCGCCAGTGCCCCCAGCCGCAGCGGCATCACCACCGTGTAATAGGCCGTTTTCAGGCGCACCATCTCCAGGTAATCGCCCTCCGTCAGGTCCCACGCGCGGTGCTGAACCCAGGTCAGGTCGAGGTGCTGCCCCTCCGCCGTGCGCCAGACCATGTTCAGGAACTCCTCCACCGCGCCCGGCACCTGCGCGTGGTGGACGGCGGCCCACATATAGGCGTGCAGCGCGTCCCCCGCGTTGATCGCCAGGGGGACGCCGTGGAGGCGGTGCAGCGCGGGCCTGCCCCGGCGCTCCTCCGAGTCGTCCTCGATGTCGTCGTGGATCAGCACCCAGTTCTGGAAGAGTTCCAGGGCCGCCGCCAGCCACAGCGCGCCCTCCCCGCCGGGTGTGCCGGGCTGGAGGCCGTGCGCGCGGGCGCTGGCCAGCAGCAGTTCCGAGCGAATGCCCTTGCCGCCGCGCTGCGGATAGTCGCGCAGCATGGCGGAGAAGGCCTTCAGTTCCGGCCGCCCGCCCCCGGTGGGGAGCAGGGACAGCACGCGGCCAAGCAGGTCGGGACGCATCGGGGGGCAGTCTAGCCCGGGAGGGTGAAGGGGCAGGGAGTCTGGCCCCAGGCCCCCGCTCTGCGGCAGTTCACCGGCTTCTTGCAATCGAGCTTGCGAAGAGGTAGAGTCCTTGCAATCAAAATTGCCAAGAGGGGAGCGGGGCGCTGGTCCTGGTGAAACGCATGACCGAAACCCATGAACTGCCGTTTCTGCCCGCTGCGCTGGGCGCGGACCTGCGCCTGACCGCCACCGAGCGGCGCATCGCGGACCACCTGGCACGGGTGTGGGCGGAGATTCCGCTCGTCAGTGCCGCCGAGATCGCGCAGGACCTGGGGGTCAATCCGTCGAGCGTCACGCGGTTCGCGCAGACCCTGGGGTACCGGGGCTACCCGGACCTGCAACGCGCCGTCCGGCTGGAACTCCGCGCCCGCCACGCCCCCGCGCCCCTGCCCGCCGAGTCCCAGGCGGCCGCCCACTGGGCACGCGAGCTGGCCGTCTTCCAGGCCCTCGCCGCGTTGCCGGAAGAGCCACTGGACCGCGTGACCGACCGGCTGGCCGCCGCGCGGCGGGTGTGGGTGACCGGGGCACGCGGGTCCGCCCCGGCCGCCGCCTACGCGGCGCACCTGTGGCGCGGCGTGCGCCCGGACGTTCACCTGCTGGGCGCGGACGCCAGCGCGGAACCCGAACGCTGGCTGGACGCGGGACCGGGGGACGTGCTGGTCGCCTTTACCGTGCGCCGCTACGCCCAGGGGACGGCCCGGCTGGTACAGGCCCTGACGGCACGGGACGTGGTCCTGGTGCTGGTGACCGACAGCCCCGCCGCACCGGGCGCACGTCAGGCGGCAGAAATCCTGGTGCTGCCCACGCCCGGCCTCGGCAACGCGCCGACGGACGCCACCGAGGGCCGCTTCGTGCCGCTGGCCGCCCCCGCCAGCCTGACCGCGCTGCTCGCCGCCAAACTGGTCGGCCGGGTGGGTACCGCCCGTCTGGAAGCCGCCGAACGCGAACTGGGAGAACAGGATGTCTTTACGTACTGACACAGCACCTACTGACACAGCGCCGCCCCTCACCCTGCCGGACGGTCTGACGCTGGAAGCCGCCGAACTGCGCGTGCTGGACATGCCGATCCGTTTCGCCTTCGAGACGAGTTTCGGTGTGCAGCGCCGCCGTTTCGTGCCGCTGCTGACGCTGCGCGCGAATGGCCTGGAAGGCTACGCCGAGGGCGTGATGGACCACCTCCCCCTCTACCGGGAGGAGACGGTGCCCGGCGCACTCGCCCTGCTGGAAGGGCAACTGCTGCCCCGCCTGCTGGGCCGCAGCTTCACCACACCGGAAGCGTTCACGCTGGCGCTCGCGCCGTACCGGGGCAACCGGATGGCCCGCGCGCTGATGGAGATGGCCTTCTGGGACCTGTGGGCCAAGCATCTGGGCCTGCCGCTTTGGCGGGTGCTGGGCGGCGTCCGCACCGGCATCCCGGTGGGTGTGAGCCTGGGCATTCAGGAGAGCGCGCAGGCGACCGTGGACCTCGCCGCCGATTCTGTGGCGCAGGGGTACGGGCGGATAAAGCTCAAGATCAAGCCCGGCTGGGACGAGGAACCCGTGCGGGCGGTCCGCGAGGCATTCCCCGGCATTCAACTGACGGTGGACGCGAACAGCGCCTATACGCTGGCGGACTCAGCGGCCCTCCAGGCCCTCGACGCCTACGGCCTGAAGTACATCGAGCAGCCCCTCGCCTTCGACGATCTGGTGGACCACGCCGAACTGCAACGCCGCCTGCGGACGCCGATCTGCCTGGACGAGAGCATCACCAGCGTGGCCGACACGCGCAAGGCCCTCACGCTGGGCGCGGCGCGGGTGATCAACCTCAAGGTCGGGCGGGTGGGCGGCCACCTGGAAGCGCGGCGCATCCACGACCTCACGCTGGCGTTCGGCGTGCCACTGTGGTGCGGCGGCATGGTCGAGACGGGCGTGGGCCGTGCGCACAACATCCACCTCTCCACCCTGGAAAATTTCACGCTGCCCGGCGATACCAGCAGCGCCAGCCGCTACTGGGACCACGACATCATTCAGGAAGGGCTGGAGGTCGAAGGGGGCGTGATGCCCGTGCCCGAGGGCCCCGGCATCGGCGTGACCCTCGACCGGGAGGTGCTGGACCGCGTGACCCGCCAGCAGACGACCGTGCGGGCCGGGGCGCGACCCCGCATCGACGACCTGCCCGACCAGCCGCCCACGGACGAAGTGTACTGAGAGCGCCTTTCCCCACTCCCCGGAGGTCCCCATGAACCGAGTCGCCGTCCTGCTCACCGCCGCTCTCGCCCTGTCCGTCACCGCCAGCGCCGCGCCGCGCACCCTCGACCAGATCAGGGCGTCGGGGACGCTCAAACTGGGCACCGAGGGGGCTTTCCCGCCCTTCAACTTCTATCAGGGGAAGAACCTCATCGGCTTCGAGGTCGATCTGGGGAACGCGCTCGCCAGGGAAATGGGGCTGAAGCCGCAGTGGGTCGTGCAGCCCTTCGACAGCCTCCTGATTGCGCTGAACCAGGGCCGCTTCGACGCGGTGCTGGCCTCGCACGCGATCACGCCCGAGCGGCAGAAGGCCGTGACCTTCCTGAACCCCCACTACTGCTCCACCGTGAACATCGTCGCGCAGAAGGGCGGCCCGCTGACCCGGGCGGCCCTCGCGGGCAAGACGGTCGGCACGCAGATCGGCACCGCGCAGATTCCCATTCTGCAAGCCATCCCCGGCATCAAGGACGTCCGCACCTTCCCCAACGACCAGACGATCCTGACCGCCTTGCAGGCGGGCCGGGTGGACGCCTGGTCGAGCAACGGCCCGGTGGTGGCGTACATGCTCAAGCAGACCGGACAGCAGGGCAAGATCGTGATCGGTGAGGCGATCTCCCAGGAGCACAACGCCGGGGCCGTGGCGAAGGGGAATACGGCGCTGCATGACGCGCTGAACGGCGCACTCGCCACGCTTATGAAGGACGGCACCTACGCCAAGCTCTCCCAGAAGTGGTTCGGGCAGGACATCCGTTGCAAGTGAGTGCCCCGCTGACCCTCCGCGACCTGCACGGCCCGCAGGAACTCACCGGAGCCGAGGACCTGCAACTGCGCGTCTGGGGCGGCTCCGAGCGGGACGTGTTTCCCCGTGACGCCCTGCGCGCCCTGGAACATATCGGCGGGCTGGTGGCGGGGGCAGTGACCGGGGGAGAGGTGGTCGGTCTGGTGGTCGGCCTCCCCACCGCCGATGCCCGCGTGCAGCACTCGCACCTGCTGGCCGTGCATCCCGACTGGCGCGGCGGAGGGCTGGCGCGGCGGCTGAAGCTGTACCAGCGGGACTGGTGCCTGGCGCGTGGGATCAGTCGCGTCGAGTGGACCTACGATCCCCTGCGCGCCGTGAATGCCCACTTCAACATCCACCGCCTCGGCGCGACGGCAGACACCTATCTGGACGACTTCTACGGCGAGATGGGGGGATTAACGCGGGTGTGGCCTCCGACCGCCTGGTCGCCGTGTGGGACCTGACCGGCCCGCCGCCCGCGCGGCCCGACTCACCCGCCATGCTGCCCGCCGTGAACGCCACGGAGGACGGACGCTTTCTCCCCATCCCGCCAGGGGCGGAGGCGGTGCGCCTGCACATTCCCGCTGACCTGGGGGCGCTGCTCACCTCCCAACCCGCCCGCGCGGTCCAGTGGCGTGCCCAGACCCGGCAGGCCTTTCACGCGCTGCTGGGCGACGGGTACCGCGTGACCGACTTCCTGGCGGGAGATGCGCCCGCCTACGTCCTGAGCCGCTGAAGCTGCCTTTCTCACCCGCCTCGCCTACACTGGGCAACGTGACGGCCGCCTTTCCCCGGAATGCCCGCCTGGTGCGCGTTCTGGTGCTGGGCGGCGCGTTGGTCCTGCTGCTGGGTATCGCGCTCACGCCGGACGTGCGGGCCTTTCTGGCGCGGGGGTACGCGGCGCTCACCTCCAGCGACCCGGCGGTGACGCACGCCTTCGTGGAGGGGCTGGGGTGGGCGGGGCCGCTCGCGCTGATCGCGGGCTTTGTGGTTCAGGCGGTGTTCCCGGTGCTGCCCGCGCTGGTGATGACCGCCGTGACGGCCCGCGCGTACGGTCCTTTCGAGGGCTTCGCCATCGTGTACGTCGGCACGCTGCTGGGGGCGGCCGCCGGGTACGGCCTGGGGCGTGCGCTGGGAGACACGCTGGTGCGGACGCTGGCGGGCGAGCGTGCCCGCGCCGCCGCCCACGCCTTCGCCACGCGCTACGGCGTGCAGGGCGTGCTGATGGTGCGCCTGATGCCGGTGCTGTCCGCCGACGTGATGAATCTGGTGGCGGGGGCCGCGCGGATGCCTTTCCGGTCCTTCCTGCTCGCGACCGCCGCCGGGGCGCTCCCGGTGACGGGGCTGGTGGTGTGGCTCAGCGGCAGCGCGCGGCGCATGGCCTGGGGGCTGGGGCTGCTCTCGGCGCTGGTGGCCCTGACCGCGGCGGTCCGCTGGTGGCTGGCCCGCCGGGCCGCGTCCACGCAGGCGACCGCCTCCTGAAGCCCGCCTGCGGGGGGCTGCCGGGCGCGGGCAAGTCGGGTAAACTGCCGCAGGAGCCGCCCCGCCTGGGGCCGGACAGGAGGACCGGGGAGGATCATGACGCAAGGCAACACGGACGCGGCCCAGACGGGAGCGTCGGCATACGAGCGGGCAGGCGTGAGCATCGACGCGGGCCACCGGGCGGTCGCCCTGATGAAAGGGGCCGTCGCCCGCACCCACACGCCCGCCGTCCTGGGCGGGATCGGGGGGTTCGGCGGCCTGTTCCGCGCGGCCTTCGGGCAGATGGCAGATCCGGTGCTGGTCGCCTCCACCGACGGCGTGGGGACAAAAACAAAGGTGGCCGTGCGGACCGGGCGTTACGCGGGCCTGGGCGCGGACATCGTGAACCACTGCGTGAACGACATCCTGGTGCAGGGCGCGCGGCCCCTCTTCTTCCTCGATTACGTGGCGATGGGCAAACTCTGGCCCGAGCGGGTGGCCGAGGTCGTGACCGGGGCGGCGCGGGCCTGCGAGGCGCTGGGCGTGGCCCTGCTGGGCGGCGAGACGGCCGAGATGCCCGGCGTGTACGTGGAGGGCGAACTGGACATCGTGGGCACCATCGTGGGTGTGGTGGACCACCCCGAGTTGATCGACGGCTCGTGCATCCAGCCCGGTGACAGCGTGATCGCCCTGCCCAGTGCGGGACTGCACACCAACGGCTACAGCCTCGCGCGGCTGGCCCTGGACGAATTGGACTGGCAGGAAGCCCGCGCCGACCTGGGCGGCGAGCGGCTGGAAGACCTGCTGACGGTGCCGCACCGCGCCTACCTGGCGGCCTTCGAGGCGCTGACGGCGGCAGACGTGGACGTGCGCGGGATGGGCCACATCACCGGCGGCGGCCTGGTCGACAACCCGCCGCGCGTGTTCCCGGAAGGGGTGGGGATGCGGGTGGACACCTCGTCGTGGACGGTGCCGCCCCTCTTCGAGCTGATCGTGCGGCGGGCGGGGGTGGAGCGGCGGGAAGCGTTCCGCGCGCTGAATATGGGCGTGGGCTTCCTGTTCATCGTGCCCGCCGCGCAGCGGGAGGAGGCCCTCGCCGCCTTACGCGCTGCGGGCGAGTCGCCCTGGGTGATCGGGGAGATGATCGCCGGTTCCGGCGTGACCTTCACGGACGGAGTTACCCCTTGACCCAGCGGCGTCCTCCCACCGGCTTCGCCCCGCCCGACCGCCGGACCGCGACGGAGTTCTGGGTCGTGCGGCACGGCGAGAGCACCTGGAATGCCGACGGGCGTTACCAGGGGCAGACGGACGTGCCGCTCAGCCATGTGGGCATTCTCCAGGCGTCCAGCCTGGCCGAGCGGCTGACCGGGCAGCACTTCGACGCGGTGTACTCCAGCGACCTGGCCCGCGCCTTCCAGACCGCCGAGATCGTGGCCGAGCGGTTGAGCGGACACCCGCCGGTGCTGCCCGACCCCGGTCTGCGCGAGATCGACGTCGGCCAGCTCAGCGGCCTGGTGCTGGCCGACATCGAGGCCCGGCACCCCGACTACCTGACCGCCCTGCGTGCCGATCCCTGGAGTACCCGCCGCCCCAGTGGGGAGAGCATGGAAGACCTCTTCGCCCGCTCGGGCGCGGCCCTGGAGCGCCTGCGCGCCCGCCACCCCGGGGGCCGCGTGCTGGTCTTCACGCACGGGGGCGTGGTGCGCGTCGCGGTGGGCCTCGCGCTGGGGGGCGTGCCCGCGAACGCCTGGACGCGCCTCAGCGTCACCAACACCTCCATCACCCGCGTGCTGCTGGGGGAGGGGAACGGCACCCTGCTCGGCTTCAACGACGACGCCCACCTGGAGAACCTGATCGAGGCCACCGAGGCGGACGACGTGCTGGGGCAGGCGCAGTAAAGGACGCGGGAGGCGGAAAAAGAGCTTCTCCCGCGCTCCTCGCCGCGCCTCCTGTTACCCTGACCCTCAGATGACTGCGCCAGACCTCGAAACCCGCTTCCGTGCGGGGGACCCCCGCGCCCTGGCCCGCGCGATCACGCTGGCCGAAAGTGGGCTGCCCGCCGCCCGCCCCCTGCTGCGCGCCGCCCGGGAGATCGCCGCCTCACGTGGTCCGGGCGGCACCGTCGTCCTGGGCGTGACCGGCAGCCCCGGCAGCGGCAAGAGCACCCTGACCGACGCGCTGATCACGTATCTGCGGAGTCAGGGCAAGCGCGTGGCGGTGCTGGCCGTCGATCCCAGCAGCCCCTACTCGGGCGGCGCGATTCTGGGGGACCGCATCCGGATGCTGCGCCACCACGCCGACGAGGGGGTCTTCGTGCGCTCGCTGGCCAGCCGGGGGGCGCTGGGCGGTCTGTCGGCGCACACCATGCAGGTGCTGGCGCTGATGGAGGGGGCGGGCTTCGACTGGGTCATCCTGGAGACGGTCGGGGTGGGCCAGTCGGAGGTGGACGTGGCCGCCGCCTGCGACCACACCCTGCTGGTGCTGACCCCGGCCGGGGGTGACGGCGTGCAGGCCTTCAAGGCCGGGATCATGGAAATCGCGGACGTGATCGCGGTGAACAAGGCCGACCTCCCCGGCGCCGATCGCACCGTCCGCGAACTGCTGGCCGCGCAGGGCCTCGGCAGGCACGACGAACACACCTGGCTGGCGCCCGTCCGCCGCACCGTCGCGCAGACGGGCGAGGGCATCGACAAGATCGTGGCTGCCGTTCTCGCCCACCGCGCCTTCCTGGGGGAGGCGGGCTTGCGGGAGCGCCGCACCCACCGCGCCGAGTTCGAGGTGCGGACCCTGGTGCAAGACCGCGTGCTGAAGCGGGCACGCGGGGTGAGCGGCGACCTGTATGCCCGCGTCGCCCGCGGCGAACTCGACGCGGACACCGCCGCCGACGCGCTGCTGGCGGAGGCGTAGCGCATGGGCGAACAGGTCACGCTGGACGCCGAGTTTCTGCGCCGCGCGCTGGGGCATGGCCGGGAGGGCGACCCCGCCGACGTGGAGGTGACGCCAGGTGCGCTGCCGCCAGGCTTTCCCCTGACGCTGCCACAGGGGGCGGGAATGCGGGTGCTGGGCGGGGTGCGTTCGGCGGCGCCGCGTTGGACGTTTTACTCTCCCGGCTCGGAGCCGGAGCAGTCCCACGAGCGCGTGTTGTGGCGGGTCTTTCTGGACGTGCCCATGCCGCAGCCGGAGATGATGGACACCCTGCTGGCCCACCTGGAAAGCCAGGGCTGGCAGGCCGCGCAAATCTTTCAGGAGGTCTTCGTGGAGCGGGGGCGGTCGCAGTGGATGGGCGCCCACCTCCGGCAAGGCCGCAAGCTGGATTTGTTCGTGCGTGGCGAG
Organism: Deinococcus metallilatus; assembly: GCF_004758605.1. Taxonomy (NCBI): domain Bacteria; kingdom Thermotogati; phylum Deinococcota; class Deinococci; order Deinococcales; family Deinococcaceae; genus Deinococcus; species Deinococcus metallilatus. The sequence continues at coordinate 719,668 of NZ_CP038512.1, forward strand.
GGCGGGGTGACGCAGGTGTGGCTGAACGTTACCGACATGGCCCAGGGGGATGTGGACCACCTGCTGGGCCGCCGCTCTCCCCCCCACTTCGCGGACCACTTCGAGGCCCCCCTGCCAACCCTGACCCTTCCGGGAGGCTGGCGGGCGCGGATGCTCTCCGGGCAGGGCGGCCCCATCCGCTCCCAGTCGTCCCTGCTGCTGTCCCCGCAGGCCGCGCCCGACGTGACCGCCCTCCTGTCCCACTTCCTTCCGCAGCTTGAGCGGCAAGGCTGGCGGCTCCTGCACCGCGAGGACCACCCGGAAAGCCTGTCGGTGTACCGCACGCCGCTGGGCATCGGCACCCTGACGCTGGAGGCCGGGGAGGAAGAGGTCAGGGCCCTGCTCCTGCACGCCACTTCCGAGGAAGGGCGCGGCGGCAAGCGTTCGTCCGTCAAGATCACGTAAGCTGCCCAGCGTGAAGGCCCGCACCCTCGCCCCCCTCCTCTTCGTGTTCCTGACTGTGCAGCGCCTCCTCGAAGTGCGCCTGGCGCGGTCGAATGAACGCTGGGCGCGCGAACACGGCGCGGCCGAATACGGCCGGGAACACTACCCTCTCTTCTTCGTGCTGCACCCGGGCTGGATGCTCTGCACGCTGCTGGAGGGCCGCCGGGCGCGCGGGCGGGTGAACTGGCTGGCGTTCGCGCTCTTCGGGCTGGCGCAGCCGCTGCGGTACTGGGTGATCCGCACCCTGGGCCGCTACTGGAACACCAAAATCCTGATTGTGCCGGGCGGCGAGCGCGTCACGGGTGGCCCCTTCCGGTACCTGCGGCACCCGAATTACGCGGTGGTGGCGCTGGAAATAGCCTCGGCGCCGCTGGCGGTCGGTGCCTGGCGGACGGCGCTGACGTACACGGTGCTGAACGCGGCGCTGCTGCTGCTCATCCGCCTGCCCGCCGAGGAACGGGCGCTGCGGGCCTACCGGCAGGCGGAGGGCTAGGAAACCTTGGGCCAGCGGCGCGGGGTGCGGCGCTCGAAGGCCAGGCCCTCCGGCGTGTCGGCCAGGCGCACGGCCGCCTGGACCCGCACGGCCTGGAGTTCCAGCCGCGTGCGGCCCCGGTCATTTGTACGCTCGATGGCGGCGATGACCACCGGCACCCGCAGGCCCCGGCGTTCGGCCCGCAGCAGGGCCTCCATCTCCGGCAAGCCGTCCGTCAGGTGACCGCTGACGAGCGCGGCCCCGGCGGCCCCGGCCGCCTCCCCCGTGCCGTTTGGGGAGAGCGCGTCCAGCACCGGAATGCCGCGTGCGCGGGCGATGGCCCGGGCGAGGCTCAGCCCCTCGGGCAACGCCAGCAGGACGTCCACTTCGGGAAGGGTGGCGGCAAACAGCCCGGCGAGGTCTTCCCACTCGCGCTCCGGTAGGGCGGCCAGCCGGGCGCGCAGCCGGGCCTCGGAAGGGAGAGTCTCCGCGACGGCGTCCCGGAAGGCGAGGTTCATACCCCAGCGTACACTGTAAAAAACTTCACGTCACGCCGTTTTGCCTCCCCTTCTGGGGGTGGCCCGCCTCGCTGGACGCCCTCAACGGGGAACCGGCGACTGGCGTAGGGTAATTCCAATGCAAGCGACCGCTGCCTACACCGCCGCCCGTCACGCCACAGCCATAGCGGTGGCGGTCACGGCAGGCCACTTCATCAACGACGCCTACGGGGCGATGCTCACGCCCCTGACGCCCGCCCTCCAGGGCAAGTTCGGCGTGAGTATCGCCGCCGTCACCCTGCTCTCCAGCGTCTACAGTCTCACCAGCAGCGTGCTACAACCGCTGCTCGGCATCCTGGGCGAGCGGGTGGACCGCCGTTACGCCGCCGCGCTCGGCCCCCTCATGACCGGCCTGGGCCTCACGCTGCTGGGCTTCGTGCCCTGGTTCGGGGCGCTGGTGCTGCTGGTCGCGGTGGCGGGCTTCGGCAGCGGGTTCTTTCACCCTTCGGGCGCCGCCTATGTGGCCCTGAACAGCCCACCGCAGAAGCGGGGCCTGTGGGCCAGCTTATTCAGCGCGGGCGGCACGGCGGGGATGGCGCTGGGGCCAGTGTTCGCGGGTGTGGGCCTGACACATCTGCCCTGGTTCGCCCTGATCGGGGCCGTGGTCGCCGCGCTGACCTTCGCCGTCACGCCTTCCAGCCTGGCCGGGGGCCGCCGCGTCGGCATGGCCGAGTATGCCCGCATCTTCCGGGGGCCGCTGGTGTGGCTGTGGGGCATGGCGGTGCTGCGCTCGCTCGCCAGCATGGGCTACAACGCGATGCTGCCCTTCATCCTGATGAACCGGGGCTTCGGCATGCGCGAGGTCGGGATCACGCTGGCCGTGTACGCCATTGCCAGTGCGGTCGGCGGGATCGTCGGCGGCCGGGCCAGCGACCGCTACGGCCGGGTGCCGGTGCTCCGTTCGGCCATCCTCAGCACCATTCCCCCCTTTGCCCTGCTGATCATGTCCAGCCCCGCGAACTGGTGGTTTTATCCCCTCACGTTCCTGGTGGGGGCGGCGGTCAATGCGAGCATTCCGGTCGGCGTGGTCGCCGCGCAGGAGTACGCGCCGGGCCATGTCGCCGTCGCCAGCTCGATCATGATGGGCTTTTCGTGGGGTTTCGCCGGGTTGCTGGTGTTTCTGGTCGGGGCATTGGCGGACGGCACCACGCCGACCATCGCCGCGCTCGTCAGTCTGACGCTCCTGATTCCGAGTGCGCTGATTGCTTACCGCTTGCCGGAACCTCGGAAGGCGGCGTTCGAGTAGGTGGGAGGGAAGGCGGCCCGGGCGTGAGGTCCGGGCCGCTTTGCTGTTGAGGGCAGCGGGGAGCGGCGCTGGGCAAGAGCGGTTCCGGCAAGCGGCGGGCTTGGAGGGGCCGCTGACGTGTCCGGCCTCGACGCCAGGCTTCGCCCAGTTGGAAGGCCTCGGCGCGCAGCGCGCCGAACGGCTCGGCTGCCTGGAAAGTGGAGTGGGAAGGCGGGAATCGGCCACCGGCTAACCCGGTTTAAAAGATCAGGATTGACGCTAAGAGAAAAGCTTGTAGGACGCTGTTTTTGCTCCTCCCCCTTGAGGGGGGACTGGTACAGCTCGCACCGCGAGAGGCTGGGAGGGGGTGAACGGGCGGAGCGTCCCAGCGCCACCTTTTCCTCAACTCCCCCGATATTCCAGGTCAGAGTTCCGCGTAAGTCCTGAGATCAGGGCAGGAGCAGCCCCGTATGCGAGAGCATGTAGGAACCTTTTGCTCCCTCCCAGCTACGCCGGAAAGAACCTACCCTGCCCCGCCTCCCCCTCACCCCCGCCCCTCCCGCTGCCGCCGCACGAACGCCAGAAACTCCTCCTGGCCCAGCGTGTTCACGACCTTTTCTGGCGTCAGGCCCGCTTTCCGGGCGACGGCAACGCCATAACGGGTGTCGCCCAACCCCGCTGGAACATGGGCGTCCGTGTTGATGGCGAAGGTGAGGCGGTCGCGCCAGCGCAGGGCGAAGCGCCAGTCGAGGTCCAGGCGGGCGGGGTTGGCGTTGATCTCCACGACGGTGCCGCTCCCGGCAGCCGCGGCCAGTACGGCGTCCAGATCAAGCGCGTAGCCGGGGCGGCGCAGCAGCAGGCGGCCCGTGGGGTGTCCCAGAATGGTGATCAGGGGGTGCGAGACGGCCCGCACCAGCCGGTCGGTCTGCCGCCCCGCGTCCAGCGTGAAATGGCTGTGGACGCTCGCCACCACGTAGTCCAGGGTCAGCAGTTCCTCGTCGGGGTAGTCCAGCGAGCCGTCTTCGAGGATGTCCACCTCCGCGCCCGCCAGGATCGGCAAGCCCGCCCGCTGAAGCTCGCGGATTTCGCGCACGTAGGCCCGCAGGCGCTCAATGCTCATGCCGTTCGCGTAGTGCGCGGCGCGCGAGTGGTCGCCGGTGCCCAGGAAAGTCCCACCAGAAGGCCCGCCCAGCCTGACCGCCTCCTCCACCATCTCGGGGAGGGTCGCCGCGCCGTCGGACCAGACGGAGTGGGTGTGCAGCATTCCTTTCAGGTCGGCTGCCGTGACCAGTTCGGCGGGTGGGGGCAGCGTCTCCCAGACCTCGTTATGTTCGGGGTCGCGGTACTCGGCGGGGCGCAGGGGGAGGTCCAGGGCGCGGGTCACGTCCCCTTCGGTGGGCGTCGGGATGAGGACGCCTTCCCGTTTCAGGCCCCGCCCGCTGAGGTCGAAGCCCTGCGCTCTCGCCTTCGCGCGCAGGGACTCGCGGTACTCGGAGCCCCCGCCCATCATCAGGTCGAGGGCGCCGCGTGCCCCGGCGGGGGCATAGGCGATTTCCACCGGCACGCCGTCCAGCCTCCCCGACAGCAGCGGTTTGGGGTCCACTGGGGCGAGGTCAGCCACCCGGCCTGCCAGTCTTGCCGTCACTTCGTCGGCAGTCCCGGTCACGGTCAAGCGGCTGGTCCGGACCGTCTCCAGACCGCGCCGGGCGTCCCCGGCCACACGCGCCTCCAGCCCGTCCAGCCAGGCGGCCAGCGTCTCCGACACGTCCAGCCCGGTCGAGAGGTGCTGGCGGTCCTGCGCGCCCAGCACGAACTCCACCGCCTCCAGAATCGCCCCGGCACTCTTGGCACCGAAGCCCTTCAGCGCCGCCACCCGTCCGTCCCGCGCCGCCTCGCGCAGCGTTTCCAGCGAGTCGATGCCCGCGTCCCACAAAGCGCGAATCTTCTTCGGTCCCAGGCCCCGCACGCGGAAAAGGCCCATCACGCCGGGGTCGACCTGAGCCGCGGCCTCTTCCAGCGGTGTGAAGACGCCGGTGGTGGCAAAGGCGGTGAGGTCGGCGGCGATGGCCTTTCCGACCTTCGGCACGCCCGCAAAGCCCGTCGCCACGAGGTCCGCGACCGGCGTCTCGGTCGCTTCCAGGCTGCGGGCCGCGCCCCGGTAGGCGTTCGCGCGGAAAGGCTCCTGCCCCAGCACGTCCAGGAGGTCGGCAGTGGTGTTCAGCGCCCCCACGAGCTGCTTGCGGGTGACTTCAGCCACGGCGCACCCTCCCCGAGTAGGTCACCACGGACCCGCCCGCGTCCTGAATCTGCTTCAGGGCGTCCACGAACCGGAACCCGACTTCCTGCGGCGTGTGCGCGTCGCTGCCCAGCACAAAAGGAATGTTCCGTTCGGCAGCGGCGCGGGTCAGCTCCGGCGAGGGGTACGCCTCCGCGACCGGCTTGCGCCAGCCCGCCGTGTTGAAGTCCAGCGCGAGGCCGGATTCGGCCGCCACGTCCAGGGCGTGCAACGCTGCCGAGCCTGCCGGGTCGCGGTGCCCGAACTTCTTGGGCAGGTCGAGGTGTCCCACGCTGTCAAAGAGGCCCGTTCTGGCCGCCCCCTCCACCAGCGCGTAATAGTCGCGGTACAGCCCCGTCAGGTCGCGGTCCTCGTACTCGGCCACGAATTCGGGGTTGTCGAAGCCCCACGCGCCGAGGTAATGCACGCTGCCGATCACGTAGTCCCAGGGATAGGCGTTCAGCACCCGCTCCACGAACCGCTCGGTGCCCGGGTGAACGTCGGCCTCCAGCCCCAGGCGAACCTCCAGGCGCCCGGAATAGTCGGCCTGCACCTCCCGCACCCGGTCCACATACTCCGCCAGTTGGTCCAGCCGCATCCGCCAGGGCGCGTCGTACCAGGCGGGCATCGGCATATGGTCAGTGAAACAGATGCCCGCGAGGCCCGCGTCCAGCGCCGCCTGCGCGTACTCGCGCGGCGTGCCTGTCGCGTGCCCGCACAGCGGCGTGTGCAGGTGCGAATCGAAGAGAGGGAGGGGAGAGGTCATGCCAGACAGGGTACGGCAGGTCAGCCGTCCACCCACCCTGCCGGAAAGTGCGTGGTGGGAAAAATGGACCGGGCCGCCTGCAACAGTTCCGGCCAGCGGTCCGGCCCATAACGGCGTGAGAGGTGCAGCAGACACAGTTCGCGCACCCCTGCCACCAGCGCCAACGCCGCCACCTGCGTCACCGTCGTGTGCTGGTGCCGCCCCGCCAGGGCCGCGTCCTCCGGCGCGTACTGCGCCTCGGCGTAGAGGGTGTCCACCCCAGCGAGGAGCGGCGCGAGTCTGCCCTGCTCCGCCCCGTCCAGCAAAAAGTCGGTCAGGTAGGCGAGGCTCTCCCCGGTTTGCCGCCGCAGCAGCCGCGCCGCCAGCTCGTCCGCCTCATAGGGCGTGCCGTGAACGTCCAGGCTGCCTTTCGCCCCCGCCTTGAGCCGCGCCAGCCAGGGGCCGCCCTTCAAGCCCAGCGCGCCAAGTTGCCCGGCGTCCACCGTCACCCGCTGCGGTTCGCGCACCACGTAGCCCAGGCTCAGCCCGTGATGCTTGAGGGGGATGGCCTCCACGTTCGCCTCGGCGGTGGTCAGCAGGGGGCCGTGCAGCGGGCGCGTGCCTTCCTCGTGCATGGCCTCGAAGGCCTCGCGCGCCTCGAAGCGGAAGGTGCGGACCTCTTGGCCGTCCACGTCATGCACGCGCCAGGTGGCGTGCAGCTCGGGCGCGTAGTTCCACCAGTAGCCCTGAAAGCGGTGCCAGAGGATGCGGGCGGTGCCGGGCGGCCCCCAGATGTGGTTCTCGCGCGTGGTCCGGTCGAAGTTGGCGCGGAAGAAGGTGTCGAAACCCGCGACGTGATCCATGTGCAGATGCGAGAACAGCAGGTGGTCTATGGCCTGAATCTCCGCGAGCGGCAGCGCGTCCAACGTGTCCTCGCCGGAGTCGAAGAGCAGCCGCGTCTGCCCCTGGCCGCTGTCGGCGGTCACCCACAGCGCGTTGTCCCCGGTCGGGTGGCCCAGGACCTGTACCTTCAGCATAGGCGCAGGTTAGTCGGCGGGGGAGAGGACCGGGCGAAGGCGGCCGCCCAGCACGTGCAGCACCAGCCCGCCAAACACCAGCCCCGCCCCCAGCAGCTTCAGCGGCGGAAAGCCCTCGTGGTAGAAGACGGCGCTCGCCAGCATCCCGAACACCGGCACCAGCAGCGAGAGGGGCGCGACGCGGGCCGCGCCATGCTTCTGAATCAGCCAGCTCCACACGCCGAAGCCCAGCACCGTGTTCCCCAGCCCCATGAACAGCACCGCCGCCCAGAAGGCCCAGCCCGACGTGGTGAGGGTATGCGCCACCGCTCCCCACCCCGAAGTCAGCCCCGCCAGCAGGGTCAGCGGCAGCGGCGCGATCAGGCTGCTCCAGATCACCAGCGCGAAGACGTTCGCCCCGCCCGACGCCCGCACCAGCAGATTGCTGACCGCCCACCCCAGCGCCGCGACCAGCGTGAGGAGCAGTCCGACCAGCGTCACGTCCCCACCTGCGGCGAGGCCGATCAGCGCCATGCCGCCAAAGGCCAACGTCATCCCGAGCATCTGCGGCGGCGTGATGCGTTCCCCCAGGAAGCGCGCGGCCAGCAGCGCCGTGAAAAAGGCCTGCGTCTGCATCAGCAGCGAGGCGACCCCCGCACTCATGCCCAGCTCCACGGCCAGATACAGCAGCCCGAACTGCACCACCCCCACGCTCAACCCATACCCCCACAGAATCCGCGCGGGAACCTGGGGGCGCGGCACGAACAGCACGGCGGGAAAGGTCGCCACCGCGAAGCGCAGCGCCGCGACCAGCAGTGGGGAGGCCCCCGACACCGACCACTTGATTACCACGAAGTTCACGCCCCAGATAAAGGTGATCAGCAGCGCGAGCAGCAGGCTCCGGGGGGGGAGGGCAGAGGACGGCATCGGCTCCCGAGTGTACTCCCCGTGTCCAGCGGCGCGTGCAGCGATGCGGGACAGGAGGTCGTGTGTTCGGCCTGCATTTTTTCTCAAAGCTTGCGTATACTCATGCTCTATGACGAAGGCCGCCCGCTTCCCCAGAACGCCCGCCGAGGCGGAACAGCCGCAGCAGGCACAGGCAAACATGGCGAATAATGCTGCACACCTCACGCTGGCGACGCTGCCCGCTCCGGTGATGGCCGGGCGCGACTTCCTGAGCAACCTGGACATGACCCCCGAGGAGTTGCGGACGGTACTGGACACCGCCCACTCGATGAAACGCGGCGAGTGGCGCGGGGTCAAGCCGCTCTCGGGCCTCAGCCTCGCCCTGATCTTTGAAAAGGCCAGCCTCCGCACCCGCACGACCTTCGACGTGGGCATGTACCAGCTTGGCGGGCACGCGCTCACCCTCAGTAACGCCGAGATCGGCCTGGGCACCCGCGAGCGCGTCAGCGACGTGGCCCGCAACCTCGAACGTTGGGTGGACGGGGTGATGGGCCGGGTGTATCTCCAGCAGACGCTGCACGAACTGGCCGACCACGCTGCCATTCCCGTGATCAACGGCTTATCTGACATGCTGCATCCCGCGCAACTGCTGGCCGACTACCAGACCATCGAGGAGGAGTTCGGCACCGACCTGCGCGGACGGCGCGTGGTCTACATCGGGGACGGCAACAACCTGGCGAACAGTCATATCCACCTGGGCATCCTCACCGGGACGGACGTGACCATCGTCACCCCGGTCGGGTACGAGCCGAACGGCTCCGTCCTGATGGACGCGGTGAAGCGCGGAGCGAACGTGACCCTCACGAACGACCTGGGCGCCATCGAGGGCGCCGACGTGCTGTACACCGACGTGTGGATTTCGATGGGCCAAGAGGCCGAGGCCGATATCCGCCGCCGCGCCTTCCGTGGCTATCAGGTGACGCCCGCGATGCTGGATACCATCGCCCCGGACGGCATCTTCCTGCACTGCCTCCCCGCCCACTACGGTGAGGAGACGGTGCCGGAAGCCACCGAGCACCCCAAGTCCCGCGTCTTCGACCAGGCCGAGAACCGCCTGCACGCGCAAAAGGCGCTGCTGTACCACGTGATGGGGGAGATGGCGCCGCGGTGGTAGAACGGGTTCGAGGTGCAAAGAGCCTGTGATGAAAGCTCCGATTCCCCTTCTCACTGCTATGGCGCTGACAGGATGCTCACTGGCTGGTCAACACCGCAACGAGGACTTCACGGTTACGTCCGTCAATCTGGCCCCGGTCGATTTGGGATTCGCAGAAGTTACAGTCCAGTCAGGTCAGGCAAGACAGATTGAACTCAAGAATTGCAGCCCTTATCTGGAAATGGTCATCCTCGACGATGGAACACAAATCAGGCCCAGGTTCGGGCCAACCTGTGTTCTGTTACCGAGGCTGGTCAGTCTATCTGCGGCGCCTACCGTACTTAAGATACCAGAGCTGCCTAACTACCACAACGCGCTTTACGTATTTGAAATCATTTATGGGGCATCTGCCGACTCTAAGATCATGACAAAGGAATTCAAGGCGTACAGAAAATAAGAACGTCTCTCATTGCCACTGGCTGCCATTATCACCACTCAAGGAGTGAACTTGTCCACCCCCCGCATCTTCATCGACGGCGAGGCCGGAACCACCGGCCTGCAAATCCGCGCCCGCCTGCAAGGCCGGGAAGACCTCGAACTCCTAAGTATCGACCCTGCCCGCCGCAAGGACCCGGAGGCCCGCCGTGAACTGCTGAACGCGGCTGACATGGCCGTGCTGTGCCTCCACGACGACGTGGCGCGTGAGGCGGTCGCCATGATCGAGAATCCGGCAACGCGCGTGCTGGACGCCAGCAGCGCCCACCGTACCGCCGAGGGCTGGGCCTACGGCTTTCCCGAACTCACGCCGCAGAGCCGCGCCGAGATTCGTTCGGCCCGCTTCGTCAGCAACCCTGGCTGTTACGCGACCGGGGCGATTGCGCTGCTGCGGCCCCTCACCGACGCCGCCCTGCTGCCGCCGGACTTTCCGGTCAGCGTGCAGGGTTTCAGCGGCTATTCAGGCGGAGGCCGCGCGCTGGTGGACGCCAACGAGGGCAGGGGTGAACACCCAATGGCCGGGCCGTTCAAGAGTTACGCCCTCGGCCTCACGCACAAGCACCAGCCGGAAATGGCGCGGCACGGCGGCCTGAAGCACGCGCCCCTCTTCACGCCGCATGTCGGCGGCTGGCGGCAGGGGATGCTGGTGCAGATTCCGCTGCACCTGGGCGCACTGGGGGTGGAGGCAGAGGCAGTGCACGCCGCGCTCACCGCCCGTTACGCCGGGGAACGTTTCGTGCGCGTGATGCCGTTCGAGCACGGCCAGCCCGCCGACGCCATCCTCGATCCGCAGCCCCTCAACGGCACCAACCGACTGGAACTGTTCGTCTACGCCAGCCCGAACGGTGACCATGCCCTGCTCGTCTCCCGCCTCGACAACCTCGGCAAGGGGGCCAGCGGCGCCGCCGTGCAGAACCTCGACGTGATGCTGGGGCTGGAGGGGGCGGGGCACGACTACCGGGTGGCGGAGGAAGTGTAGGGGAAGGGGTCAGCGTAGGACTGACGC
>NZ_CP038512.1:735000-832500 GCF_004758605.1 Deinococcus metallilatus
GGCCCAGTACCTCGCGCACGCGACCGGGCATGCCCGCGAGGCCGGGGACGCCGAGCGCCTGCTGGCGGAGCTGCGCGACCGCTGCGCCCCGCAGATCGAGGAAGGCAACCCCGCCCGCGACCTCGCCTGGACGCTGTGGGGCCGCACGCCGCTGCTGCTGGCCGCCGAGGGGGCTGACGCCCTCCCACACGCCTGGCAGTCGCTGCTGGCCCGGGTCGGCAAGACGCTGGCCGTGCCCGTCCTGGGGGACCCCCTCGTGCTGGTCACCGGAGCCTTCGAGGCGCAGCACGAGAAGGGCGACGCCAAGGTGGCCCTGCTCCTCGGGGACGTGGACGCGGTTCTCGGCGTCGCGCGGGAGGTGCTGGAAACGCGCATCGACGAGGTGCTGCACGTCCCCTACCCGGAAGGCCTCAGCCCCGAGCATTCCGGCGGGTACGCCGCGCAGCTCGCCCTGTGGTACTTCGGCGCCTGGGTGGCCGCCTACCTCGCCGAACGCTACGGCCTGGACGCGGGTGACCCGCCCATGCTCACCCGCGCGCAGGCCGTTCTGGCGGGCGAGGCCGACCCCGAAGCCCTGTCCGCCCCAGCGGCTGACGAGGACGTGCGCCCCACCCAGCTCGTCCGCGACTGGCGGGCCGACGCCACCGATGGGCCGGAAGAAGAGGCTGACGAGGACCTGGACGGGGACGACCTGGACGACCGTTGAGAGAGGGCGTGAACGGTGGGCGGCGGGGGCAAACCTCCGCCGCCCTTTGCTTTGAGGGACCGGGGAACGGCCGGTGGGTTGGCTCCAGGGCGTGCGGGAGAGTGCCGGTCGTCTCCAGCTGCGGCAACGCGGCTCCCCTGTTGACCTGCACCTGAGCCGAATAGGTATGAATTCCCTTCACGCTCCATCAGGGTCCCGGGGGACCCACTTCATGAGCCTTCTTTAGTGTGGAGCATGTTGCCCGAAAGGAGGCTGGACCGGAGGAACCCGGAGCGGTAAAGCACTTCCGTCTTCTTGCCTTTCTGGAGGGTACTGGATGTTCCACCACGTCAAGGAGTTGCAGTTCAACGCCCGTGTCTCCGGCCCCGACCCCAGGTTCGCCAGCCTGCTGCTGGAGCAGTTCGGCGGCGCCAACGGGGAACTCAAGGCCGCCCTGCAATACTTCGTGCAGTCCTACAGCGCCCGGCAGGCGTACCCCGACAAGTACGACATGCTGATGGACATCGCCACCGAGGAATTCAGCCACCTGGAGATCGTCGGGGCCACCATCACCATGCTGCTGGACGGGCTGAACGGGGACCTCAAGGACGCGGCGGAACGCAGCGACCTGATGCGGCTGGTGCGCGGCGCGGGCGGGGTGGACCAGAAGGACCAGATGATCCACGAGGCGATGGTCAACCCGCAGTTCTTCGCGCTGACCGGCGGCGGGCCGCGGCTCACCGACAGCCAGGGCGTGCCCTTCAGCGGCGCCTACATCAACAGCAACGGCGACCTCACGGTGGACCTGAGGAGCAACATCGCCGCCGAGTCGCGCGCCAAGATCGTGTACGAGTACCTGATGCAGTTCACCGACGATCCCTACGTCAAGGACACCCTGCGCTTCCTGATGACGCGCGAGATCGCGCACTTCCAGATGTTCAGCGCGGCGCTCGACAGCATCCAGCCCAACTTCCCGCCCGGCATCCTGCAAGGCGACCCGCGCTACACCCACACCTACTTCAACCTGTCCACCGGCGCCAGCTCACGCGGCCCCTGGAACGAGGGGCAGGGGCCCTGGGGACCCGGCGAGAGCTGGGAATACGTGGAGGACCCCATTCAGGCGGTGATCCAGACCGGCGGCCTGGTCCACTTCCAGCCGTCTGTGCCCGTTCCGTCCGAGCAGGACGTTCAGCAGATGAACCAGCAGCTCAGCAAGGAGCGCAGCGGCGAGATCAAGAGCATGGTGCCGCAGGGCGACAACCAGTGGTGCAGCTACCCGCAGGACCAGCTCGCCAGTCCGATGGGCATTCAGGACAAGTCGAAGTAACCCGTGAGCGCACCGCACCCGCAGGGGGAAGCCCCGGACATGGCCCCCATCGAGGTCACCTACTACACCGACCCGCTGTGTGCCTGGAGCTGGGCCTTTGAGCCGCAGTGGCGCCGCCTGCGCTACGAGTTCGGGTCGCAGGTGCGCTGGCGCTACCGCATGGGCGGCCTGATTCCGAGCTGGGAGGGCTTCACCGACCCCCTCAACGATGTCAGCCGTCCCATCCAGCTGGGGCCACTGTGGGTGCAGGTGCATCACACCTCCGGCATGCCGCTCGACGACCGGCTGTGGTTTGCCGACCCGCCCGCCTCCTCGTACCCGGCCTGCCTGGCGGTGAAGGCGGCGGGGTTGCAGTCGCCCTGGGCCGCCGAACTGTACCTGCGGCGCACCCGCGAGGCTGTCATGACCGAGGCCCGGAATATCGCGCGGCGGGACGTGCTGGAGGCGCTGGCGGACGAGGTGGCGGGAGCTTCCCCCGGTGTCCTCGACCCCGAGCGCCTGCGCCGCGACCTGGACGGGGAGGAGGCGCGGGCCGCCTTCCGCGACGACCTGATGGAGGCCCGCTACCGCCGCATCGAGCGGTTTCCGGCGCTGACCGTGCGCCGGGGCGAGCGCGGCGTCGTCCTCATCGGCTACCGGCCCTACCCGGCGCTTCTGGACGCGCTGCTGAGGGTCGCGCCGGACGTGCCGCGCCGTCAGGTGACGGACGCCCAGGCCTACGCTGCCTACTGGGGCAGCGTCCTTCCCGCCGAACTGGCCGAAGCCCTCAAAGGCCAGGCCACGCCGCCCCAACCTGCCTGCTGAGATCGGCTTGCTCTACTGGAGCCGCTGCCCATTCCTTGCGTTCGGCCGGAAGCGAAAGTCCGCCCTTCCCCCTCCAATGAAGGGTCAAAGCGAACAAGCAGCCCGGCTGGTTCGGGGCTCTCTGCTTAGGACTTACGCGATTCACAAGCCGAGCGCTTGTGGAGAGGGTTTTTTACCCCTCCCCCCTTGCGGGGGAGGCTGGGAGGGGGGTTGACGGCGTAGCCGTCACAGCGCGGGAAAATGCGGTTTTCCACCACTACCCAGAACAGAGTTTCGCGTAAGTCCTATGCTGTCAGCGCCTCGTGGGACACACCCCGCAGAGGTTACCTGACCTGCGTGCAACCACTCACGGTCAGTTGCCCGTTCCGCATATTTTTCATGTAGGACACCTTGCCGTTGTTGACCCAGGCAAACTGGGCATTCCGGTACCGCACGTTGTCGGCCCCGTTGGCCAGATTCAGCACCAGGGACCGACCGGCAAATTGCACCCGCGCCCGGCCGGGCATCTTGGTCACCTGGACCCGCACGCCCCCCATGCAGCGGAAGACGGCCTGGCCGAGGACCTGATCGCGGTTCATCCCCCGGGAGGCCGTGGGGGCGCCGTCCGCGAACGCTGAACCGGACACCGCGAGGAGAGCGACCTGGCAGACACCCACCCGAAGCAACGCAGCAAATTGTCGCATACCTCGATTATTTCACATTCTGTGCGGAGCGGGTGGGTTTGCGAGCAGCCTGACTAGTCCCCGGCACGGGAAGGCTTCAGAACGTGATAGCGGGTGCCGCTGTCCTGCTCCGGCGATACAGGTCCAGGATGTTGAGGAGCAGGCGCGTGGTGAGCTGACATTTTTCCGCCGACGGGTGAACGCCGCGACAGGTCCGGGGGACACGGCGCTGCCGGAAGCAGTCGCCACGCCCGCGTGCTTTTGTCCGTTCCCGACTGGAGCAGTCCAGTTCTTCGCCCTCAGTCTTCTGCGGCGGCGAGCGCCCGTTCCTGCGGCTGGGCCTGTCCACCTTCCAACCCCAGCAGGTGACGGACGGCGGCATTCCAGCCCGCGTCGTCCAGCACCCGGTACAGGTGCGCCCACTGCCAGCGGCGGTAGGCGTCGGCCGCCTCCTCCAGCTTGCCTGCGAGGGGACTCGCGGGCGGCGGGCCGAGGTGGTGGCGCGACAGGGAACCTTCCAGCTCCGCCAGGGTCTTGGGGCCGAAGGCAAAGGCCACCCGGCCCCCGGCCAGCCAGCGGATCAGGTCGGGTTCAGGCGGCAGGGCGTACAGGATCAGTTCGCCGCCGGGGTGCGGGGCGCCGGGGGCGAGGAGCGTCAGCCCGGGCACCTGGTTGCCCAGGTATTCGGCCACCGCTCTGTCGGCGTAGGCACTGGCCCCGGCCCGCAGGTGGCTCATCGCTTCCCTGGGGTCGAGGCGGGGGAGGGCCGGGGCGCCGGTCCAGGGGCTGTCGAGGCCCAGGCGGGCGGGCGGGCGCAGGGCCTGCCCATGCAGTTCCATCCGGGCCTGCCCGCGCCACTCGCTGCTCACCAGATGCGCGGCGAGGTCGCGCTCGCCGGGGGCCGCGTCGCGCTCGCCGTGCTTGATGCCGCGCAGGCCCCCGACCTGGAATTGCAGGCTGGTGCCGCGTTTTCCCACCAGCCGCGTGCCGGTGAACGGTTCGCGCACATGCCAGAGGGGCGGGGCGTGCCCGGTGCCGTACGGCTCGAAGGCGGCGGCCTGGCTGACCAGCTCGGGCGTCGCGCCGAGGGTGGGCAGCGGTGCGTCCAGGCGGTAGAGCGGGACCGGGCGGGGAAACTGCCGCACGTAGGCGTGCAGCCGGTCCCGCAGCGCCCCGAAGTTCGCTTCCTCGACGGCGAAGCCCGCCGCGCCCGGGTGCCCGCCGTAGCGTTTCAGCAGGTCATGGCTGTAGCGCAGGCCCTCGACGGCGCTGATGCCGGGCGTGCTCCGCACCGACCCCTTGCCCTGCGCGACGATGTACACCGGCTTGTGAAAGGCCTCGACCAGCTTGCTCGCCACGATGCCCATCACGCCCGCGTGCCAGTCCGCCTTCGTCACCACGATGGCGGGTTCCTCGGGGTCGGCCAGCCCCAGCGCCTCCTCGTACATGCGGTCTTGCAGCACCCGCCGCTCCTGGTTGCGGGCCTCCAGATAGGTCGCGAGGGTGCGCGCCTCGTGGTCGCTGGCCGTGATGAGGAGGTTCAGCGCCAGGTCGGCCTCGCCCAGCCGCCCGGCCGCATTGACCAGCGGCGCGAGCAGAAAGGACACGTCCCGCGCCGAGGGCCGCTCGACCTTCTTGGCGTTCAGCAGGGCCTGGATGCCGGGCAGGGTCGAGGCCGCCAGCGCGTCCAGGCCCGCCCGCACCAGCGCCCGGTTCTCGCCGACCAGCGGGGCCACGTCGGCAATCGTGCCCAGCGTCGCCACACCCGTCAATTCAAGCGGCGCGGGCAGACCCAGCTCCTCCCGCACGGCCCACAGCAGGTGGTAGGCCACCCCCGCGCCCGTGAGGTTGTGCAGGTCGGGGTCATAGCTGGTGGTCAGGTGCGGGTGAACGACCAGGCATTCCGGGTAGTCGGGGCCGGGCGCGTGGTGGTCGGTCACGATGACCTCCACGCCGCGCGCGAGCAGCGCCCGCACCTCCTCCAGGTTGGTCACGCCGCAGTCCACTGTTACCAGCAGGTCACAGGCGGCGGCGTGTTCCTCCACCTTGCCGGGGTGAATG
This sequence comes from Deinococcus metallilatus, assembly GCF_004758605.1. NCBI lineage: Bacteria > Thermotogati > Deinococcota > Deinococci > Deinococcales > Deinococcaceae > Deinococcus > Deinococcus metallilatus. The sequence continues at coordinate 740,540 of NZ_CP038512.1, forward strand.
CCGTAGCCCTCGTTCAACCGGTGGGGGATGAAGCCGTGAATGTCGGCCCCCACCTCCCGCAGCCCCAGGACCAGGGTGGCGGTCGCGCTCACGCCGTCCGCGTCGTAATCCCCGTGAATGCGGATGCGCCGCCCCGCCCGGATCGCCCGCACGATGCGCCGGGCCGCCTCCCGCAGGGCCGGGTTGGGCGTGAGGCCCAGCGGCGGGTCGAGGTGGGCCGGAGTCAGGCCGCGCCCCTGGAGCACCTGCGCGAGCGGCGGCGCCACCCCCCAGGTCCGCATGCTCTCCAGCAGAGCCTCGCGGCTGGCGGGCGGCGCGAGCAGCCAGCGGGCCTCGGGCAGCCGGAAGCCGGGTTTCATGCATTCTCCAGGGGCGGTCGGGCGTCGGTGGTCGGCGGGGCTGGCGGGGTGCCCAGGCGGGCCTGGAGGGCGGCGGTCAGGCGGCCTTCCAGCCGGGCGCGTTCCCGCGCGGCGCGGCGGCGGCGCAGGCCCGCCGCCCAGAGGGGCGGCAGCAGCAGCAGGGCGGCGTAGGCGGCGCCCAGCCCCATGAACAGCGCCACCGCCTCACCCATCGGGACCACCAGTTCGCCCCGCCCGAGCGGCAGGGGGAGGCGCACCCGGGCCGGATTCTCCAGCGCGACCAGCAGCAGATAGGCCGCCAGGGCCAGCAGGAGCAGCACCTGAACGAACTGCACGAGTCGCATACCGACAGTCTAGCGCCCGCCCCGTGCGGGAACGTCCCGCAAGACCGCCAGGCCAAGAAGAAAGGCCCCACTGCGGGGGCCTTCCGGAGAGAAGCGGGGGGTTAGAAGTAGAACTTCAGGCCAGCCTTGACGGCGGGCGCGAAGCCGCGGTCGGTCGTGGTGGTGGTGTTCAGCGCGCCGCTGCCCTTGTTGCTCAGGTAGTAGCGGCCGTTGCCTTCCACGAAGGCAGAGATGCTGTTGGTGATCTGGAAGTCCACGCCGACCAGCGCGTTGACGTAGGTGTCGGTCGCGTTGGTGGTGGTGGAGGTGCGGCTGGTGCTGCTGGTCAGGCCCAGACCCACGCCCGCGTAGGGCTGGATGTTGGTGCCGGTGTTCAGGTGGTACATGGCGTTCACGTCGCCCGAGATCGCGTTGCGGCCGGGCTTGTAGTCGAGGGCGACGCGCGCCCCGATGGGGCCGACGATCTGCGTGCTGCCGATCATGCCGCCGAAGCTGGCGCAGTAGTTCACGGCGCGGCCGCCTGCTTTGGGCACGTAGCAGGGGCTGCCACCCGCGCCGCTCGCGCCGATGCTCACACCGGCGTACAGGTTGCCACGGGTGACCGCCGGGGTGGACGGCGTTTCACCGATCACGACCGTGGTCGGGGCAGGCGTCGTGGTGACGGTGCCGGTGGTCGTGGTGTCCACGGGCGCAGTTCCGGCAGGACCGGCAGGGCCAGCGGGGCCCGCAGGACCCTGGGGACCCGCGGGACCCTGGGGGCCAGCAGGAATGTTCCGCACGGCGGCTTCCAGCGCGTCAATGCGGGCCGTCAGGGCGGCCACGTCGGCGTTGGCCGCTCCCCCGTTGCCCAACGTGTTGATGCGGTCTTCCAGCGCGGTGATGCGGGCCTGCTGGTCAGCCGTGAGCTTTTCCAGGTCGGTCACGCGGCTGCTGATGGCGGCCAGCTCGGTGCTGACTTCCTGCATGCCGCGCGTGATGGTCGCCAGGTCCGTCTGGCTGAGGCTGCCGCTGCTCAGCGCGCCCGACTGGAGCAGGCGGTAGAAGATCAGGGCGGCCTGGTAACGGGTCAGGTTCTCGTTGCCACGGAAGGTGCCGTCGGGGAAGCCCTGAATCAGGCCGCGCTGCACGATCACGTCCACGGCGTCCTTGGCCCAGTGCCCGGCGGGCACGTCCGTAAAGGTCACGACCTGGGCGGGCACGGCGCTGGTGGTCGTGGTGGCCGGGGCCGCAGTGGCGGGCGCGGGCGTCATGGGGGTCGTCGGCGTGGGAGCAGGCGTCGTGGTCTGGGCGCTGGCAGCGCCGAGGCTGAGGGCCAGGGTAGACGCGATCATCAGGGACTTACGCATGAGGTTCTCCTTTTCGCACGGGTACGGCTTGCGCCCCCGGTGCCTGGGTTCACCGTAGGCAGGTCACGTGAGTGCGCTGTGAATCGTGTCGAACATTCCTCTCTCCAGCCAGTGGCTTTTCTCTCAAGCTGACGAACAGGCCCGTAAGATGAGAGGTAATTGAGAAGGCGTGCCTTCACTATGAGTCCCTTGCACCTCGTTTAAGTGGGAGTTTGCCCATCCTCAATGAGAAGCCTGTTGCTTTCTTCAGTCTTCGATTTCATGAGGGAATGCTCATGCTCACTCAGAACGGTCCGGCGTTCAGGAGGGGCTGGTGGTCCCCAAGTGAGAGGACGGAATGCCCTGCTGACGGTCCCTAGAGCCGGGGGATGGTCCTTTTCCCTGCGCATGTCCCAGGTTAAGGAAAGGTTCACGCGAGGTTCCAGTAGTGCCGGAAAAGGCAACCACAGTGTCCGGTTTTGGACGCCCTGCCCGGTTCAACCCCTCAGTCACCTTCGCTGACAGCTCCCCTTGAGGGGAGCCAGAGACAGTTCTCCATGAAGCCAGGTCTGTGGCCTCTCTTTGAACGCTTGATGTGCAATAGAAACTTGCTATATAGGATGAGCTTTCTTCTCCCTCCCCCCTTGCGGGGGAGGGTCGGGGAGGGGGGTGGCGGGCGAAGCTCGCCCTCATTCCAGACGAGAAAAATGCTTCTGCCTTCCCACCGTCCCAGCCCTGCAATGCACATCAAGCGTCTTGAGGGGAGGTGGCCCGCAGGGCCGGACTCGCAGAGCGGCGCAGCAGAGGGCCTCAACCGGGCTTGTGCGGACTCGGCGCCTTTGCAGTTGCCCTGGGTACCTGGAAAGGACCCCGCCGAATTAGGCTCCTGTCCCCCTATACTCGCGCGCATGAGTCAGATTCATGTGCGCGCCCAGCCCGGCGACGTGGCCGAGCATGTCCTGCTGCCCGGAGATCCCAACCGCGCCCGCCATATTGCCGAGACGTATCTGGAAGGCGCGGCGCTGTACACCGAGCACCGGGGGCTGCTGGGGTTCACCGGCACCTACCGGGGCGTGCGGGTCAGCGTGCAGACGACCGGGATGGGCTGCCCCAGCGCGGCCATCGTGGCCGAGGAACTGGCGCGGCTAGGCGCGAAGACGCTGATCCGCGTCGGGACGCTGGGTGGCGCGACGCCCCAGGTCAACCCCGCCGACCTGGTGATCGCCACCGCCGCCGTCCCGAATGACGGCACCACCCGGCAACTGCTCGGCGGCGCCCCCTACGCCCCCGCCGCGAGCTTCGAGGTCGTCGAGGCCGCCGCGCAGGCTGCCCGCGCCCAGGCCGTCCCGCACCATGTCGGCCTGATTATGACCGAGGACGCCTTCTACGCCAGCACCCCCGAACACGCCCGCCTGTGGGCCGCGCGCGGCGTGCTGGGCTTCGAGATGGAAGCGAGCGCCGTCTTTCTGGTCGCCGCCCTGCACGGCCTGCGGGCGGGATGCCTCACCGCTTGCAGCAACGACATCGGGGACCCCCAGCTCGTTCCGGATGAGGTGCTGGCCGCAGGCGTGGACCGGATGGTCCGGGTGGCGCTCGGCGCGGTGGTGATGCTGGACGGACGGTGAGGGCTGGACCGGCGCTGAACCCGCCCCATCTCCCCCTTCCCTTTCCCGCGCCATGTCAGGATTGACCCATGACGATGCTCGACGAACTCGAATTCCGCAACCTGCAACTTGACCAGCATGGCCCCCTGGCAGTGCTGACCGTCACCCGGCCCAAGGCGCTGAACGCCCTGAACAGCGACACCCTGAGTGAGATCGCGCAGGCGGTGGACCTGGTGATCGAGAACCCGGAAGTCGGCGCGCTGATCGTCACCGGGGGCGGCGACCGGGCCTTCGTGGCGGGCGCGGACATCAGCGAACTCGCGGAGCTGGGTGACGTGTACGCGGGGCGCGAGGCGGCGCTGGCCGGGCAGGACGTGATGCACCAGATCAGCAGCCTGCCGATTCCGGTGATCGCCGCCGTGAACGGCTTCGCGCTGGGCGGCGGCCTGGAACTCGCCCTCGCCTGTGACGTGCGGGTGGCGTCCCCGAACGCGAAGCTCGGGCTGCCCGAAGTCACGCTGGGCCTGATTCCCGGCTTCGGCGGCACCCAGCGCCTCTCGCGCCTGATCGGGGCGGGCCGCGCGCTCGACCTGATGCTGACCGCGCGGCAGGTGGGGGCGGAGGAGGCCCTCGCCCTCGGCCTGGTGAACTACGTCGCGGACGATCCGCTGATGAAGGCGCGCGAGGTGGCCGAACAGATGGTGAAGAACGCGCCGATTGCGCTCTCGCTGGTCAAGGAGGCGGTGCGCCGCGGCCTGGACACCACGCTGGAGGCGGGGCTGGAGGTGGAGGCGGACCTCTTCGGCATGGCGGTCGCGACCCAGGACTTCCGCGAGGGTACGGCGGCCTTTCTCGCCAAGCGCCGCGCGGCCTTCAAGGGTGAATGAAGGTGGGTGAGGAGATGCAGGAAGCCGAGCAGTCCGGCGCGACGGAGGAACCCAAGTTCACGCTGAACGTCTCCGACGGCGACGTGCGGGAGGTGGAGGGCCGCCGCCCGGAAGCGGAGGCGCAGCCGCCCCTGCTGGAAGCCCGGCGAATCGCCGAGTTCACCACGCCGCGCGCCAAGCTGCTTGAGGAGGCGCACCACGCCATCCACGCCGACCTCGCCAGCTACCCCCGCGCGCTGGCCGCCTACGAGGCGCTGCGCTCGGACCCCGAGGCGCTGGCGTCCTGGGACATGGCGAACTACGTGACCATGCGCAAGCTGGGCTACAACGACCACGGGCGTGTTCACGCCTTTATCACCGGCGCGGCCAGCATGGCGCTCACCGAGCTGCTGCTGGAGGCCGGGGTCAAGCCCGACATCATGGAGAGCGGGGTGGGCGACGCCGACGACGTGTTCCTGGCGGTGATCCTGGGCACCATGCTGCACGACATCGGCAACCAGATCCACCGCGTCTCGCACGAGCAGTTCGGCGTGATGCTGGCCCTGCCGATCCTCGACCGCATCCTGGGGCCGCTGTACCCCGACCCCTTCAAGCGCACCAAGGTCCGCTCCTTCATCCTGGGCGCCATCGACTGCCACGACCTGAACCCGCCGCCCCTCACGCTGGAAGGCGGCATCACGGCGGTCGCGGACGGCACCGACATCACCAAGGGCCGGGGCCGCAAGGCCTTTGCGCTGGGCAGCGTGGACATCCACTCCATCAGCGCCCTCGCGGTCGATCAGGTCGTGATCGAGAAGGGCCGGGACAAGCCGGTCCTGATCAGCGTGACCATGAACAACTCCGGCGGCATCTTCCAGGTGGAGGAGGTGCTGGCGCCCAAGGTGATTCGCACGCCGATGAGCCGCTACGTGGAACTGCGCGCCACCACCCGCGAGCAGGGCGACGAGCAGATCCTGCGCCGCGTCCGCCTCGAAGGCGACCACTTCGTGATGGACCTCGACGACGGCGAGCGCGTGCGGGTGGAGGTCGACGACCCCCAGAAGCAGGCGGCCGAGGCGGTGCTGGACAACCTGGGCGTAGGCGTTGAGCGGCGTTAGCTTCTGAACAGCGGATGAGGGTGAAGTGTGATCCGCCTTCATTCACTCGCCGGTGAAGCTCCTTACACTGCCGGGTGATGAAGGTCTGGGTTACTGGTCTGTCTGCCGCCGCGCTGCTCGGCGGCGCACTTGCGCTGGGGGTCGCCGCCCAGGATGACGGCAAACTCGCGCCCGGCCTGCGCGTGGCGGGCGTCGCGGTGGGCGGCCTGACCCGCGCGGAGGCGCTGGCGGCCCTGCAAAGCCACCTTCCCACCCCGCCCCAGGTGACCGTGACGGCGGGGCCGCGCGCCTGGACGCTGGAGGCTGGCCGCCTGGGCTGGCAGGCCGACGCGGGCGCGAGTGTGGACGCCGCCCTGCGGGCCACGGCGGAGCGCGGCTTGCTGGAGCGGCTCCAGGGACGGCTGGGCCAGGCGACCGGGCAGGACTTCCCGCTGGTCACGCGGGTGGATGTGGGGGCGGCGCTGGCGACCCTCAAGGCCCTGACGGGGGACCTCAACCGGTTGCCGCAGGACGCGGCCATCATCTTCGACAAGCGGGCGAAACAGTACGCGGTGCAGCCCGGCACCCCCGGTCGCCGCGCGGGGGCCGCCGCCGCCGCCAACACCTACGCCGCGAACCCGGCCCTGACCACGCTGGCCGTGCCCGTCACCGAGTGGCAGGGGGGACGCAGCGCCGAGGCCCTCCAGCCGCAGGTGGACCGGGGCAACCGCCTGATGCGCCCGCTGACCGTGCAGCTTGAGGGTACCGGGCGCACCGCGAGCCTGACGCCCCTCCAGGTCGCGAACCTGTACTGGGTGCGCGAAGGAGGCATCGTCCCCGACGAGCAGACCATCCAGTCGGCCTTTGGGCGCCTGACCGATGCGGTGGACCAGCCCGCGCAGAATGCCCGTTATGTCGTGGAGAACGGCAAGCTGGTGAAGGTGACCGAACAGGCGGGGCGCGTGACCGACCGGCAGGCGGCCCTCGCGGCGTTCCGCCAGGCGGTGCTCGACCCCGGCGTGCAGACGGTCCTGTTCGCCAGCAAGGTCAGCCAGCCGACCCTGACGGTCGCGGGGCTGCCCGATCCCAAAAAGATGGAACTGATCGCCACCGGCACCAGCACCTATTACGGCAGCAGCCGCGAGCGGCGCACCAACGTCGCCAATGCCGCCGCCAGGATCAGCGGCGTGGTGGTGCCCGCCGGGGAAACCTTCAGCTTCCTGAACGCGCTGGGCGGCATCACGCCGGACAACGGCTTCGTGGGCGGGCTGATCATCAGCGGGGGCCGCACCGTGGACGGTCTGGGCGGCGGCGTGTGCCAGGTGTCCACCACCACCTTCCGCGCGCTGTACAAAGCGGGCCTGCCGGTGGTCGAGCGCAACCAGCACTCCTACCGTGTGGGGTACTACGAGCCGCAGGTGGGCTTCGAGGCGGCCGTGTACGACCCCGGCGTGGACCTCAGGATGAAGAACGACACCGGCGCCCCCATCTTCATCCGGACGGTCAACAACGACGCGAAAAGTCGGCTGGAGGTGCAGGTGTGGGGCGTGAAGCCGGAGCGCACGGTGACTGTCAGCCCCGCCGTGATCCTCTCGCGCACGCCGCACCCGCCCGCCCAGTACGTCGTCAACCCCGACCTGCCCGCAGGCGCCGTGCGGCAGGTGGACTGGGCCCAGGACGGCTACAACCTCTACATCACCCGCACGATCAAGGACGCCCAGGGCACCCGCACCGACAAGGTCAGCACCGTCTACAAGCCCTGGCAGGCCGTGTACGAAACCGGGCCGCGCAGCTAAACAAGGCTGGGACCGCGCCGGGGCTGGGGGCGTCCGGCCCCTTTTCCGTCAGCGTGGCTCACCTGCCGGTCAGGCTCGCCACGTACAACAGAGGCATATGCGAGGCTTTTCTCCTCTGATCACGCTGACGGCACTGGCCCTTTCGGGGATGGCGGGCGCGCAGGTTCCGGCCCTGACGGGCACGACCTGGACCCTGACCGGATTGACGGACGGGGGGCGGCTGATCGCGCCGGGGCAGCAGGCGCCGCGACCGACCCTGCGGCTGGACGGCCGGGCGGCGTCGGGCAGCACCGGCTGCAACGTGTACCGCGCGAATTACGCCGCGCGCGGCGACGTGCTGCGCTTCGGGCCGCTCGCCGCCACGCGCCGCGCCTGCCCCGACCGGGTGGACGGCCTGGAGGACCGCTTCGTGAACCTGATGCGGGACGTGAACCGGTATCAGCTCAGCGGCAACACGCTGACGCTCCTCGCGGGCAGCGGCGACCGGCTGATCTTCGCGGCAGGCACTCCGGCTTCCCAGGAGGCGAACGTGAACCTTGACGGCACCTGGACGCTGACCGGCGGCACCGCCCTGCGCCCCGTACCTGGCAGTGTTCCTGCCCTCACCTTCGAGGGGGGCCGCGTGAGCGGCACGGGCGGCTGCAACCGCCTGACCGGCACCTTGCAGGCGAAGGGCGAGACGCTGAGTTTCGGGGCGCTCGCCACCACCCGCATGGCCTGTGCGCCCGCCGTGAACGCGCAGGAGCAGGCGTTCCTGGCCTTCCTGACTACGCCGCTCACCGCTCAGGTACGGGGCCAGACCCTCACGCTGACGAACGCGGCGGGCAGGACGCTGGTGTTCCGCCGCGCCGGGATGCAGGGTGGCGGTAGTCCGGTTGGTGGCGTGCAGGGTGGCGCGGCCCTGCTCGAACAGGCGCGCCAGGCCCAGGCGGACGCGGCCACCCAGGAGGTCAGTTACACCCTCACCCGCGTCAACGGGCAACCCGCGCCGCGCACCGCCCGGCCCCTCACCCTCAGCCTGGGGGAAGGCCGGATCGGCGGGAGTGACGGCTGCAACAGCTTCGGCGGCTCTTACCGGCTGGAAGGCAAGCGGCTGGTCCTGACCGGTCCCCTCGTCACTACCCTGATGGCCTGCCCCGAGCAGACGGCGGACGTGGACTTCCCGGGCGTGCTGAGAGCGCAGCCCACGCTGAACGTCACGCCGGATGGCCTGACCCTCACGGCGAACGGGAAGACGTTGACCTTTACCCGTGAGGTGACCCCTGGGCAGGGCCGCGTCCAGACGTGGACCGTGGCAGCCCAGCGGGTGCCCTGCACGGGGGTCGCGCCCATGTCCTGCCTGCGGATTCAGCGGGACGGCGGACCCTGGGAACTCTTCTATGGTCAGATCGAGGGGTTCACCTTCCAGCCGGGCGTCACCCAGGTCATCCGGGTGCGGGAGGAAGACCGGCCCGCGCCGGTTCCCGCCGACGCCAGCAGCAAACGCTACGTGCTGGTAGAGGTGGTGGAGCGGCGCTGAGCGAGCTTCACCAGGAAGAGGCCACCCGTGCATTCTCTGCGGGTGGCCTCTTCCTAAACCTCTCGCGGCGACGTTCCCGCCAGGCGTAAAGGCACCAGCCGTTCCAGCAGAGTCACCAGTTCCGGGTCCATGAAGCCGTACTCGTCGGGAATGCCGAGGGTGAGGAGGCGGGCATCGGGAAGGACACCACCCAGCTTCGCGCGAATCCAGTCGCGGTGCCGCTTTTCCATGCATACGGCCACATCCGCCCACTCCAGCAGATCGCGGGTCAGGGAAATCTCTGCGTCGCGCGCCGTGCCCGCCGAGGCCACCTGCCAGCCCGGATGCTCGCGGAAGAGGGTTTCTGCCGTAGGGCTGCGGAGTTTGTTCTGGGTGCAGACGAACAGGACCCGCAGGGGACGCTCCGTGCCGCTCAAGGTTCTTGCCCCCGCGTCAGCCACTCCGCCTCGAAGTCGCCCAGCGTGCCGGGCGCGTGTGCTCTGGCCCAGGCAGCGGCGGCTTGCATGTCGTAGGGGGTGCGGCGGAACTCGGCGGCCCAGGTTCCGGCGCGGCGGGTCAGCAGCACCCAGCGGGCCAGCGGCAGGCGGTCCTTCTGGCGGCTGACCGGCCCCGCGTTCACGACCGTCACGCCATCCACCACCGCCAGCATCTCGTGGTGGGTGTGTCCGACGACGCAGACACGTCCGCCCGCCTCAAAGGTGAAGTCTCCCAGCCGCTCCCGCACCTCGCGGAAGTGGGCGGGCCGGGTGGCATCGTCCTCGCCTTCTTCCGTCAGCAGCAGGTCTTCCCAGGGGCTGCGCGGGCTGCCATGACAGACACGCACCTCGCCGCCTGCCACGTCCACGAACGTCGGCAGCGCCGCGAGGAGGCCGGGCACGTCTGCCGGAAGCTGGGCCAGCAGCCAGTCGTGCAGAGCCTTCTTCCCCTCCCGCATTCCCGCCACACGCTCATCGGTGTTGCCGCGCACGGTGCGGGGGCCTGCTCGGCCTGGAGTGCCCACGCGCCCGCCGGGTCCGCCGCGCCCCACACGCTGTCTCCCAGGTTGAGCACCTGATCCGGGGCAGTCTCCCGGATGTCCTTCAGCACAGCTTCGAGCGCAAAGCGGTTGCCGTGAATGTCTCCCAGGATAGCGAGTCTCATCCCGTCCTCCTCACTGCGGTTTGCGGATGGCCGCGAAGAGCAGGCCGAACAGGATGCAGGTGAAGATCACACTGATCAGGGAGGCCCCGGCGTTGAAGCCGGGCCGCAGGGCGTCGCCCGTGAGCTTGTAGACGGCGTAGGGTGCGGCCCAGCCGAGGGCGTACAGCCCGGCGCGGTTCAGGTACGGGGGGGTGGACATGGCCTGCGGGAACAGCCGGGCGGGGGCGAGCATGGCGGGAATCAGCAGCAGTTGCGCCAGCCAGAACCACGCGGGCAGGTTCCCGAAGCCGTACTCCACCCCGGCGAAGATCACGTTCAGGGCGGCGATCAGCAGGCCCGTCACGAGCATGGAGCGAAGGAGCAGAGGATTCACCCCGGCATGTTGGCACAGGCCGCCCGAACTTGTGCCTCCTGCGCTCAGCCCGCATCATGGACGGATGACCGGCCCTGCCTCCAAAGACCCGCTGCACGGCGTCACCCTCGAACAGATCGTGGTGCGGCTGGCGGACCGCTACGGCTGGGAGGGCCTGGCGCGGCGTGTCCCTGTCCGCTGCTTCCAGCACGACCCCAGCGTGTCTTCCAGCCTCAAGTTCCTGCGGAAGACGCCCTGGGCGCGGGCGAAGGTGGAGGCGCTGTACGCGGCGCTGGTGCGGGACGAGCGGGAAACCTGACGGTCTAGCGGGGCCTGCCGCTCAGCGTGATCAGCGTCCGGCCGTCCGGCTGGCGGTCCGCCACGTACTGCACCCGCTCGCCTGCCCGCCCCAGGAAGACCGCGAACTCGTCCCCGTCGTCCTCCACGCCGCCCTCGGGCACGAAGCCCGCCGCCTGGAACGCCGGGAGCAGCGCCCGGGGGTGCCAGCCGGGAAGCGTGTACTGCTCGACCCGCGCGAAGCCCTCCCGCACCTCCTGCCGGTAGCTGCGGCTCTCGGGGCAGGTGGGCGTAGCCGCTGCCGGAACGGGCGCGAGGCCCCACACCTGCCCCGCCTGCTCGATGCAGTACAGCGGTCCCCGCCAGCGGGCCTCCCGCAGCCCCCACACCGCCAAGGCGGCGAGCAGGACGAGGACGGGCAGCAGCAGGAGCAGGGGAGAGCGGCGCATGGCCTCCACCCTAACGCGCGGCCAGCACGCCCCACAGGGTCAGCAGGGCCACCAGCAGCACCGGCGGCGTGAGGACCAGCCCCGCGCGCAGGTATTCGCCCCAGCTCACCTTCAGTCCCCGCCCACCCAGCACGTGCAGCCACAGCAGCGTGGCGAGGCTGCCAAGGGGCGTCAGCTTGGGGCCGATGTCCGCGCCGACGACCGCACCGTACAGCAGGGCGTCTCTGGCCGGGCCACCCACGCCGCTTTCGCGGATGCCCAGGAGGGCCGTCAGCAGGGCCGGAAGGTTGTTCAACCCCGCGCTGAGGCCCGCCACACTCAGGCCCCCCGCCAGGACGCCGGGCAGGGTTCCCCGTCCGGCCCAGCCTGCCAGCCACTCTCCATACGCCCCCGTGATGCCCGCCCCGCGCAGGCCGAAGACGACCGTGTACATCGCGAGGCTGAAGATCACCACGTTCCAGGGGGCCGAGCGCAGCACGGCGCGGCTGCTCACGTTGCCGCTGCGGGCGGCGACCAGCCACACCAGGGCGGCCGCCGTCCCCACCACCGCCGAGAGCGGGACGTGCAGCCGCGAGGCCAGAAACGCCCCCGCAAGCAGCAGCGGCGTGACTGCCCAGCCCGCCCGGAACACCCCCCACGACCGCACCGCGCTCCCCGGCTCCGGCAGCGCCGCGAGGTCGTAGCGCCGGGGCAGCGTGCGCCCGTATACCGCCAGCAGCACGGCCACGCAGGCCAGCACCACCGCGAGGTCGACCGGCACCATCACCCGCGCGTACTCGCCAAACCCCAGCCCGAAAGCGTCCGCCGCGATGATGTTGGTCAGGTTGCTGATCGTCAGCGGCAGGCTGGCCGCGTCCACCACGAAGCCCACCGCCAGCGCAAAGGCCAGCGTCGCCGCCCGGGGGAGCGAGAGCAGCGCCGCCAGCTCCAGCACCAGGGGCGTCAGGATCAGCACGCCGCCGTCGTTGGCGAAGACGGCGGCCACCAGGGCGCTGAAGACCACCAGCAGCGTCAGGAGCCGCCGCCCACGGCCGCCGCCCCAGCGGGCCACGTGCAGCGCGGCCCAGCGGAAAAAGCCCGCCGCGTCCAGCAGCAGGCTCAGCACGATCAGGGCCACCAGCGTCAGCGTGGCGTTCCAGGTGGCGTCCCACAGGGGCGGCAGGTCCGAGAGGTGAACCACGCCCACCAGCAGCGCCGAGGCCGCCCCCAGCGCCGCCGCCCACGCCGGGTCCAGCCCACGCGGCCGCCAGACCACCAGGGCGACGGTCAGCAGGACGATCAGGACAGCCAGCATGGGCGCCATCCTAGGGGCTGACGGTACGGGCCGTCACGGAATGGGGGGGGCCAGAAGTTCAGCCGGAGTCAGCCGCCGCGCCCCGGCCGCTGCGGGAAAAGGCACGGATGCGGGCAGCGAGGGCCAGGCCCGCCGCCAGCACGCCGCTCGACAGGGCGAACACCACCTGGAACCTGCCGGTCCGGTCGATCAGCCCGCCCGCCAGGGCCGGTCCCAGGAACTGACCCGCCGCGAAGAACAGGGTCACGTAACTCAGGGCCAGCGGCATGTCCTCGGCGGCCACCTGCTCGGTCCCGGCGGCCTGGATCAGCGTGAAGAGGCCGGTCACGGTGCAGCCCAGCACCACGTAATGCAGCGTGAACACCGCCAGGGTGGGCCACAGCACCGGCGCGAGCGTCGCCAGCAGCACCAGTCCCAGCGCGAGCATCAGCGACGCGCCCCGCCCCAGCCGGTCGGAAAGCCAGCCCCACACCACTCCCGAGAAGACCGAGAGCAGGCCGTTGACGGCCACCAGTTGCCCCGCCTGCCCGCCAGGCACGCCCGCGTGCCGCATGAAACTCACCATGAAGAGCGTCTGCACGATGGAGGTCAGGCCGACGGCGGCATACACCAGGCCCACCGTGATGACCCGGGGATTGCGGTACACCGCCCAGGCGCCCGCGCTCCCAGCGGTGGACCGGACGGGTGGCCGCGGAGGATCGCGCAGGAACGCGGCGACCAGGCCGCACACGGCCGCTCCGGTCACGGCGAACAGGCCCCAGGCCCAGCGCCAACCGTCGCTCCCCTGCCAGGCCGTCAGGGCCGGGACCAGGAACCCGACCGAGACCAGGCCCAGGCCGATGCCGCTCGTCGCCAGGCCGATCACCAGGCCGCGCTGCTGCGGGAACCACGCCGCCAGCGCCGAGATTAGCGGCGTGTACGTGAAGGCCGTCCCGATGCCCAGCAGCGCCATCAGGACCAGCAGCAGCGGGTACGCCGAGGCCAGCGCCAGTCCCACGAAGCCCGCGCTCACGGTCGCCACACCCAGCAGAACGGTGTTCCGCGCGCCCCAGCGCCGGGCGGCCAGCCCCGCCAGCATCACCGTGGCGAAGTAACCCAGGGCGGTGACGGTGCCCAGGTTCCCCGCCTGTCCGTAACTCAGGCCCAGCCCGCGCTGCATCTCGGGGAGCAGCACGCCGTACGCCAGACGGGCAAAGGCCAGCGTGACCAGCGTTACAAACCCGCCGGTCAGCACCATCCACCAGAGACTGCGGGCTGCCGGGGCGCTCTTCATCTCCGCCCGTCAACCTCCCCGCTCCGGCTCACTCCTGGCTGGTGATGAAGGGCAGGTTGCGGTCGAACTGCGCGCGGTCCAGGCCGTAGCCGTAGACAAAGGCGTCGGGAATGGTGAAGCCCAGGTACTCGACCGGCACTTCCACCCGGCGGCGGCTGGGCTTGCTCAGCAGCGCGGCGACCTTGAGGCTGGCCGGGCCGCGCCCCTGGAGGTAATGCAGCAGGTAGTTCATGGTGATGCCGGTGTCCACGATGTCTTCCACCAGGATCACGTGGCGGCCGCTGATCGGGAATTGCAGGTCCTTGACCAGCTTGACCTCGCCGCTGGACTGCTTGGCGTCGCCGTAAGAGCTGGCCTGGAGGAAGTCGATGGTGCAGGGGATTCCCAGGGCGCGCACGAGGTCGGCATGAAACAGGAACGCGCCATTCAGCACGCAGATCAGGTGCGGTTCCCTGCCCGCGTAGTCGGCCCGGATCTTCTGTCCGAGTTCAGAGATGCGGGCCTGGAGCTGTTCCTGGGTGATCTGGACGGGGCCGCTGCCGGGGGCGAGGCTCATATGGGCCCCAGGCTAACACGGGCCTCCCGCCTGTGGTCCCTTTCCCCCCGCCCCCGTATACTCCGGCGCATGACGGGCCTGCCTGTGACCCACTTTGACCGCGTGCCCGGCGTGCTGGGGCGCATCGTGCGCGAACGTGCCGCCGATTACGCGGCCGCGGACCCGCACCTGGGGCCTGCGCGTCCCCGCACCGGAAGGTTCCGCGCGGCGCTGTCCGGCCCCGACCTCGCCCTGATCGCGGAGGTCAAGCGGGCCAGCCCCAGCGAGGGCGCCATCGCTCCGCTCGATCCCGCCCAGGCCGCCCGCGCTTACGAGCAGGGCGGCGCGGCGGCCATCAGCGTGCTGACCGAGCGGAGGCACTTCGGCGGCGACGCGGAGGCGCTGCGGGCGGTGGTGGGTGCGGTGGACCTCCCGGCGCTGCGGAAGGACTTCGTGGTTCACCCGGCCATGCTGCGCGAGGCCGCCGACTGGGGCGCGTCGGCGGCCCTGCTGATGGTCAGCGTGCTGGGGGCGGCGGTGGGGGCGTATCTGGAGACGGCGCATCACCTCGGCCTCGACGCGCTGGTGGAGGTCCACGACGAGCACGAACTGGAGGTGGCCCTCGCCTCCGGCGCCCAGATCATCGGCGTGAACAACCGCGACCTCACCACGCTCGCCACCGACCTGAAGGTCAGTCCGCGCCTGATCCGCCGCGCGCGGGAGGCGGGCTTTGCGGGCGTCCTGGTCGCCGAGAGCGGCTACCGTACGCCCGCCGATCTGGCGAGCGTGCGTGGCCTGGCAGACGCCGTGCTGGTGGGCACCAGCCTGGCCGGAAGCGGCGACCTGACCCGCGCGGTCCGTGAGTTGATCGCCCCTTGAACGGCCCCACCCTGACGTTTCTGGGGACGGCCGACAGCAAGGGCGTGCCGCGCTTCTGGTGTGCCTGCCCGGTCTGCACCGAGGCGCGGGCGGGGGGCGTCAACCGCCGCACCCGCAGCGCCGCGCTGGTGCAGGGGGGAGGGGAGACTCTCCTGCTCGACTGCGGCCCGGACCTGCACGCCCAGCTCGCGCGCCTGCCGGGACCGCTGGTGCCGGACGCCGTGCTGATCTCGCACGCGCACAACGATCACCTGCTGGGCCTGGGCGACCTGCTGGACTACGTGCGCTACGCGGAAGGGCGCCTGCGCGTGTACGCGCCCGCCGAGATCATCCCGGAGATTCAGGGCCGCTTCCCTTACGCCTTCCGGCAGGCCGCGCCGGTGCAACCTCTGCCCCGGGAGGGGCTGGAGGTCGTGGGTCTGCGCGTCCGGGCCTTCCGGGTGCCGCACGGGGCCAACGGTCACAGCCACGCCTTCCGCCTGGACCGCCCCGGGTTCGTGGCGGCCTACGTGACCGACGCCATCGACATTCCTGATGACGTTGTCCGGACGTGGCTGACGGACCTCGACCTGCTGATCCTCGGCACGTCCTTTGCCGACGAGTCCGGTGTGCCGCACGCGGGCCGCAGCGTGTACGACGTGCGCGAGGCTCTGGCCCTGCCCTGGGCGCGGGCCGCCCGCCGCGTCTGCCTCACCCACCTCTCGCATGACGTGGACGTGCGCGCCCGGTCCCTCCCGGCTGGCTGGGACTGGGCGCGGGACGGCCTGGAGCTCGGGTTATGACGGTCTGGGGCCGCCGGGTTTAGACTGCCCTGATGTTGCCCGCCCTGTACCTGCTGTTCACGCTCGCGTTCGCGGCGGCGCTGCTGGCGCTGCTGTGGCGGCCCGGCGCGGCCCGGGGCATCGTCGTCTGGGGCCTGGCGGCGCTGCTGCCCCTGCTGGCGGCGGTCGCGGGGGCGCTCACCGGACAGGCGCGGTCGGCGCGGGTGCTGGCGGGCTATGCCGCGCGGCCCGTCACGGTCACCATCCTGAACGGGGCCGACACGCGGGTCCTCACCCTGGACACCCGGGACGCCGCCTGCGTCGAGCGGGCCTTGCGCCTCCACACCCGCAGCGAACTCCTCGCCGGGCAGGCCTCTGTTCCCCTGGTGGGGACCACGCGCGTGCTGGGCGAGCTTCCCCCGCAGCCGGTCGTGGAGGCGCTGGGGATACGCGGCACCCTGACCTGCCCGCACCTGCGCGCCCTGCCGGATGAGGCCGCTTCGTCCTGAAGCCGCCGCTCCGGCTGGAGAAGAGGGGCCTTCCTGAAGCTGTGCGGCCCCCGCTACTCCCCCAGATAGCGCCGCAATTCGTCCAGGCTGTGCCCGGTGCCGATCACCACCAGCTTGTCGTGGGGGCGCAGCTCGTCCTCGGCGCGGGGGGTCACCTCGACTTTCCCGGCACGGCTGATGGCGATGATCTGCACGCCGAAGCGGCCCGTCAGGTTCAGGTCGCGCAGGGTGCCCCGCAGCCGCTCGTTCGCCTCGATTTCCACGATGGCGTAGTCGCCGCCCAAGTCGAGCGTGTCCACGATGTTCGGCGTGGCGATCTGCCGCGCCAGCCGCACGCCCATATCGTGTTCGGGCCGGATCACCAGGTCGGCCCCGATGCGTTCCAGCACCCGGCGGGCCATCTCGTCAATCGCCTTGGTCACCACGTACGGCGCGCCCAGGCTCTTGGCGTTCATGGTGGCGAGGATGTTGGCCTGCACGTCGGTCCCGATGGCGACCACGACCACGTCGAAGTCGGCGGCCCCGATGGCCCGCAGCGCCCGCTCGTCGGTGGCGTCCACGATGGCGGCGTGGGTGACGCGGTTCATCACCCGCTCGACGTTGTCCTCGTTCTGGTCGATGGCGACGACCTCGTGGCCCATCTCGTAGAGGGTGGTGGCGACGGCGGTGCCGAAGCGGCCCAGGCCGATCACCAGGCATTGTTTGGTCTTCATTCAGCGGTCCTCTTTCCGGGGGACAGGCTAGCAGCCTTCAGCTTTCAGCGGTCAGCCGTCAGCTTCTTTTGCTGAAAGCTTCCCCCCTCACCCCACCAGGATGTCCCGCTCCGGCGGGTACTTCACGCCCCGGCCCTGCTGGCTGCGCAGGCTGAAGGCGACGGCGAAGGTGACGGGGCCGATGCGCCCCAGGTACATCAGCACCGTCAGGATCAGCAGGCCGGGGTCGTTGATCAGGTGGGTGGTGTTCAGGCTGAGGCCCACGGTGGCGGCCGCGCTCACCGTCTCGAACAGCAGGTGGGTGAAGCCGAGTTTGGGATTGGTGGCGAGCAGCGCGAAAAAGGAGGTGGCGACCAGCAGCGCGTACAGGGTGGTGACGGTCCCGGCCCGCACCACATTCTCCGGCTCCACCCGCCTCCCGAAGGCGATCAGTTCGCCCCGCCCGCGCACCATGTTCCACGCGCTGCCGACCAGGATGGCGAAGGTGCTGGTCTTGATGCCGCCGCCCGTCGAGCCGCTGTTGGCGCCGATGAACATCAGGGCGATCAGCAGGAAGAGGCTGGCACTCGTCATCCCGCTGATGTCCACCGTGGCGAGGCCCGCCGAGCGCGGCGTGACGCCCTGAAAGAAGGCGGCGAGCAGCTTGCCGGGCGGGGGGAGCGGTCCCAGCGTCTCCGGGTTGTCCCACTCCAGCGCCAGGATCAGCGCCGTGCCGACCAGCAGCAGCAGCCCGGTGGTCAGCAGCGTGAGCCTGCTGTAGACGGTCAGGCGGTGGCGGCGCGGCTGGAAGAAGTGCATCAGCACGTTCAGTTGCACCAGGAAGCCCAGCCCCCCCAGGATGATCAGGCCGCACAGCGTCAGGCTGACCAGGGGGTCCTGCGCGTACTGCCCCACCCCGCCGGGCACCACGCTGAAGCCCGCGTTGTTGTACGCGCTGATGGCATGAAAGACCGCCTGATACAGCCCCTCCCCCAGCCCGAACTGCGGCACGAAGCGCAGCGCGAGCAGCGCCGCCCCGGCGGCCTCGGCGGCGAGGGTGTACAGGAAGATGATGCGGATCAGGGACAGCACGCCGCCCACGTCGAGCGCGCTCACCTGCTGCGCCAGATGCTGCCGCTCGCTGAAGTTCACCCGCCGCCCGACCAAAAAGGCGAACAGCGTCCCGAAGGTCAGGATGCCCAGCCCGCCCACCTGCGCCAGCCCGATGATCAGGACCTGCCCGAAGCGCGTAAAGGCCTCCCCGGTATCCGCCACCACCAGGCCGGTGATGCAGATCGCGCTGGTGGCGGTAAACAGCCGGTCGATGCTGCCCAGCGCCGCACCGGGAGCTGTCACGCCGGGCAGGTGCAGCAGCGCCGTTGCCAGCAGGGTGCCCAGCAGGTACACCAGCGCGATCAGTTGCGGCGGCTGGAGCCGGGCCATCAGGCTGCGCTTGGGCGTCCGGTTCGGGAGGGGGGAGGCAGGAGGCATGGCGTATACGGACTCCGGTGGGAAGGTTGACTTGTCAGCCTGGAAATTCGGGCGGACTTGCTGCGCCGCAGAGCGAGCAGGAGAAAGTAGGGGCTGAAGCGGTCTGGAGCGGAAGCCGTATTACCCGATGATGATGTCCTTCTCCGCCGGATACCGCACCGGGTCACCCGGCTCGCGGTTGTTGAAGGCCACCGCGAAGGTCAGCGGGCCGATGCGCCCCAGGTACATCAGCAGGATGATCACGATTTGCTGGTCGGCATTCAGCAGCGGCGTGGTGTTCATGCTCAGGCCAACGGTCCCGAAGGCGCTGACCGCCTCGAAAAAGAGCTGCACGAACAGGATATTCGGGTTGCTGTTCATCAGCAGCAGCAGGATGAACATGGTGTTGACCAGGCCGATGCTCAGCAGGCCAACCGTCATCGCGCGCAGAACGGTGTCCTGGTCAATGCGCCGTTCGAACAGCGTGGTGTCGCGGTGGCCGCGCACCATGCTCCAGGCCGAGGCCATCATCACGTAGAAGGTGCTGGTCTTGATGCCGCCGCCCGTCGAGCCGGGGTTGGCCCCGATGAACATCAGGATGATCGTGATGAAGGCCGTGCCGAGGCGGATGGCCCCGTAATCGATGGTGTTGAAGCCCGCCGTGCGGGTGGTCACGCTCTGGAAGAAGCTGGCGAGCAGTTTGTCCCCGAAGGGGAGCGGCGCCAGGGTCCTGGGATTGTTCCATTCCAGCCCCAGGTAGGTCACGGTGCCGATCAGCAGCAGCGCGGCCATCATGGTCAGCACCAGCTTGGAGTGGACCAGCAGGCGGTTGCGCCGCGGGTTCAGCAGGTGCGCGACCACGTTGAGCTGCACCAGAAAGCCCATGCCGCCCAGGATGATCAGCAGCGCGATCACCAGACTGACCAGCGGGTCATTCACGAAGCCCATCAGGTTGTCGCTGTAGAGCGCGAAGCCCGAGTTGTTGAAGGCGCTGATCGAGTGGAAGACGGCGTAGAACAGCCCGCGCCCCCAGCCCTCCAGCGGCACGAAGCGGAAAGCCAGCAACGCGGCCCCCGCCAGTTCCAGCACGAAGGTATACAGAAAGATGTTGCGGATCAGCGGCACCACGTCCCCGGCGCTGAAGGCGCTCACCTGCTGCGCCAGCCGGATGCGGTCACTGTAGTTCACCCGCCGCCGCGTGATCAGCGCAAACACCGTCCCGAAGGTGATGATGCCCAGTCCCCCCATCTGGATCAGCAGCATGATGATCACCTGGCCCAGCCGGTTGAAGTCCCGGCTGGGGTCCACCACGTTCAGCCCGGTCACGCACAGCGCGCTGGTGGCGGTAAAGAGGGCCTGAAGAAAGTTCACCTGCCGCCCCGCGCCGTGGGTGAACGGCAGCGAGAGCAGCACCCCGCCAGTCAGAATCGCCAGCGCGAACGACAGCGCGATCAGTTGCGGCGGGCTGATCCGCGAGAACAGGGGTTTGCGGACGCGGGGCGTGGCGGCGTCGGCCGACCGGGCGCCGGACGCTGGGGGAGTGGGGGGGCGCGACATAGGAAACGCGCGATTCTACCACCGCCCCGCGCGTCCCCGGTCCCCGGCTATACTGCCCTGCTATGCCGCGCCCCGCCCGCCAGAAGAACCCCCCGTTCGCCCGCCCGAAAAAGTCCCAGGGCGACCACCGCGCCCGCCAGCCCGCCCACGAGTATGTGCTGGAAGCCCTGCCCGGCCTGGAGGCCGTCGCCGCCGAGGAACTGCGGACCGTGCCCCTGGCGCGCGACATCCGGGGCCTGCGGTTCTGGTACCCGGGCGACCCCGAGCGCCTGACCCGGCTGCGCGCTCCGGTGGCGGTCTACCGGGCGCGGGCCTGGGACGTGCCCCGCCCGCGCGGCCTGCTGGGGCATCAGCAACTCGGGGAGCTCACGGCCTTTCTGGAAGGTGTGGTGCGGTTCGGCGGGCACCGCTCCTTCCGCCTCGCGGCGGCGGGCCGCGACTCCAGCGTGATGCAGCGCATCGCGGACGAACTCAGCTCGGCCCTGAACCTCCCCTATGACCCCGAGGACGGTGAACTCCTGATCCGCCTGCGCCCCCAGGAGGACGGCCCCAGCTGGGAGGTGCTGGCCCGCCTCACGCCCCGGCCCCTCAGCGCCCGCGCCTGGCGGGTGTGCAACATGGGCGGCGGCCTGAACGCCACCATCGCCTACGCAATGCACAAACTGGCCGGGCAACGCGACGAGGACCGCATCTTCAACCCGATGAGCGGCAGCGGCACCCTGCTGGTCGAGCGGGCGCTGCTCGGGCCTTACGACGCGATGGTCGGGGTGGACCTGAACCCGGAAGCGGTCGAGTGCGCCAGGGCCAACCTGCACGCGGCCAAGCGTGAAGTGGAAGTCGCCCAGGTGGACGCCCTCCACACCGGCCTGCCCCCCCGGTCCTTCGACCTGATCGTCAGCGACCTGCCCTGGGGGGACGCGGTCGGCACGCACGGCGGCAACGCGGCCCTCTATCCCGCCTTCCTGACCGAGATGCACCGCCTGCTGAGCCGTCAGGGCCGCCTGGTGGTCCTGACCCACGAGATCAAACTGTTCGAGCGTCTCCTGAGCGAACAGGACCGCTGGCACGCCCACGAACTCTTCCAGGTGTACAGCGGAGGGCATCATCCCAAGGCGTATCTGCTGAGCAAGCGGTAAGGGGTCAGCTTTGAGCCGTGAGCTTGGGACTTACGTCGAACTCTGACTCGGAATATCGGGGAGTTGAGAGAAAGTGGGGCTGGGACGCTCGGCCCGTTCACCCCACCCGGCCTCTCGCGGTGCGAGCTGTACCAGTCCTCCCCCTGCTTCGCAGCTTTGCAAGTTAAGGGGGAGGAGTTAAAACGCCCTCCCACACGCTCGCCTACATCCAATCGCGTAAGTCCTGAGCGATGAGCCACGAGCAAAGAGGATGAGCGGGGTCGTCTTTTGCTCCTCCCTCCTTGCGGGGGAGGCTGGGAGGGGGGTGGCAAGCAATGCTTGCCCTTGCGGAAGGGCCTTACCTACACTTTCCTGCCTACCGCCGCGCCGCCCGAACCACCCGCGCGATCCCCGCCAGCCCCACCACTGTCAGGACGACGGTGTTCGGCACAAAGCGCGTCCCCTGCCCACCGGAGACATACGCCCCCAGCGGAATGCTCAGTCCACTGCCGCCCCCGCCGCCATTCTCGGCATTGTCACTCCCGCCCCCCGTCCCGAAAGCGACCAGCGCGACGGGCGTGACCGTCCCGGTGGGTGTCTGAACCGTCTCCCCCTGCGAGGCGCGGACACCCAGGGTCAGAATCGTCTCGGCCAGTTGGACAGAACTATTTGCCATAGGGCCAGCCTAACCCGGCTCAGGCTCCCGCCTTCTCCCCGGAACGCGGCCACGCGACCAGCACCACGCCCGCCAGAATCACGCCGAGGGCTGCCCAGCCCAGACGGCTCAGGCTCTCGCCGCCCAGCCCGACGCCCAGCAGCACGGCCACCACCGGATTCACGTAGGCGTAGCTGGTCGCCAGCGCCGGTCGGGTATGCGCCACCAGATACATGTAGGCGCTGTAGGCCACCAGGCTGCCGAAGACGGTCAGGTACGCCACCGCCCACAGGCTCGCAGCGGTCGGTGCGCTCCAGTGTTCCCGCAACAGCAGGCTGAGCAGCAGCAGCAGGCCGCCACCCGTCAGCATCTCGGCGGCGCTGCCCATCAGCCCGGCCGGAAGGGGGAGGTGCCGTGACCACTGGCTGCCGAAGGTCCAGCACAGCGGGGCCAGGAGCAGCAGGAACGCCGCCAGGGGCGTGGCGTGCAGCTCGCCCACGTTCAGCAGCGCGATGCCCGCCAGCCCGACCACGATCCCCAGCCACTCGCGCCCGCCGGTCCGCTCGCCCCACAGCCGCGCGAACAGCGCCGCGAAGAGGGGCGACACCGCGATCATCATCGCCGCGACGCTGCTGCTGGCGTCCCGCTCCGCGAGGGTCACCAGGCCGGTGCCGCCACCCAGCAGCAGCAGGCCCACGATGGCGCTCGCCCGCCACTGCCGCGCCGTGGGGCCAGGCGCACCCCGCCAGCGCAGGAAGGCGTACAGCAGCGCCCCCGCCACCAGAAAGCGCACCCCCAGCATCCCCAGCGGCGGCAGGCTCTGAATCGCGACCTTGATTCCGAAATAGGTGCTGCCCCACACCACATACACCAGGGCGAGCGACAGCAGGACGGCGGGTGTGAGGCGGGCACCGCGGGCGGCGAGAGAGGTCACCGGGAGAGCATACCCCCCATCTGGGGGAGGCCACATCTGCGGCGCCCGCCCGTCCCGGCCCACCGTACACTGCCCCCCGTGTTCCCCTCAGAACGCCGCTGGACGTTGCTCCTCGCAGGCGCCCTGCTGGTCGTGGCGGGACTGACGCTCGGCCCGGCCTTCTTCCCGGCGGCCCAGGCGCCCGCCGTCACGCGGGTGGACCTGCCACCGCCCGCACAGGTTCAGGCGGCCATGCCCGAGTACCCCACCACTGTCAGCGTGCGGCCGCTGATTTCCGGCCGGGTCAACCTGAATTCCGCCAGCCTCGAACAGTTGGAGGCCCTGCCGAAAGTCGGCCCCTCCCTCGCCGCCCGCATCGTGGCGGGGAGGCCTTACCGCAGCCTCGCGGACCTGGACCGGGTCAAGGGCGTCGGTCCCGCCATCCTCCAGGCGCTCACCCCCCTCGTGACCTTCTGATGGTCGGGCGTCACGCCGTCTCTCCCGGGTCCACCCGCGGGACGCGCTCCCCCTCTGGCCGACTGGCCTGGCCGGTGCCGCTCGCGTTCGGCGTGATGGGCGGCATCGTGCTGGGATTGGGCGTGTGGTGGGGCGGCCTGGTGTTGCTGGCGGGCGCCCTGTTCGCCGTGCTGGACAGCCGCGCGGTGCTGGCCCTGCTGGCGCTGGCCGGAGGCGGCCTGGGGTTCGGCTCGGAGCGCCTCAACGCCGCCAGGCCCGACCGGCTGGCGCCCTGGGTGGGGGCACAGGTCACGCTGAAAGGCGAGTGGGACGGGCAGTTCCTGCGCCTCTCCGACCCGCCCGCGCGGGTGGCCGTCTCCCCGAAACCGCGCGTTTTGCCGGGGCAGATGGTCGTGAGCGGGCGGTTGGTTCGCCCTGAAGGACGGCGCGTGCCGGGCGGCTTCGATCAGGCGGCGTGGTTGCGGGGGCAGGGTGGCCTGTTCGTCCCGACGCCGACCACCGTGCTGGTCGCGGCCCGGGTGCGCTCGTCCACCCCCGAGGGCGGCGGGCGCGGCTGGTTCCGCCGGGGCCTCACGGCAGGCCTGGGGGAGCGGCAGGCGGCACTGATGCAGGCGACCGAACTGGGCGACCGGAACGACATCGGCCGCGAGGACTTCGCGGAGGGGTACAGTGTCCGCGACGCCTTCGCCCGCTCGGGCCTCTCGCATCTGATGGCCCTCAGCGGGCAGAACGTGGCCCTGCTCACCGGCGCGGTGATCTGGCTACTGGCCTGGCTGCGGGTGCCGCTGGGGTGGCGGTATGCGGGTGCCCTGCTCTTTCTGGCGCCGTACCTGCTGCTGGTCGGGGTATCCCCCAGCATCTTCCGGGCGGTGCTGATGGGCGGGGCAGTGCTGCTGGGCTATGCATTGGGGCGGGGGAGGCTCGACCCTTACGCCGTCATCGCCCTCGCCGCCGTGGCCTGCCTGCTGCCCTTTCCCCTGTGGCTGCTGGACGTGGGCTTTCAACTGTCGTTCCTGGCGGTGCTGGGCCTCACGCTGTCGGCCCGGGTCGCGGAACGCCTGCCCGCCCGCTGGCCGCCCGCGTTGCGGCTGGCCCTGGTGGCGACCCTCCTGGCGGAACTCGCCACGCTGCCGGTGATCGCCGGGACCTTCGGGCAACTGCCGCTGGTGGGCCTGCCCGCCAACCTGATCGCGGGCGCGCTGATGGCCGCGCTGGTGCCGCTGGGGTTTGTGGCCGGGTTGCTGGGGCCGTTCGCGGTGGCGGTCAACTGGCTGACCGGCCTGCTGGCCTCGCTTCTGCTCGGCGTGGTGGAGGTGTTCGGCCAGGCGCCCGTCCTCACCTGGGGGACGGTGGGCGCGGCAGGCTTCGTCGCCTCCGGGGTCGCGGCCCTCGCGGGCGTGCTGTGGCTGCTGGGCCGGGTACGTGCGCCGGTCGCGCTGGGGACGCTCCTCGCCTGCGCCGTCCTGACCCTGCTCCCCGGCCTGCTGCGCCCTGCCCGTGAACTGGTGTTCCTCGACGTGGGCCAGGGCGACAGCACCCTGATCCGGGCGCGGGGCTTGAACGTGCTGGTGGACGGCGGCGGCTCGGTCGGCTCGGATTTCGATGTGGGGACCCGTACAGTTGTCCCCGCCCTGCGTGCGCTGGGCGTCCGTTCGCTGAACCTGGTGGTCGCCACCCACGCGGATACCGATCACATCGAGGGCCTCTCCGGCGTGCTCCGCGCCGTGCCTGTCGGGGAACTGTGGATCGGGCAGCGCAAGACGGATGATCCGGTGCTGAACGAACTCCTCACCGTCGCCCGTGAGCAAGGCGTGCCCGTGCGCGAGGTGCGGCGCGGCGACCGGGTGAGCCGGGACGGCGTGACCCTCACGGTCCTCTGGCCGAGGGGGAACGTCTGGTCCACGGAGGACAACGACAACAGCGTGGCGCTCACCGTCGAATCCCACGGCTTCCGCGCGGCCCTCCTGGGTGATCTCCCCAACCCCGCCGAGGCGCAGGTCGGCGTGGGCGACCTCGATCTGCTGAAGGCCGCGCACCACGGCAGCCGTTACAGCACCGGGGAGGCCATTCTGAAGGAAAGCACGCCGCACGACGTGCTGATCAGCGTCGGGCGCAATACCTACGGCCACCCGCACCCGGACGTGCTGAAACGGATCGGGGCGAGCGGCGCGCAGGTCTGGCGGACGGATCGACTGGGAACGGTGCGCTGGCCGCTGCCGTGAGCGTCAGCGTTCGACCAGAACCTGCCGCCCCTCCCGCGCCGCCGTGAACAGCGCGTCCAGCACCCGCGCCTGGCACACCGCGTCCTCCGGCGGATAGAGGGCCGCCTCCTCGCCCCGTGCCGCCCGCTGGAAATGCGTGACCATCGCGGCGTAGCCGTCATGCGGCGCGAATGTCTCGGTGCGTTCGCCCGCCGCAGTTTGGACCCGGAAGCTCAATTCAGTCTCCGTCCTGCTGCGGAAGACCCCGGTCATCTCCAGGGTCCCCGCCGTGCCCACCACCATCAGGCGCTGCGTGGGCGGATTGCCCCAGTCGAAGGCGCAGTCGAGGCTGGCGAGGGCCTGCCCGAAGTTCAGCGTGCCGCTCAGCCCCAGGTCCACCCCTCCCGCCGTCCAGCGGGCCTGCGCCGTGACGCTCTCCGGCTCGCCCAGCAGCAGGCGCGCGAGGTTCACCAGATAGCAGCCCACGTCGTAGAGGGCGCCGCCCCCCTTCTCCGCCTCCCAGCGGAAGTCGTCGGGCCGCATCAGCCCGAAGCCGAAGGCCCCCCGGTAAGCCAGCACTTCGCCCAGTTCGCCACCCGCCACGATCTCCCGCAGCCGCGTCACATGCGGCTGAAAGCGGTACGCGAAGGCTTCCAGCAGCACCCGCCCGCTCCGGGCCGCCGTGTCTGCGAGAAGCTGCGCCTCGCCCGCGTTCAGGCAGAGCGGTTTTTCCGTCAGCGCGTGCTTTCCGGCCCGCAGCGCCGCCTGGGTCCAGGGCCGGTGCGCGTCGTTCGGGAGGGGATTGTAGACCGCCTGCACGTCCGACGCCATCACGTCGTCATACGTGCCCATGTGCGGAATGCCCCACTCCTCGGCAAACGCCCGCGCCCGTTCCGAGTGCGGGTCGCGGACCCCCAGCACCGCCACCTCGCCGCCCGCCACGCGAATCGCGGGAATCAGTGCCCTCGCGATCCGTGCCGCGCCCAGAATGCCCCAGGTAAAGGTCGTCATAGGGGCAGCGTACCCGGAAAAAGGAAAAGGCCCACCGGGATTTCCCCGGCAGGCCCCTCCTTCGGCAGGTGCTTACTCGCCCTGCTTCTCCGTGTCGGTGTTGCTGGTGCTTTCGCCCTGGTCCTTCTTGTCGCCGCCCAGGCCGAACTGCGCGAAGAGGTCGGCGTACACGTCGCCCAGCTTCGTGCTGATCTTGCCGCCCTGAGAAGCGTCCTTGGCGTTGTAGTTGTAGTCGGCCCCGCCGCCGCGGCCACCGCGCCCGCCGCTGCGGCCGCCCTGACCGCCGCCACCGCTGTAGCGGTCGCTGCGCGTGCCGCCGCCCTGGCTGACGTAGTCACGCACCGGGCCACCGCCGCCGAGCGCACGGCGACGCGAGAGGCTCGCGCGCTGCTCGACGGGATCGATGTTCAGGATCACGGCCTCAATCTCGTCGCCCTTCTTGAAGAGGTCGGCGGGGTTGTTCACGCGCTGCGTGTCGAGTTCGCTGATGTGGATCAGCCCCTCGATGCCCTCCTCGATCTCCATGAACACGCCGAAGTCGGTCATGCCGGTGATCTTGCCCTTGACGGGCGTGCCGGGCGGGTAACGGTCGGGCAGCGCGCTCCACGGATCGTCCGTGGTCTGCCGGATGCCCAGGCTGATGCGCCGGTCCTTGGGGTCGATCCGCAGGATGACGGCCTCGACCTCGTCGCCTTCCTTCAGCACCTCGTTGGGGTGACGGACGCGCTTGGTCCAGCTCATCTCGCTGACGTGGACCAGCCCTTCCAGGCCGGGTTCCAACTCGACGAAGGCGCCGAAGTTGGTGAGGTTGGTGACCTTGCCCTTGACGCGCTGGCCGATGTGGTACTTCTCGACCGCGCCTTCCCAGGGGTCCTGGGTCAGCGACTTCATGGAGAGGTTGATGCGCTCGCGGCCCTCGTCCACGTCGATGACCTGGACCTGCACCTTGTCGCCCACCTTGACCACGTCGCGGGGGTGGTTGAAGCGGCCGAAGGTCAGCTCGGAGCGGTGCACCAGGCCGTCGATGCCGCCCAGGTTCACGAACACGCCGAAGTCGGTGATCTCGACGACTTCACCCTCGAACTGGGCGCCGGGCACCAGCTTGCCCATCGTCTGCTCGCGCGCCTGGGCCTTCTGGGCTTCCATGATCGCGCGGTGGCTGATGATGACGCGGTTGCGCTTGCGGTTCAGCTCGATCAGCTTCACCATCAGCGGCTTGCCGACGTAGGGGTCCAGGTCGTTCACCCTGCGGGTGTCCACCTGGGAAGCGGGCAGGAACGCCCGGATGCCCTCGACCTGCGCCACAAGACCGCCGCGCACCTTCTCCAGCACCTCGACCTCGAAGGCCTCGTCGTTCTCCTGCATCTTTTCCAGCACGCGCCAACCCTTGTCCTGGTCGGCCCGCTTCTTGGAAAGGACGATCTGGTTGTTCGCGAGGTCCACCCGCACGACGTACGCCTCGATCTGGTCACCGGGCTTGTACATCTGCTGGGCCTGCTCCAGCGTGACGGGTTCGTCGGCGATCTGGTTGAGGGGAATGGTGCCCTCCACCTTGGCCCCGATGTCCACCGCGATGCCCTCGTTGCCGATAAACACGACGGTGCCGTCCACGATGTCGCCCCGGCTGACCGACTGGTGTTCGGTCGCCTCGCTGGCGAGAACGTCCTCCATGGTCATCTCGGGGTACTCGCGGTCTTCCGGGCGGCTGGCCGGGGTCGGCGCAGGCTGCGCCTGCTGGCTGCCCGGCTGATCGGTCGCGGTCTGCCCCGCGTTGTTCTGCGCGGTGCTGGTCTGCTCGGTGCCCGGCATGGGCTGAGTGGTCCCGCCCTCTGCGGCGGGGGTCTGGGTCTGGTCTTCCATGAACTCCTGTCCTCCTGGGTGCCCACTCTTGTCGTGCGGGCGCCACGTAACCTGCGCTCTAGCGCGGAAACGCCTCAGTGTACCACCGCCGATTGGGGGGGGCAAGCGCGGTCTGAACGTGGTCCATTCGATATTCAGCAACTTTGGAAAGCCTGGCGGCGTGGTCCTGCGCTGCGGTGACGGTTGACGGGGCCAGGGGAGGCGGCTATACTCCCTCACGCTCACCTCCGGGTGCGGCGGCCAGAGATGACGTTGGGGCATCGTCTAATGGCAGGACGACGGTTTCTGGCACCGTTAATCAAGGTTCGAGTCCTTGTGCCCCAGCCAACCGAAGAACCCCGCCTAGTGCGGGGTTTTTTCATGTCTCCATTTCCGGGTTAACGGCCTTTTCCGGGCTTGCGCTGTAATAGCGCTGTAGTAGGCTATTCCAGGTCAGTCTGCGGCCTCCTGGCACCCCTCAACCCAGGCGTCCTCCTCGTCCTCAAGGGGAGTCATGGAGCCCACTTCCAGGGGCAGGGGTGGTTGCTGCTGTTCAAAGGGGTCGACCAGGTATTCATCACGCTCCGCATCCAGAACGTGGCGGTAGACCGGGAGGGTGATGGTCACATCGCTGTGCCCCAGGTTGCGGCTGATGACCTCAATGGGCACCCTCCGGCGCGCCAGGGTGGTGGCATAGGTGTGGCGCAGCAGAGGGGTTAAGTGCGGACTCGACGACTTTGCGGTCGCCCGGACTGACCCGGCCTGGAGGCGAAGGGGACCTGCCCGGCCTGCTACCATTGCGGGCGGTATGGAACGCACCTTTGCCATGATCAAGCCCGACGGCGTCCGACGGGGTCTGACGCCCGAGATTCTCGCCCGCATCCAGAAGAAGGGCTACCGCGTGGTCGGCCTCAAGCAGATGCTGATTCCCCGCGAGGTCGCCGAAACGCACTACGGCGAACACCGCGAGCGGCCCTTCTTCGGGGAACTGGTGGACTTCATCACCGGCGGCCCGGTCGTCGCCATCGCGCTGGAAGGCGAGAACGCCATCGCGGGCTGGCGCGCGATGATGGGCGCCACCAACCCCGCCAACGCCGCCCCCGGCACCATCCGCGCCGACTACGCCACCACCACCGGCGAGAACGTCACGCACGGCAGCGACTCCCCCGAGAGCGCCGCGCGGGAACTGGCGCTGTTCTTCGGGGACGGCGAACTGCTGAAGTAAAGCAGTCAGCGTTCAGCCGTCAGCAGGAACGGCACAGGCTCCAGCTCAGGCTGGGGCTTTTTGTTGACCCCGGCTGGCTGACCGCTCACCTGAACGCGGGCAAGAGCGCCGGTTCCTGCTGCGCCGCGTATCCGCGCGTCAGGAGGCGCAGGCCATCCGCGGTGGGGAGAATCAGCACGTCTTCCAGGCGGCCTGCGGCGGGGCGGAAGGCCTCGCCCTGTGGGGTCTGGACGGTGCGGGCCGCCTCCCCGGCCAGGCTGCGGGCGCTGAACTGGGGGGCCTGCACCAGCATCTCCCAGGCCAGGGTGCGGTTGTTGCCGTCATAGCGCACGGTGACGGCGCGGGCGGGCAGGGGCGGGTGGCTGGTCCACACGTCGCGGCGCAACCCGCCTCCCAGCCGGTCGCGGATATCCGCCTGCGCGTCGTAGCTGCCGTTGGCGGTGAACAGCACGCGGGCGGTGAGGTCAGACTGCTCGCGCGGGCCGCAGCCGACCAGCCCCGGAGCCAGGAGCGCGGCGAGCGTGAGGACGGTGGGCAGGCGGTTCATGCGCGCACGATACGCCCCGCCGGGGCTGTGCCAGCATGGCGGGTGTGGGTGCCTACCACTTTTCTCTGCTTCTCACCGCCGCGCTCCTCGCCCTGCTGCTGCTGCTCGGCCTGAGCCTGCAACTGGGGTGGCGGCGCGACCTCGCCCGCTGGCCACACCACGCGCTGTTTTTCGCCGTGTGTGCGGGCGTGCTGCTCTCGGCGGGCCTGGGCTGGCGGGCGGGCGCGCGGGGCTGGGCGCTTTTGCCCGCGCTGGCGCTGCTGCTGCTAATGCCGCGCACCCGTCCGGGCCGGGCCGATCACTGGCGGCTGGCGCTGGCGTGTGCGCTGGCGCTGGGCCTGGGAGTATGGGGGGCCTGGTAGCTCGAAGGGGGTAGAACGCAGGCCAGCGGGAGGTGTGGTCGGCGCTCCCTCATCGAAGTTGCCGGTTTTGTCTTACCGCGCGGCGAAAAACGCCAGATCGAGGGCGGGCGGGACATCCCCGAGCAGGCGGATCATCTGGACGATCTGCGCCGTGTGGCGAACCTCGTGTTGCATGACGTGCCACAGCACCTCGTCGACCGCGACGCGCCGGTCGGTCGCCGCCTGTTCGATCAGTTCGGGCCAGCGGGCCAGCGTGTCTTGCTCGACGGCCTCCCAGTACGTGAGCAGCTCCTCCAATGATTTCTCGGGATGGTGCCAGTATTCGTCGGGCGAGGAGGGCGGTTTCCAGCCGAAGGTTTCCCGCACCAGCGGTCGGCCCAGGAGGTCCCCCCGGAACCAGCCGTCTTCCACCACGGCGATATGCATCACCAGGTCTTTGATGCAGCGCGCCCCCTCTGTGGGGATCACGGCCCGCGAGAGCTGTTCGTCGGGCATGGCCCGCAAGGTCGCCCAGAGCGCGCGGCGTGTCCGGGTCAGGTAGTGGTAGAAGGCGTCAGTATTCACCCTCTCAATCTAGGTCCGGTTCACGTCAGGACTTGTCGTCATTCAGGTCCACTTCCGGCAACGCGCTAGCCTGGGGGCAATGACCCTCCCGCCCACTCCCCGGCTCCCGCCCGACCCCGTCGCGGCGGACCTGCCCGCCGTCATCCAGGGGATGCTCGCCCGGCGCACCACCAACGGCCCTTTCCGTCCCGACCCGGTCCGCCGCGAACACCAGCACCTCTTGATGCGGGTGGCGCAGGCGGCCCCCAGTCACTTCAACAGCCAGCCCTGGCGCTTCGTGCTGATCGAGGACCCGGGGACCATCGCCACCGTCGCGGACATTTCCGGGGCCAGCATGACCGAACTGATCGAGGCGGGCGTCTTCTTCGAGCGGTACCGCCGCTACTTCCGCTTCTCGGAAGCCGAGATGGACGAGCGGCGTGACGGCATTCATATCGACCACCTGCCGGGACCGCTGCGGCCCTTCACCCGCCAGGTCTTTTCCGACACCGGCCTGAAGCTGATGCGGCAGCTCGGCGTGCCCAAAAAGCTGGGGGAGGACAACCGCAAACTGGTCGCGGGCAGTCCCCTGCTGCTGGCCGCGCTGCTGGACAAAGCGGAGTATCGCCCCGGCGAACTCAGCGGCTTTTACAGCGTCTTCGGTCTGGGCGCGGCCATCGAGAACATCTGGAACGCGGTGGGGGCGTTGGGGATGGGCATCCAGTTCATCAGCACGCCGATGGAGCTTCCGCGTCAGTGGCAGGCCATCCGCGAGCTGCTGCGCGTGCCGGACGACCTCGAACTGATGGCCGTGTACCGCCTGGGCTACCTGCCCGAAGGCCAGAAGCGCCCCAGCATCGACTGGAGCAGCCGCCACCGCAAGAGGCTTTCGCAGTTCGTGGGCCGCGAGACGTGTGACGTGCCGGAGGAGGAGAACTGAGGGCGGTCAGCGTTGGACATACCGGGTGAAGTCGGGGTTGCAACTGTTTCATGTTCCAGATGGGTTTCCGAAAACGCCCTTCGTGGTCTGGAGTGAACGTTTCCCCCGGCCCTGAGTCCGGACAGTCCCCGGAGATGAAGGGACGCTGTAGCTCGCGCCCTTCCCGCATCTCTTCCCTCACCCCTCCGCCTTCAGAATGCCCGGTGGAGGAGAGAACATGACGAACACACTGACCCCCAACGCCGCCCAGAGCGGCAGCTTCCGGATCGGCGGCGACCTCAGCGTCAACCGCCTGGGCTTCGGCGCGATGCGAATCACGGGCGAGGGCATCTGGGGCGACCCCGCCGACCGCGAGGAGGCGCTGGCCACCCTGCGGCGCCTGCCCGAACTCGGCGTCAACTTCATCGACACCGCCGACTCCTACGGCCCCGCCGTCAGCGAGGAACTGATCCGCACCGCGCTCTACCCCTACGACACGGTGGTGATCGCCACCAAGGCCGGGCTGACCCGCACCGGCCCCGACGTGTGGGTGCCGCTGGGCCGTCCCGAGTATCTCAAGCAGCAGGCCTACCTCTCCCGCCGCCGTCTGGGCGTCGACCGCATCGACCTGTGGCAACTGCACCGCATCGATCCCACGGTGCCCCGTGACGAGCAATTCGCCGCCGTGCGTGAACTGCTGGACGAGGGCGTGATCCGCCACGCGGGCCTGAGTGAAGTGAACGTCGAGGAGATCGAGGCCGCCCGCCGCTTCTTCCCGGTGGCGACGGTGCAGAACCTCTACAACCTGGTGAACCGCAAGAGCGAGGATGTCCTCGACCACTGCGAGCGCGAGCAGATCGGCTTCATTCCCTGGTATCCGCTGGCGGCGGGCGGCCTGGCCCGGGAGGGCAGCGTGCTGGGTGAGGTCGCCCGGCGGGTCGGCGGAACGCCCTCCCAGGTCGCGCTCGCCTGGGTGCTGAAGCGCAGCCCGGTCATGCTGCCGATCCCCGGCACCGGCAAGGTCAAACACCTGGAAGAGAACGTGGCCGCCGCCAGCCTCCAGCTCTCCGAAGAGGACTTCCGCCTGCTCGACGAGGTGGGCCGCGAGGAGTGGCGTCAGCGGCAGGCCGCGCGCCGCTGAGGTGTGAGCATGGACAAGGTGAACCTCGCGGAGAAATTCGCGCTCTTCGACGACGCCTGGCACCCCCGCGTGGTGGCCGAACTGAACGGCCAGCAGGTGAAGGTCGTCAAGCTGCGCGGCGAGTTCGTGTGGCACCACCACGAACACGAGGACGAACTGTTCTGGGTGGTCCGGGGGACCCTGCGCCTGCGCTTCCGTGACCGGGACGTGCGGGTGGGCGAGGGCGAATTCATCGTTGTGCCGCGCGGCACCGACCATCTGCCGGTCGCGGAGACGGAGGAGGTCTGGGTGGTGCTGATCGAACCCGCCTCGACGCTGAACACCGGCAACGTGCGGGGCGAGCGGACCCGGGAGACGCTGGAACGGCTGTAGGAACGGCGGGTGCCGGTCGAGGATGAGTCCTTTTCCCTCCTGAACGTGAAGGGAGGATCAGCTCCACGGTGCCTTCCCGCACGGTGAGTGGCCGGGCAGACGAGAGAATGCCCGCATGTCTTCTGCCCCCGTCGTGCGTTCTCTGGTCACCGGGAACCCGCCCCACCGTGTCCCGCAGGCCGAGGTGCGCGAGGTGGCCCGCGGCGTGTTCCCGCGGATGGCCGCCCGCGCGCACATGCTGGGCGTGTTCGACAACGCCAGTATCGAGACGCGCTCCCTGAGCCGCCCGCTGGCGTGGTACCAGGAGGAGCGCGGCTTTGGCGAGAAGAACGCCGTCTTCGTCGAGGAGGCCCGCGCGCTGACCCTGCGCCTGGCCCGGGGGGCGCTGGAGCAGGCCGAAGTGGCGCCCGCCGAGGTGGACGCCGTCGTGGTGGTCAACACCAGCGGCATCAGCGCCCCCAGTCTCGACGCCTACCTGATCGAGACGCTGGGCCTGAACCGCCACGCGGCGCGGCTGCCGGTGTGGGGCCTGGGGTGCGCGGGTGGCGCGGCGGGGCTGAGCCGGGCGGCCGATCTGGTGCGCGCGGGCTTCCGGCGGGTGCTGTACGTGGCGGTGGAACTGTGCAGCCTCACCCTGGTGCGCGGCGACGAGTCCAAGAGCAACTTCGTGGGCACCGCGCTGTTCTCGGACGGCGGCGCGGCCCTGGTCGTGACGGCCCCCGACGTGCCCGGCCCCCCGCCCCTGCTGGCCCTGCATGGCGGCTACTCCACCCTGATCGAGGCTTCCGAGGACATCATGGGCTGGGACGTGGTCGATGACGGCCTGAAGGTGCGCTTCTCCCGCGACATCCCGGCCCTGGTCCGCTCGATGATGCAGGAGAACGTCGGGCAGGCTCTGGCCGCGCACGGCTGGTCACGGGAGGACGTGCAAACCTTCGTCGTCCACCCCGGCGGCGTCAAAGTCCTCGCCGCTTATGAGGAGGCTCTGGGGCTGCCTCCGGGCACGCTGGATGCCAGCCGCCGCGTGCTGGCCGACCACGGCAACATGAGCAGCGTGACCGTGCTGTTCGTGCTGGCAGAAACCCTGCAGGGGCGTCCCGAGGGCCGGGGCCTGCTGAGCGCGATGGGGCCGGGCTTCAGCGCCGAACACGTCCTGATCGAATTTCCCGGGGCCTGACGCCAGAACGGCAGGGGCGGAGAACATCACCCCTGCCGCTGGGTGCCGCGCGGCTCAGCTGCCCTGCTCGCCGTCCGTGGTCTTGTCGGGATCGGTGGTGGCCCCGCTGGCGGGCAGACCGGCCTCCATGCCGCCGTAGGTGCTGGGATTGCGGTCCTGGGCCCCGATGACCCCGGCCTGGTCGTCCTGGGGGTTGCCGGTCGTGGGCGTGCCAGCCCCCGCGTCCCGGTTGTCGTCGTTGACCTGATCCCAGTACCGGTCCTGCTTGCGCTCGCTGGGCGTCTTCTCGCCGCCCGTGTCCCAGTTGGGGTTGGTCTGGACCCGCTCCTGCGGCACGTTGTCCTGTGGGCCGGTCTGTCCTGACGGCTGATCGGATCGTCCTTCGTTCATGGGGCCTCCTGGGGCGCTGCCGTGATTCAGTGTGAGGTGGACTCAGTGTGAGGCGTCGGGCCGGTCGCTCACCACGGCGTCCGGCAACTGCTCCACCTGCTCCGCCTTCTCCTTCATCCCGGTGCGCTGCACGTCCTTGATGTCGCTGAGGTCGTCGGTATCCTTCTGGCCGCCCTCGGGGTGGCGTTCGGTGGGCGGCTGGCGCTGGTCGTCACTCATGGTGCACCTCCCGAAACTGTGAATTGAGGTTCAGCGTACCCCCGGCCAGCAGGCGGGCAGGTTCAGCCTCTCTTCATCTCCGGCGCGGCCCGCACCTCGCTCAGCGGCAGGTCCTGCTCCTGCGCCAGCTTCAGCCAGGACGCGGTCGGGTGTGCCCGCACGGTGGCCTCGGGGTCGGGGCCGGTGAGGGCCAGCCAGCGGTCCGCGAAATGCCCTTCCAGCGCGGCGACGGCAATCACACCGTCGGCGGTGGCATACAGGCGGTAGAAGGGCCGGGCGCCGGACAGCAGGCCGCCGGGCGCCGTCAGGCCGTACCGCAGCGGCAGGGCCGCGTGGCTGGCTGCCCCCGCGAGGCCCACCCTCCGCTCGCGTTCCGCCCCGCCGCGCTCGCGGCCCCACAGCAGGGCCAGCGCGGCGGCCTGCGCCTCCCGCGCCCCCAGCAGGTCCGCGACCAGCGTGCGCGGCATGACGGGCCGTGCGGGATCGATCAGCCCGGCCTCCGCCTGATACGTGAGGTCGTGTCCGGGTGCGTTCGGGTCGAGGGTGTCCCCCACGATGACCACCCGGCACAGCCGGGGATAGGCGGCGTCCAGCGCGGAACCGTCCAGCCCCAGCCGCGCCAGGGCCGCCGGGCGACTGCTGGTCAGCAGCAGGTCCGTCTCCGGCAGCAACGTGTGGAGCCTGGCCTGCCCCTCCGGCGTCTTGAGGTCCAGCGTGTGGACTTCCACCCCCCGCGTCACCTCCGCGTACCACTCCGGCGAGAAGTGCTGGAAGGGGTCCCCCCCCGGCGGCTCGATCTTCATGACCCGCGCCCCCTCGTCCCGCAGCGCGGCCGCGGCCAGCGGACCGGGCAGATTCAGCGCGAGGCTCAGGACGGTCAGGCCATGCAGTGGACCGGGCATTCCCCATCCTCCCTCAAAAGTGGGGGAGCGTGGCTCTGGTTAAAAATGCAGGCTGGCGAGTCCTCTGGCCGGGCCCCCCGGCTTTCTGCTCCCGTCCCGGGAAGGCAGAATCGAGATGATGCGGAAGGGACGGGAGGCGCCGAAAGCCCGGTCACTCCCTGTTGTCCCTAAAGTTGTAACAGCGTGCCTGAGGGAGTAACGGGGTGCGTCCAGGGCGGTGCCGCTTATGATAAAGGCATCAAGCGGCCCTTCGCGGGGCAAGGAGGAACCCAGCATGGCGATGAATCTGTTCGGTGCGCGCGAGGTGCTCACCACCAAAGCGGGCCAGACCCTGTATTACTACAACCTCAACAAACTTCAGGAGCAAGGCTCCGATATCAGCCGTCTGCCCTTCTCCGTCAAGGTGCTCCTCGAAAGCGTGCTGCGTGAGGCGAATGATTACGACGTGCGCCAGGAGGACGTGCGGGCCGTCGCGAACTGGAAGCCCGTCAACCCGGAGATCGAGATTCCCTTCAAGCCCGCCCGCGTGATCTTGCAGGACTTTACCGGCGTCCCGGCGGTCGTGGACCTGGCGGCGATGCGCTCGGCGATGGTGGCGCTGGGCGGCGACCCCGAGAAGATCAACCCGCTGATCCCGGTGGACCTGGTGATCGACCACTCCGTTCAGGTGGACGAGTTCGGCACCGAGATGGCGCTGCTCCGCAACATGGAACTGGAATTCGAGCGCAACCGCGAACGCTACGAGTTCCTCCGCTGGGGCCAGCAGGCCTTCGACAACTTCGGCGTGGTGCCGCCCGCCAGCGGCATCGTCCACCAGGTCAACCTGGAATACCTGGCCAAAGGCGTGCAGAGCCGTCCCGAGACTGTGCCGGGTGAAGAGGGTGGCGTGGTCGTGTACCCCGACTCCCTGGTGGGCACCGACAGCCACACCACCATGATCAACGGCCTGGGGATCGTGGGCTGGGGCGTCGGCGGCATCGAGGCCGAGGCCGTGATGCTGGGCCAGCCGATCTACATGCTGATGCCGGAAGTGGTGGGCTTCAAGATCACCGGGGCGATGCCCGAGGGGGCGACCGCCACCGACCTGGCGCTGCGCGTCACGCAGATGCTGCGCGAGAAGGGTGTGGTCGGCAAGTTCGTGGAGTTCTACGGCGCGGGCCTCAGCAACATGACCCTCCCCGACCGCGCGACCATCGCCAACATGGCCCCCGAGTACGGCGCGACGATGGGCTTTTTCCCGGTGGACGACGAGGCGCTGCGCTACCTGCGCCGCACCGGCCGCCTGGAAGACGAGATCGAACTGGTGGAGATGTACTACAAGGCCCAGGGCATGTTCCGCACCGACGAGACGCCCGACCCCGTCTTCACCGACACCATCGAACTCGACCTCTCGACCATCGTGCCCAGCCTGGCGGGTCCCAAGCGCCCGCAGGACCGCGTGAACCTCGCGGATATGCACACGGTCTTCGCGGAGGCGCTGACCGCGCCCGTCAAGAACCGGGGCTTCGAGCTGGGCGGGGAGCAGTTGAACGCCCAGGGCACCGTCGCGGGCACCAACATTCAGATCGGGCACGGCGCGGTGACGCTGGCCTCGATCACCTCCTGCACGAACACCTCCAACCCCAGCGTGCTGATCGCGGCGGGTCTGGTCGCCAAAAAGGCCGTGGAGCGCGGCCTGAAGCCCAAGCCCTGGGTGAAGACCTCGCTGGCCCCCGGCTCCAGGGTCGTCACTGAGTACCTGGAAAACGCGGGCCTCCAGCAGTACCTCGACCAGATCGGCTTCAACACGGTCGGCTACGGCTGCATGACCTGCATCGGCAACTCCGGTCCCCTTCCCGAACCCGTCGTGCAGGCCATCGAAGAGGGCAGCCTGGTGGCTGCGTCGGTGCTCTCGGGCAACCGCAACTTCGAGGGCCGCGTGAACCCGCACATCAAGGCGAACTACCTGGCCTCGCCGCCCCTGGTGGTGGCTTACGCACTGGCGGGCACGGTCGTGAACGACATCGTGAACGATCCCATCGGCACTGATCCGAACGGCCAGCCGGTGTACCTGCGTGACCTGTGGCCGACCAACGCCGAGATCCAGCAGATCATGGACCAGGCGATCAACGCCGAGATGTTCGGGCGCGTGTACGACGGCATCGAGAAGAGTAACGCCGAGTGGAACGCCATCCCCGTGGCCGAGGGCGCGCTGTACAACTGGAACCCCGACAGCACCTACATCCAGAACCCGCCCTTCTTCGAGAACCTGGCGGGCGGTCCCAGCGAGATCATCAGCATCGAGGGCGCGCGCGCGCTGGTGAAGGTCGGTGACTCGGTGACCACCGATCACATCAGCCCCGCCGGTTCCTTCAAGGCGGACACGCCCGCCGGGAAGTACCTGCTGGAGCGCGGCATCCCGCCCAAGGACTTCAACTCCTACGGCTCGCGCCGCGGCAACGACCGCATCATGACGCGCGGGACCTTTGCCAACATCCGCCTGAAGAACCAGCTCGCCCCCGGCACCGAAGGCGGCTTCACCACCGACTACACCACCGGGCAGGTCAACACCATCTTCGACGCCGCCCAGAACTACAAGGCCAGCAACATTCCGCTCCTCGTGTTTGCGGGCAAGGACTACGGCATGGGCAGCAGCCGCGACTGGGCCGCCAAGGGGACCCTCCTGCTGGGCGTGAAGGCCGTGATCGCGGAGAGCTTCGAGCGCATCCACCGCTCCAACCTCGTCGGCATGGGCGTGCTGCCCCTCCAGTACAAGAACGGGGAGACGGCTGACAGCCTGGGCATCAACGGCGACGAAATCTTCGACGTGATCCTGCCCCCCGACCTCAAGCCCCGTCAGGACGTGACGCTGCGCGTGACGGACAAAGGCGGCCAGAGCCGCGACATCACCGTCCAGTGCCGCATCGACACGCCCGTCGAGATCGACTACTACCGCAATGGCGGCATCCTCCAGACCGTGCTGCGCGGCATTCTGGAGCGGAGCCAGGGTGAAGTGAAGGCGTAACAGGGGAGGAAGGGATGGCCCCGCCTGGATGACTGGGCGGGGCTGTCTATATTTCCTTATTGGTATATAATTTCTCCCTGCCAATTTAACAGAAAAAGATTGAGAACATTTATTGCAGCATCACTGATGGATCTAGATATATCGGCCTCGCTGAAAGGGCCATGGAACTGTTCTATCTCCAGTGGAAAGCTATACCCTTTGAATACAGAAGTATCTTTCGTCAATATGGCTTGCTGGAAATCCGCTCGATTGACTCTGCCTTCACTGAGAAAGTAACGCGCAATGAAGAAGCGCTTTCCGCCTTCTGGAGGGAAGAGGCTCACCGCCACCATACCGCTGTACCGGCAATGTTCTCTTTGGGAGATGGTTGCCTGTCTTGGCAGTTTCGGTGCCTTGGCTTCCAGCAATTCAGAAAGTTTCAGCTCTGCGGCGGACGAGTAATCTTCTTGAATGGGACTAGTTTTACCTGCTGCTGCCAGATCAACGACGACGACGTTGTCCAGAAAGCAAATATCTGAAACTGCGACGTCTTTAAGCTGCGGTGTGCTGGGTGTAGCTGATGCTGTGATAATAAAGTTACTTAAAGCGGCAAACAGGATGGGGTGCATGAATGTAGTCTAACGCATTCAGACTGCGCGAATGGATTGAAGCCAGCGACTTGAGTCTCACAGCGGATATAGGTTTTTATACCCGCGCTCCTGCCCGTGCCAGCCGGAGCGTTTACAGGCCGACTCCCTCGTAAATGTCGTCCAGTGACAGCGGAACGTTCAGGCACGGCAGGTTCAGCGTCCCTTCCCCTTCCTCGTAGTGCTCGTCCCACCCGTCGCCGTTCCTGATGTACAGGCGAGCGGCGCCGGTCGCCGTGTCGACCAGCAGATAACCCTGCACACTGGGGAGGGCCGTGTAGGCGAGGAGTTTCTCGCGCCGGTCGAGATCGCGGGTGCTGGGGCTGAGGACTTCCACGACGAGGCACGGCGCCGTGAGGAACGTGGCGGCATCGTCCACGGGGTCACAGGTGAGCACGAGGTCCGGGTAGTAGTACCGGACACCGCCCCACTGCGGGATGCGGACGCGCATATCGCTCTGATACAGGCGGCAGCCCTGGCGCAGGGCCGTGCGGTGAAGTGCCGCGCCGATATTCATGCTGATCAGCCCGTGCCTGCTGGTGGCTCCCGCTCGGGCCTGCGGACTGTCCTCACCGTGCAGGGCATACACAAAGCCCCAGACGTATTCACGCTTGACGGGACTCGTTTCCTCGGTGCGGAGGTACTCCTCTTCCGTCATCGTCCTCAGGGCCGGGCCGCTCATGCCTCCATGCTACGCGCCGGACGCTTTACCGGAGCACTCTTGCTCTGGACGTATGAAAAGGCCTACGGCCCCGGCCAGTGCCGGAGCCGCACGCTCTCAAGCCCCCGGGTCTTTTACTTGCGCCGGATTCGCTCGGGGGCGAGTTCGGGCCTGGGCGTTTGCAGGCTGTGCAGCAGCAGGGCGAACACGATCAGGCCGTGCAGGGCCAGCAGGCTGAACAGGGCCATCTCGGGCTGGCTGCGGTACCCGTAAGCGCCGACGAGCTGGAAGAGGATCAGCGTGAGCAGGACGCGGGTGCGGCGGTCGGGAAAACGCAGGTAGGCGTAGGTGCCTGCCAGCATGCTGAATAGCAGGGGGAGTGCCAGGGTATTGAGCATTTCTTGACCCATATCTCATTTTCTCGGAAGCGGAGGGGGACAATCGCCATGTTACCCAGACAGGCACAACAAGGGTTCCTGGCCTTCCCCACGAGAGAGGCGGCGGCAAACCATCCTAACACTGGTAGCGGGCAAGCCGAACCGGGTCAAGCTGGTAGTCGCGCAGCGCGGGGACATCCAGCCAGCCGTTCTGAAAGGAGAGAGGCCGGTCCAGCAGGTCATCCTCCAGTTTCAGCACGAAGCTGAGTTCGCAGGGCTCCGTCACCTCGGCCTGGGTGGACAGCAGGGCGGCGTGCAGGGTGCCGAGGCCGCTGCTGGCCTGCGAGCCGACCATGCCACGCTTGCCCTGGGCGGCGGCGGCCCGCAGCATCTTCAGGCCGTCGGTAAAGCCGTTGCGGGCGGTCTTTACGTTCAGGATGTCGAAGGTGTTGAAGTCCAGTTCGCGGGCCAGGTCGGCGGGCGTGAAGCAGGAGTCGTCCGCCACAATGGGCAGGATGGACCGCGCGTGCAGGTCGGCGCGTGCCCTCAGCTCGCGCACCGGGAGCGGTTCCTCCACGTAGGTCAGGCCCGCTTCCCGCATCGCGGCGAGGGCGGCGGGGGCCAGGTCCGGCGTGAGCGTCTCGTTGCTGTCGGCGTAGAGCTGCACGTCCTCCCCGAAAGCCCGGCGCAGGTCACGGATCACCGCGAGGTCGCGGGCGTGGTCGCGGCCCACCTTCACCTTCAGGCAGCGCACGCCCACCGTGACCACCCGCTCGGCCTCCGCCAGCATCCCGGCGGGCGTCCCGATCCCCAGGATAAAACTGACCCGCACGCGGGGATTCGGCCCCAGCAAGGTGTCCCAGAGCGTCAGACCCTGCGCGCGGGCACGCGCGTCCCAGAGCGCCATGTCGAGGGCGCCGCGAGCGGTGTGGTTGTTCGCCACATTGTTCCGCACCCGGTTCAGCGCCGCCTCGTCCGTGATCTCCAGGCCCTTCAGGGCGGGTTCGAGGTGTTGCAGGATCGCCACCACGCTCTGCGGCGTCTCCCCGTAGATGGTGGGGCGCGGGGTGGCCTCCGCGGTGCCCACCGTCCCGTCATCGAGGGTGACGCGCACCAGGACGTGCTCGGCGGCATCGAGGGCGCTGTGGGCCCCCCAGGCGAGCGTCCCCCGCAGCGGCAGACGGTAGGGGATGCCTTCCACCCGCGCCACCCCCGGCCCGCTCATGCCCACGCCCCGATGGCGGCGGCGACCTGCCCCGGCGAGAGGGCCACCGTGTCGAGCAGCAGGGCACGCCCCGGCGGCAGCGTCCGCAAAAAGGCCGCCGCCGCGTCCGGGTCGTAATGCTGGCGCTCGGTAAGCACGATGCGCGTCTTGGCGAGGATGTCCCCCGGCGAGTCCCCCTCCGCTTCCAGCGCGGCGAGGGCGCCGAGTTCGGCGGGGGTGAAGACGGCGTCCACGCCGGGCAGCGCGGCCAGTTCCGCGCGCAGGTTGCCTCCGGTGTGCCCGCCAGGCATCCGGTCGAAGGCGTCCGCGCGCCCCAGCAGGCGGCGCACGCGCACCACGTCCGGGGCGTGCAGCGCCACGAAGCGCCAGGCGGGAAAGTGCCGCGCCGCGTACTCCACCTCCTCCAGCCCGCGCAGCCCGTCGAAGAGGGGCCGCTCGCCCCAGTGGCGCGTGTCGGCGGTCAGGGTGCCCAGCGCGTAGGCCATGCCGCCGGGGTGCTGTTCGCGGTAACGGGCGGTCAGGCGGAAGCGTTCGGCGCGGTCGCTGACGGGGCCGCCGCTCACGGGCCAGATCATCACCCGGTCGGTGATCTCGCGGCGGTCGGGGAGCACCCGCGCCTGGGGGTCGGCCGCCCGCAGAGCCGCCAGGGCGGTGCTTTTGCCCACCCCCGTCACACCGACCAGCACCGTCAGGGGCAACTCGGCCAGCCGCCGCTCGTGGGGGGAGGCGGGGGGGGCCGTATGCAGGTGATCCAGAGGGGCGAACATGCCCGGAGTCTAAGGCGACAGGCTGCCTTAAGGCTGGCGTAAGGTTCAGTCAACCCAGGGTGAGGAGAGGCCCCTCACTTCCGGCTGGAAGCGTTTCTAGACTCAAGCTGGAGGCTTACTGATGGCGCGATTGCAAGGCAACAGCGGTGGCGGCTGGGGGACAGTGCTGCTCATCATCCTGATTCTGGTGGTGCTGTTTTTGCTGGTCTACTTCCTGTACCTCAAGCCCCGGGGGCTGCTGAACCTCGGCTTCTGAAGCGGGCCCTGCCGCTCTGCGCCCCCCGGGGTGGCGGCCTGCACGCGGTCCCCGGTTTCCCGGGGGTTTCGCACGGCGTCCGGCCAGCGGCAGGTGGCCCCAGCTCCCCCGCATCCTCTTTTCCCCAAACGGAGACAGCTCATGATCAAAGGCAAGGAACTGCTCGGACGGAATATCGTGGCCATCGACAACGGCGAGCGCGTGGCCAGCGTGCATGACCTGGTGTTCGACCATCAGGCCAACCAGTTGCTCGGTCTGCTGGTGGACGAGGGCGGCTGGTTCCGCGCCGCCCGGGTGGTGCCCTTCGAGGCCGTGCGCGCCTTTGGTGAGGACGCGGTCATGGTGGACAGCGCCGCCTCG
The DNA here is from genome assembly GCF_004758605.1 of Deinococcus metallilatus. NCBI lineage: Bacteria > Thermotogati > Deinococcota > Deinococci > Deinococcales > Deinococcaceae > Deinococcus > Deinococcus metallilatus. The sequence continues at coordinate 783,942 of NZ_CP038512.1, forward strand.
GTGACCTCCACCCGCGACGACGGGCGGCTGGCCGAAGTGCTGGATTCCAAGATCAGCCTGATCGGCCTGACGCTGCTGACCACCGACGGCGAGAACCTCGGCAAGATCGCGGACGTGTACTTCGACGAACACACCGGCCGTGTGGAGGGCTACGAGGCGACCGGCGGCATCTTCAGCGACCTGAGCAGCGGCCGGACCTTTGTTCCCGCCCCCGAAAGCGTGCAGATCGGTGAGGACGCGGCCATCGTGCCGGTCAGCGTCGCGGCGGCCATGCAGGAGCAGGAGCCGGGCGGGCTGAAGGGGGCCGTTCAGTCGGCAGGTCAGAGCCTCAGCGAGGCGTACCAGAACGCCGCCGACAGCGTGAAGGAGGGCTACGGCAATATCGCCGAGGCCACCAAGGAACGCCAGAAGGAATACGTGGTCGGCAAGACGGCGGGCAGCGACCTGACCCTCGACGACGGCACGGTGCTGGTCCACCAGGGCGACGTGATCACCGCCACGCAGGCTGACCGGGCCGAGCAGGCGGGCAAGCTGGGGGCACTGGCCGTTGCCGCGACCGGCGGCGCCATCAGCGAGGCCTACGGCAACGCCCGCGAGCAGGTGCAGGGCAGCTACGAGGACCTGCGGAACGCCACAGCCGAGCGCCAGAAGGAATACGTGGTCGGCAAGACCGCCGGGACCGACGTGGTTGCCGAAATGGCCGACGGGGTCAGCGAGGTGATCGTCCATCAGGGGGCCACCATCACGCCCTTCCAGGCCGAACGCGCCGAGCAGGCGGGCAAGTTGGGGGCACTGGTGGCCGCCGCGACCGGCGGGGCGGTGCAGGACCGGGTGCAGGCGTTCCGGGAGCAGCAGCTTCCCGCCCCGAACACCCTGGAGGCCACCATCGGCCGCCGCGCCAAGACGGATGTCCGCGCTCCCGGCGGCGGTCTGGTCGCCGCGCAGGGCCAGATCGTGACCCCCGCCATCGCGGAGCGTGCCCGGCACCTGGGGGTGGAGCAGGCCTTGATCGCGGCCACGCTGGGCAGCACCGCGGGTTCGGGGACCGCCGGGGCGAGCGCGGCGCTGGCGAACGGCGTGTCCAGCGTCAGCGAGGGCGCCAGCAACCTGCTCGACCGGGCCAAGGCCTGGCTCGGCGACAAGCGCCAGGAGGCCGAACAGGCCCTGGATCAGCGGCAGCAGGACATGCAGGAACAGCGCATCCGCGACGCCCTGGGCCGCCCGGTCACCCGCGTGATTCTCGCCCCCGACGACAGCATCATCCTGAACGTCGGCGAGATCATCACCCACAAGGCCATCGACGAGGCCCGCTCGGGCGGCGTGCTGGACATCCTGCTCGACAGCGTGAGCAAGGAGGAAGTGAACATCAGCCCCCTCGCCGCCCGCCCGCACGAGACGGGAAGCGCCGCCCTGGAAGGCCAGCCCGAACTCGGCGCGGATCAGACCGAGCAGCCCGCCTCCGGCCGAATCATCACCGACCCCAACGCCCCCAAGACCCAGAGCTGAGGGCATAAGGAGAGGGGCGGGCCTTCCGGGGATGGGAGGCCCGCCCTGTTTGGATGACGGCTCAGGATGGCCGCGAAATGTCGGCTGCGTTTTTGGAGGTAGGTGGTGAGGGCAGCCTATAGCTGCCGCCCCCCTCTGTTCCGCAGCTTTACAAGTCCCCCGCGAGGGGAGAGGAGCAAAACCGCCGCTCACGCGCTTTCTTCTGAAGCGCATCACCCCAAGTTGAACCGCTGAAAGCTGAAGGCTGCCCCTGACCGCTAATTCCTGAAAATCACCTCCTCCCGTCCGAAGGAGCGCAGGGCCAGCAACCCCACCAGCAGGGCGCCGAGCAGGTTCGCCGCGATGGCGGTCAGGACGTGCCCGACGGTCAGGTTGCCGCGCACCGTGTCGAGGATGGCGACCATGCTGCCGAAGAGCGGCAGGGCGTAGATCCCGCCGCTGAGGGTCAGGAAGTCGCTGAATTGCAGCAGCACGGCGGGAAAGACGATCAAGAGGCTCAGGGGCGTGACGTAGGTCTGCGCTTCCTTGTAGCTGCGCGCGTAGATGCTCAGGGCGATCAGGACGGCGCTGATCAGCAGTGCGGCGCTGACCATCGTCCCGAGCAGGGCCAGCGCGCTTCCCAGGGTCAGCGTGAGCTGGCCGCCGAACGCCTGTGTGAGTTCGGTCGGTGCCCCGGCGAGGGCCGCCCGCGCGATCAGGCCGCTCAGCAGGAACCCCAGCACGCTGAAACAGGCGGTCGTGAGGGCCGTGACGGTGGTGGCGAGCAGCTTCCCCGCCACGACCTCGCTGCGGCGCACCGGGGATACCAGCAGGCTTTCCAGCGTCCCGCGTTCCTTCTCGCCCGCTGTGGCGTCCAGCGCGGTCGCCATCGCCCCGGTCAGGATGAAGTTCAGCATCAGCAGCGGGATCAGGAAGGCGAGCTGCCCGCTGCGCCGCTCCTGCTCGGGGCTGGCGTCGATGGGGTCGAGGGTGACCGGCGTCAGCGTCTGCGCGCCCAGGCCCAGCGTGTGCAGGCGCTGCACGGCCAACTCACGGTTGTACGCTTCCACAGTGGACTGCACCTTGGCAAAGGCGCCCGTCTGCGCCCGCAGGCTCCCCAGCTTGGCGTAGACCTCCAATGTGCCGGTGCCGTCGCCCGCCCGGGCGGGCAGGGGAGAGGGGGCGCGCAGGGCCGCGTCCACCTCGCCGGACTGCACGGCGGCTTTCGGGTCCTTCACCGGCACCAGGTCCACCCCGGCCCGCGTCACCGTGCCGCCCGGCGTCTTCTCGTCCTTTGTCAGGGCCGCGCGCAGCGATTCGGGCAGCGTGCCCACCACCCCCACCTTCTGCCGTTCCTGTGCCTGGCCGCCGATCAGCTTGCCCATCAGCAGCGGCAGCCCCAGCGTAAAGAGCGGGATCAGCAGCAGCGGAATCAGGATGGTGCTGGTGAGGGTGCGCCGGTCGCGCAGCGTGGAGAGCAGGTCGCGCGAGGCCACCCGCCAGATGTAGTCAGGACGCACGCGCCGCCTCCCCCTGCCCCCGCACCAGCGCGAAAAAGGCCCGTTCCAGGTTGCGCTCGCCCGTCTGTGCCAGGATGTCCGGAATGGTCCCGACCGTCACCAGGGCCCCCTCGTGCAGGATCGCCACCCGGTCGCAGACCTCCTCGGCCTCGCTCATCACGTGGGTGGAGTAGAGGGTCAGCTTGCCGGGCTGCCGCGTCGCCGTCACGAAGTCCAGCAGCGTCCGCCGGGCGAAGATGTCCAGGCCGCTGGCCGCCTCGTCCAGAATCAGCACCTGGGGGTCGTGGATGACGGCGCGGGCGATCACCACCTTCTGCTTCATGCCGGTGCTGTACTCGCCCGCGCGCACGTCCAGCGTGCGGCCCAGGTCCAGTGCCAGGTCCAGCTCGGCAATTCGCGCGTCGGCCTGCGCCCGCGTCATGCCGTACAGCCCCGCGAAGGAGCGCAGCACCTCCCGCCCGGTCAGGCGCGCGGGCAGGCCCATGCCGCCGTTCACCACGCCCAGCAGGCGCCGCACGGCTTCCGGCTCGCGCAGCACGTCATGTCCGGCGAGCGTCGCCGTGCCGGACGTGGGTTTCAGCAGCGTGGCGATGATCCGCAGCAGCGTCGTCTTTCCGGCACCGTTTGGGCCGAGCAGGCCGAATACCTCGCCTTCCCGCGCGCCCAGGCTCACGTCCCGCAGCGCCGCGTGGTTGCCGTACGTCTTGCTCAGGTTCCGAAGTTCGAGCATCGTGCCTCCCATTGGGGGCGGGTACGGGGGGGAGGACCAAAACGTTTCCGCGTTAAAGTAAAGGCAGCCCGGCTTACGGTCCAGGGGTCCGGGACCGCTTACGATGGGCCAACTTTTCGGTCGGTGGCTTTTTCGCTTTCCCGCTCCTCCGTGAACAATCCCAGCCTCGCGTCAGGAACCTCATGCAAAGGGCATGAGAACCTGTCACAATAGGAAAGTTGCGCTCCAGGGCGCACTTGTACCGAGTTCACGCTCCTGCCTGAGCGGCCTGCCCAGCGGTGGTCCCGCCGCTCTGACCCAAACAATCGGATGTCCGGAGGATAGCGCATGTTCAACCCCCCCACCCTCGAAGATCTGCAAGAAACCCGGCGCGCCAACGAGAAGCTGGTGCTGAGGGCGCTGGAAAGCAAACCCGAATGGGTCGAAACCGAACTGGCCAAGACGACCGGCCTCGCCCTCTCGCACCTGCGCGCCGCGCTGGCCAGCCTGCTCGATCAGGGCCGCGTGCGCCGTTTGCCCGGCACCGGCACCCGCGCGGTCTACGGCCTGGCCGATCCCGGGCTGGCCGACGTGCCCGCCACGCCGCTGACCGAGGACGCCAAGCGCGTGCGTGACTACCTCGAAGGCCGCGCCGACAGTGCGCTGTACATGAGCGAGCAGCTCCGCATGTCCCGCGAGGACGTGATGAGGGCGCTGTCGCTGCTGAACGCCCACGGCATGATCACCTGCACCTTTGTGGGCAGCCTGGTGATCTTCCGCCTCAAGGAAACGCAGGCGCTCGGGCAGGAACAGGCACCTGCCCCGACCGGCAAGAAGAAGCAGGTCGCCTGACCTTCGCCCCGTTGTTCGGCCCCCCGTCGCGGGGGCTTTTTTCTTTGGGCTGACCGGCCCCGGCACCCCCTCTGCTATCCTGAGCTTCATGAAGCTGGTTCTCGCCGTGATTCAGGATGCCGACGCCTCGGGCCTCGTGCGCGTGCTGTCGGAGAACGCCTTCGAGGTCACCAAGCTCGCCAGCACCGGCGGCTTTCTGCGCGAGGGCAACACCACCCTGATGATTGGCGTGCCCGACGAGCGCCTGGCCGAACTCAAGCGCCACGTCCAGCAGACCTGCCGCACCCGCACCCGCCTGGTCACGCCGAGCGTCCCGATGGGCGAGCAGGGCGAGGGCCTGACCGCCGATCCCGTCGAGGTGGCGGTGGGCGGCGCGGTGATGTTCGTGCTGGGCGTGCAGGAATTCGTGAAGGTCTGAGGGGGTCGGGAATGTCCCAGCCGGACCAGCCGCTGCCCCGCCTGTCTCTGGGTGGGCAGCCGGTGCCCGTCCTCGGACAGGGGACCTGGATGATGGGTGAACGGCCCGAACGCTACCGCGAGGAACTCTACGTCCTGCAACTCGGCCTCGACCTCGGCATGACCTTGATCGACACGGCGGAGATGTACGGCAATGGTGCTTCCGAGCGTCTGGTCGGGGAGGCGATCCGGGGCCGCCGCGACGAGGTGTTTCTGGTCAGCAAGGTGCTGCCCAGCCATGCCACCCGGCCCGGCACCGTCCAGGCCTGCCAGCAGAGTCTGGGGTGGCTGGGAACGGATTACCTCGACCTCTACCTGCTGCACTGGCGCGGCCCGGTCCCGCTGGAAGAAACCGTCGAGGCGCTGGAAGGGCTGAAGGCGTCCGGCCAGATTCGCGCCTGGGGCGTCAGCAACTTCGACCCGCAGGACATGCGCGAGTTGAGCCGGGTGCCGGGCGGGGAGCAGGTGGCGACCGATCAGGTCCTCTACAACCTCACGCGGCGGGGGATCGAGGTGGACCTGTTGCCGGAGTGTCAGGCGCAGGGGCTGCCGGTGATGGCCTACTCGCCGGTGGAGCAGGGGCGTCTGCTGCGGCAGCCCGTCTTGCAGGAGGTGGCGCGGCGGCACGGGGCGACGCCCGCGCAGGTGGCGCTGGCCTGGGTGCTGCGGCAGCCGGGGGTGATCGCCATTCCCAAAGCCTCCCGTGAGGAACACGTCCGCGAAAACCGGGCGGCGGTGGACGTGCGGCTGAGTGAGGAGGACCTGGCGCAGCTCGACCGGGCCTTTCCGGCGCCCATGCGGCCCGTGCCGCTGGAAATGCTGTGAGGGTGTGGTCGAACAGGGGTGCGGCTGCCCAGCTCAGTTGGCCCACTTGCAACCCGGACTTGCTGTGCAAAAGCAGGGGAGGCGAGAGCTTTTGCTTTCTCCTGCTGAAGGCTGACTGCTGAATCGCTCGTCAACCCGCCCTCACGCCCCGTCAGCGTAGAGCGGCGAGGCTGAAGCGTGCCCCGTTTCCTCCTGACCGCCGCGCTTCTCGCCCTGAGCCTGACTGCCAGTGCTGGTGCCGTTGCCGTACAGCCCGCCTGGACGCTGAAGAACACCTCTTTCCTGGGCTTTACCGACCGGGGCGAGGTCGTGACCCGGCAAGGTGGGGCCGCCCCGGTGCTGGAACGCCTCGACCCACGAACGGGCGAGGTCAGAGGAACGGTCGTCTTTCCGGAGGCGGGCAATGATCTGGGCCTCCTCGCCTTCACGCCGGACCTGAAGACCTTCGCGTGGCTGAACCGGGCGGGCGACCGGCTGACCGTCCGCACCCCGGAGCGGCGCTGGGAGGCCAGCATTCCGGGGGTGCGCGGCACTCAGGCGCTGGTGTTCAGCCCCGATGGGCGGACCCTTGCCGCCATGAACGTGTACGGCTACGTCCAACTATGGGACGTGGCGGGGGGCGAGCGCCGGGCCACCCTGCGGCTGCACAGGCAGCCGCGTAGCCTGACCTTCCACCCGTCGCGGCCCCTGCTGGCCGTGAACGAGGCTCTGGGGGCGGGCAGCGTCACCCTCTGGAACACGGATACGGGCCAGAAGGTGTTGACCGTGCCGGGGCTGTCGGGTGTCTTGCACCCCTTCCAGTTCGCGCCGGACGGCACCCTGCTGACGGGCGTGGGCTACAGCGCCGGGTTTCTCCAGCTTGGTCTGGACCGGCTGGGGCAGGGGGACTGGGGCGTGAGCCTGCGGACGCTGCCCACCTACACCGAACCCTGCCCGCCGCGCAGCCCGGCGAAGGTCTGTGCCCGGGGCGTGCGCTCCGCCAGCTTCAACGCCGACGGGAGCCGCGTTCTGCTGAACATCTCCCGCACCGCGCAGGACATCCCGGCGGCTCTGCTGTACGACAGCCGGACCGGCAGGCGGCTGAAGACGATAGACATCACCGATGCCTGGGCCACCCTCACCCCCGACGGCAGGGGCCTGATTCTGAACAACTGGCAGGGCGAGGTTAAGGGCGCACCCCTGCCCTGACCTACTCCACCCCCAGCGCCGCCAGTTCCGCCCGGAGCTGCGCGGCGTTCTGGTAGCGGACCGCGTGCATCCCCACCGAGCGGGCCGCCTCGGCGTTCTGGGGGCGGTCGTCCACCATCACGGCCTCCTCGGGACGGACGTGGGCGAGGTCGAGGGCGAGGCGGTACATCGCCGGGTTGGGCTTCAGCAGGCCCAGGTAGCAGGACGTGAAAAAGGCCAGCAGGAACTCGTCCAGCCGGTAGGTGCGGATGCGGTATTCGTTGAGGTCGCGGCCCTCGTTGTTCAGGGAGTACATGCGCCAGCGCTGGCCCAGGTCACGCGCGAAGGCCAGCGTCTCCGCCTGGGGCTGACTCACGGCCTCCATCGCGGCGCGGAAGTCCTGCGGGGTGAAGGCGCGCCCCGTGTGGAAGATGGTCTGGTCCAGATATTCCGCGAGGCTCATGCGGCCCCGTTCCAGTTCCGGCACGGCCAGCTTGTGCCGCTCCGCGAAGTCCTCCGCGTCCAGCCCGAAGCGGGCCACCACCTCCGCCCGCTGCTCCCGGTCCCAGCCGTTGGTGAGCAGCACGCCGCCGATATCCCAGAACACCGCACGAATCGTCATGTCTGAAGGTAGCGCAGTGGGGAGCGGTCAGCTTTCAGCAATCCGGGGTTAGGGATCAGGTGTGAGGGGTGAGTGAAAATTTGACGCTTCCTCGATCCACCCCCTCACTTCGTGTCGTACCAGTTCGGCCCGATGCCGACCTCGACCGCGAGCGGCACGCTGAGGTGCGCGGCGTTCTCCATCACCTTACAGGTCAGTCGGGCGATGTCCTCGGCCCGGTCCTCCGGGGCCTCGATCAGCAGTTCGTCGTGGACTTGCAGCAGCAATCTCGCGCCCAGCGCGTCGAGTTCGTCCGCCAGGCGCACCATCGCGATCTTGATAATGTCGGCGGCGGTGCCCTGGATCGGCATGTTGTAGGCCAGCCGCTCGCCCGCCTCGCGCAGCGTGCGGTTCTGCGACTTCAGCTCGGGCACGTAGCGGCGGCGGCCGTACAGCGTCTCGACGTAGCCGTGTTCGCGCCCGAATTCCAGCGTCCGCTCGATATAGCGGCGGATGCCGGGATAGGTGCTGAAGTACACCTCGATGAAGCTGGCCGCCTCGGTGTAGGGAATCGCCAGCTCATTGCTGAGGCGGTGGGCGCTCATGCCGTACAGCACGCCGAAATTGACGGTCTTGGCGGCACGGCGCTGGTTCGGCGTGATGGCGTCTTCTGCCAGCCCCAGCACCTGCGCGGCGGTGCGGCGGTGAATGTCGGCCCCCTCGCGGAAGGCCTGCCGCATCAGCTCGTCGCCGGAGATGGCCGCCAGCAGCCGCAGCTCGATCTGCGAGTAGTCGGCGCTGATCAGGCAGTAACCCTCGTCCGCGATAAAGCCCTTGCGAATCTCGCGGCCCAGTTCCGAGCGGATCGGGATGTTCTGGAGGTTGGGGTTCAGGCTGCTGAGGCGGCCGGTCGCGGCGGTCGTCTGGTTGAAGGTGGTGTGCAGCCGCCCGGTGTGCGGATTCACCAGATTCGGCAGCGGGTCGAGGTAGGTGCCGCGCAGCTTTTCCAGTTCGCGGTATTCCAGCAGCGCGGGAATGATCGGATGCTCGTTCCGCAGCGGTTCGAGGGCGCTGACGGCGGTGCTGCGCTTGCCGGTCAGCTTGGTCTTCTTGCCGCTGGCCAGGCCCAGTTCGTCGTACAGCACGGCTTCGAGCTGGTCACGGCTGCGGATGGCGAACTCGCGGCCCGCCAGCCGGTGAATCTCGGCCTCCAGGCTGGCGATGCGGCCCGCGGTGGCCTCCGACAGCCCCCGCAGGTAGTCGCTGTCGAGCCGCACGCCGCGCACCTCCATGCGCTTCAGCACGGCGGAGAGCGGTTTTTCCACGTCCTCGTAGAGCTTGCGGCGGGCCTCGTCGAGTTGCGGGGGCAACTCCCCCAGCAGGCGGTAGGCGATGGCGGCCCGGGTCGCCGCGTCGTCCGGCCAGGCGGTGTGCAGGTAACGCTCGGCCACGGTGGGCATATTGGTGTTGGCCGGGTCGAGCAGGTAGGCGACCAGCAGGGGATCGTCCCCCGGCTCGATCTGCGTCCCGCGCACGCTGAGGTGGGCGGCCAGGGCTTTGGCCCCCGCCGCCGTCACCGTCCGCTGCCCGATGAACTCGGCCTCGCTGACGGTGGGCGGGAAGAGGGCCGCCTGGCGTTCCGCCGCCTTCTGCACGGCCCTGGCGGCTTTCTCGGCGGCCTGCTGCTCCTTTTTGGTGAGCTTCTTGGGCGCCTCGTCCGCCTGGGGATCGCTGAAGAGGGGACCGCTCGGCGCGGCGGTGTCCAGCACGGCCACGGCCTCCGCCGTGCTCCCCGCGCGCTCCTCCACCGGGGCCACCCGGGCCACCTTGCCGTCGAAGGTCGCCGCCGCGATCAGGTCGGCCGTCAGGTCGTCCTCACGCGACAGGACATAGCCCCAGGTTACGCCCGCGCCTGGGGTACGCCACTCCGCGATCTGCGGGGCCTGGAAGGTGTCCGGGTTGGTGGGGGCGTCGGGCGCGTCGGCATCCTGGGTGCCTTTGCTCAGCCCCAGCACGTCCCGCTTCAGCGAGGCGAGTTCCAGCTCGTCCAGCAGTTCTTCCAGGCGCCGTGGATCGCCTGCCCCGCGCGCCGTGCCCAGTTCCACCTTCAGCGGCAGGTCAGTCACCATGCAGGACAGTTCGCGGCTGAACAGCACGTCCGCCTCGGAGGCCAGCAGCTTCTCGCGGGTGCCCTTCGGTTCGAGCGTGCCCGCCTGCGCCGCCGCCAGCACCGCGTCCAGCGTGCCGTACTCCTGCAACAGTTTGGCGGCCGTCTTCGGCCCGATGCCCTTCGCGCCGGGGATGTTGTCGCTGGCGTCGCCGGTCAGGGCGCGGTAGTCCACCCACTGCCGCACGGTCACACCGTACTTGGCCAGCACCTCGTCCGGCCCGATCAGCGAGAAGTCGCTCGCGAGGACGCGCACGTGATCGTCAAGGAGCTGGTAGGCGTCCCGGTCGCTGGTCACGATGCGGACCTGAAAGCCCCGGCCTTCCGCCATCTTGGTGAGGGTGGCGATCACGTCGTCGGCCTCGTACCCCGGTTCCTCCAGGCGGGGCCAGCCCAGCGCGTCCACGATCTCCCGGATGCGGTTGATCTGCGCGGGCAGGTCGTCCGGCGTCTGCGCGCGGCCCGACTTGTAGTCGCCGTACTGTTCATGGCGGAAGGTCTTGACCGGTGGGTCGAACACCACGATCACCTGGTTCGACGCCTGCCGCGCCAGACGCAGCGTGTGCCGCAAAAAGCCCAGAATCGCGTGCGTCGCCTCGCCCTGGCTGTTGTGCAGCGGCGGCAGCGCGAAGTAGGAGCGGTACGCCAGCGCGTGCCCGTCGATCAGCACCAGCGTGTCGGGAGAGGGGGCAGTCATGGGCCCATTCTACTGTGGGCGTAACGGGCGACCCGGAGAGGAGCCGGGCTGACCACAGAGCGCCGGGAGGAAGGGCCTCCCCGCCCGCGCTCAGGGGTTGATGATCCCGTCCGGCGTGATCAGTCGCTCCCTGATCGGGGTGCCGAGGGTCTGCGCGGAGACATTCGGGATGGTGTAGGGATCGGCGGCGGCGTAGTTCACGGTGTAGCCCAGGTCGGCCAGGGCGCCCAGCGTGATCCGGCTCAGGGGCATCCCACTGCGGCTGGTAAAGCCGGTCATCAGTTCCCGCTGGAATACCGACTCTTTCCAGTGGCTGCACTGGGTGCCCTCGCCGTACTGGTCCTCGACTGGCACGCCCGCGGCCTGGCCCCCCAGGTTCCTGTACTCGCGCAGGGCCGCCGCGCCGCCGTACTGCACCCGGGTCGCGTCGGTGCAGATCGGGGCGTTGGCGTTCAGGAACCGGTCCCACAGCGTCCCGATGCCCAGCACGTGGCCCATCTCGTGCAGGATCACGCCCTGGAGCGTGCCGGACGCTTCCATGCTGGCCAGGTCGGCGGTGTCGAACTCCATCTCGCCCCAGAGCGGGAGCGTGCCGCCGCTGCGGACCTGCCGGGGTCCCGCCTGGCCCAGCACCTCGCCGGGGCCGTCGATGCTGATGCCGCTGGCGACGATCAGCACGTCGTCCACCGTGACCGTCTCGCCGGTCGAGATACGTACGTTCGGCACGTCGGGCAGCCCGGCCGAGATCACCTGGGACCAGCGGGCGGCCGCACTGGTGAAGGCGGCCTTCTGGGCCGAGGTGAGCTTGCTGTCTGCCGGAAAGATCACCGTGATGTTGAAGGGATCAGCGGTGGTCGCGGCGCCGGTGACGGTCGCCGTCAGGCTGGCCTTTTTGCCGGGGTCCTGAACGCTGGCCGCCGTGATGGTGGCGCTGCCCGCCGCAACGCCGGTGACGCGGCCGCCGCCGTCCACCGCCGCGACCCCGGGATTGCTGCTGCTCCAGGTCACGGCCGGGTTGACGCTGCCGCTGCCCTGCACGCTGGCGGTCAGCGTCTGGCTGCTGCCGCTGCTCAGGTTCAGGCTGCCGCTGCTGAGGGTGACGCCGGTGACCGTGGACTGCGCGAGGGAAGGATTGTCGTTGCCGCCCGTGCCGCAGGCCACCAGGCCGAGAGTCAGGACAAGGGCGAGGCCAAAGGCGTTCTTCGCGTTCTGCATGCGTCTCCCGGGGCACAGAGGAAAGAGATTTCCAGTTGGTGGAAAGCGATCTTTTATCTGGCAAAGCTATTGCGTCGGCGGAATTGTCTTTGCGGGAGATTCTGACATTGCAGGGGATTGTCAAAAAGAATGGGGCTTTCAATGCCGGAAAATCCAGTTTTCTACAACGGGAAAGCGAAATAGTTCATATCTGCGAACCCACGTCCTTTCCTGAAAGCTGACAGGTGGCTTTCCAGGCCGCCAGCTTCAGGCCCCGACCTTGCCCCGCGACTCGACCACGTCCGCGAGCGTCCGGGCGACCTCGTGAATCTCGGCCTCGTCCGGTCCCTCGACCATCACGCGGATCAGATTCTCGGTGCCGCTGGGGCGCAGGTTCACGCGGCCCCTGCCGCTCAGGCGGCTCTCGGCGGCGCTGACGGCCAGTTGGACGGCGGCGTCGCGGGCAATCGATTTTTTGTCGGCCACGCGGACGTTCACCAGGGTCTGCGGGAACATCACCAGTTCGTCGTACAGCTCGTCCAGGGTGGTGCCGAGCTGCTTCATCGCGCGCAGGGTCAGCAGGGCGCTCAGCACACCGTCCCCAGTGGGCGAGACATCGAGAAAGAGGACGTGGCCGCTCTGCTCGCCGCCCAGCGTGAGGCCCTGCTGGTGCAGCCGCTCATGCACGTAGCGGTCACCGACGGCGGTGCGCTCCAGCGGAATTCCCGCCTCCCGCAGCTTCACCTCCAGGGCCATGTTCGACATGATGGTCGCCACCACGGCCCGGTCCCCCCGGGCGCGGGCATTCAGCAGCAGCATGTGGTCGCCGTGGACCACGTTCCCGCGCGAGTCCACGAAGAGGGCGCGGTCGGCGTCCCCGTCGAAGGCCACGCCCAGGTCGTAGTCGCCCCCCCGCACCAGGCGCTGAAGGTGGTCCAGGTGGGTGCTGCCGCAGCCCCGGTTGATGTTGCGCCCGTCCGGCGTGGTGTACACGGCAAACACGTCCGCGCCCGCCGCCTGGAAGACCTTGGGGCCGACCCGGTACGCCGCGCCGTTCGCGCAGTCCATCGCCACCCGGAGCCCGCTCAGGTCGGGCGCGTGTTCCAGCAGGAAGTTGATGTAGAGCCGCTCGGCCTCGGTGTAGTTCGTCACCGATCCCAGGTTCACGCCCGTCACCGGGGCGAAGTCGGGTACCTCATCGATCGCGGCCTCGATCTCCAGCTCGGTCGCGTCGCTGAGCTTCTGCCCGTCGCGCCCGAAGAACTTGATGCCGTTGTCCTGGTAGGGATTGTGTGAGGCACTGATCACCACCCCGGCGTCCGCCCCCAGGTGCCGGGTCAGGTAGCTGACGCCGGGGGTGGGCAGCACGCCCACGTGAATCACCGTGACCCCCCGGCTGGTCAGCCCCGCCGCGAGGGCCGCTTCCAGCATGTCGCCGCTCTGGCGGGTGTCCTTGCCGATCACCACGCTGGGCCGCTCATGCTGCCGTTTCAGGACCTCGCCCGCCGCCGCGCCCAGGTTCATCACCCACGCCGCCGTCAGCGGAAACTCGCCCGCCACCGCGCGGACGCCGTCTGTCCCGAAATACTTCCGTTCGTTCATGATGGCCCATCATACGCGCGGACCGGCGATGAACCTGCCGCTTTTGCCGCAGGCCGGGAACCCGGGCCGCCCGGTCCACGTACCCTGGGACATGAGCGGATTTTCGGGCGGTTCCTTCTCGTTCGGTCACAGCCACAGTCGCGGCCACGGGCGGTACGGCTACCGGGGCCACAGCCACAGCAGCGGGCACGGCGCGGGCTTTCTGGGATTGGGTCACAGCCACAGCAACGGCCACCGGGGGCATTACGGGCGCGGCGGGCATTACCGGCAGGTGGTGCACCGCCGCCGGGGCTGCGGCTGCCTGGGGATGTTCCTGATCGGCGCGGCCCTGGCGGGCGGCTCGGTCACCGGGTTGCTGTCGCTGCTCGCTTGAGTCTGCTCGGGGACTGGCGGGAGGCGCTGAGCGGGCGCGGTCCCGCCCTGTCTTCCCGCGTCTGGCCGCGTGACCTCCGCGCCGCCTTTCCCGGCCCGCGCCGCCGCGTGGAGGCGTGGGTGGGGGAGGGGGCGGCCTTTGCCCGCTACGCGACGCCGCACGGTCCCCTGTTCCTGAAGTACCTCCCGGCGGGCTGGGGGGACGAGCGGGCCTTTCGCCGTCTCGCGCGGGAGGTGGCCTATCTGCGCAGCCTCGCGCCGCTGTCCCCGGTGCCGCACGCGCCGCTGCTCCACGCGGCCCTTGATCCGGCCCAGTTGCGCGGTCACCTCGTCACGCGCGACCTGACGGACGAGACGACCGGCTGGGGAGCCTTTCAGACGGACGCCGGGCGTGAGGCGGCGTTGCTGGAGGTCGCGCGTCTGCTCGCCCGGCACCACGCCTTCTGGCACAGCCGCACGGAACTGGTGGGCGAGTGGGGCTGGGACGCGGCGGAGGCGGTTCGGCGGGCGTGGCACACGGCGGCGTCTCTCGCGCCCGATTGGACCTCGGCGGAGGTGCAGGCCGTGCAGGAGGCCGCCCACGCGCTTCCCGCCTTGCTGGAGCGGGCGCCGGGCATGACGCTGGCGCACGGGGACATTCACGCCGGGCAGGTGCTGTGGCCGCTGGGGGGAGGCCGGCCCATCCTGATCGACTACGGTCAGGCGCACGCCGCGCCGCTGGGAGAAGACCTCGCCCACCTGCTGCACGTGCGCCTGGACGTGTCTGACCGCGCCCGCCTCGGCCCCGGGCTGCGGGAAGCCTATCGGGCCGAACTGGCCGCGCACGGTCATGCCCTCACGCCCGCCCAGCTCGCCGCCGAGGAACGCGCGGGCCTGGCCCTGAACGTGCTGACCACCGCGCGGCAGGCCCGGCGGGAGGACGGGAGCGGCGTGCGGGAGGCGCTGCGGCGGGTGGCGGAGGGGTGGCACGAGGGGCTGTAATCTCTCCGGCGCCCCCGCTACTTCAGGTCGAGAAAGGTCCGGTAGCGGTTGAGTTCGGCCTCCACCCCTTTCTTCAGCGCCGCCGTTTCACGCACGCCGGGGATGAACTGCACGTCCGCTCGCAACTCGCCGCCCTCCACCTTCAGATTTGCCCACCCCACCGCCCGCTCGGCCTGAAAGACTGGCAGCGCGTAATAACCGAATTCCCGCTTCTCGGCGGGCGTGTACGCTTCCAGCCGGTACGTCCAGCCGTGCAGGTGGGTAAAGCGGCGGCGGTCCCACACCAGGGGATCAAAGGGGCCGACGATCCGCACGCCGCGCGGGCCAGGCAGGGCCTCCGCGTCCCATTCGGCAGGCCACACGTAGCGGACGCCGTCCACCTTTGTGCCCGTCAGTTCCTCCCGCACCGCCGTCCGGTACGCCCCGCGCAACTCGCCGTGCAGGTGCGGCAGCCCGAAGCGCGAGAGGCCGACGAGGTAGCCCAGGCTCGCTTCCGGCAACGGCCCGTACAGCGCGGCCAGCAGATGCACCGCGCCGCGCACGCGCTCCGGTGTGGAGAGGGGCAATTCCCGTAAGGCGTCCAGATGCGGGGCCGGGCCGTACAGCCGCACGCCGCCTGCGCGCCGCGTCACCCGCACCTCGCCCCGGCGGTGCAGCGCGTCCAGTGCGCGCGTCGTGGCCGCCGACTGCCCGCCCCAGGCGTTCACCACGCGGCCCCGCCCGACCGCCGCCGCCACCTCGCGCGGGTGGACCTCGTCCCGTTCCCGCACCAGCGCGCGCACCTCGGCCAGCAGGTCGGGGTGTTCGCGTTCGATCCGCGTCTCGCCCACTTCGCGCGGATGCAGGAGCGCCTGCACATCCCGCGTCACGAAGCCGTAGTTCGGCAGCATGTCCTCCTCGGCGTCGAGTGTGGGATAAAGGCGCTCCAGATCGCCCGCCCGGTAGCCCCGCACCCGCTGAAAGAGGGTGAGGTCCTGTGCCCGCGCCGGGGCCCGGATCGGGTCGGCCTGCACGAAGCCCATAAGGTCCAGTGCGCCCTGAAGGGAACGCTGCCGTTCCAGGGTGCGGAACGCGAAGGCCCGCAGGGCGGCGGGCGTGAGGGGGGTGGCGTGGTCGGGCATGGGGGGAGGGTAGCGTGAGGGAGGGGGCCCGTTTGGAGCGGGCCGAACGAGGTTCTGCGGCAGGTGCGCTGACAGCCAAAATTCACTTCAATACACTGCTCGCAAGACCTGCCAATTCCCTCGGACCATCGCCGCCACAGCCAAAGACAAGACTTCTGCGGTCGTGGATATGGTCCAGCGGGCCATCAACGACCATGCACAGAGCGGTTGGGAGTTTTACCGCTCGGATACTTACGGCGTGGCCGTCGCGCCGGGCTGTCTCGGAGCGTTGTTTGCGGCAAAACATGAATATACGCAGTACGGCGTCCTGACCTTTCGCCGCCCTTCAGCCTGACGTGAGGTCCATGCTCGGCACCCCGGGCGACACCCAGGGATTCCCCCGCAGCAGGAACCGCCAGGGCAGATTGCGCCCTTCCTTGATGCCGATACGGGCGGTGACCGTCACCAGGTCGTCGGGCAGGGGCGCGGTGGGCGGGAGCAGATGTAGCGCCGGACTGTCCACCCGCCTGCCCGTCACCTCTGCCGGGTTCAGGCCCAGGGCGTAGACGAGCTTGGCGGGGCCGCTGGTGAGGTCACGCTGGCGGGTGACGGGTCGGTGGGTAAGCATGGTGCCCAGACCGGTCAGGGGTTCCAGCGCGCGGATCAGGATGCTGGCCGCGATGCCCTCCTCCCGGCAGGCCACCTGAAGGAGTGGGTGCCCGTGCGCCATCCAGAACAGCCAGTGGCCCGCTGGAATCGCCATCTCTGCGCTGCGGACAGCATGAAAGCGTCCAGCGGCACAGGCCGGATCGCGCGGGCAGTCGTAGGCTTCGACCTCCACCACCCGGCCCGACAGCACCTCGCCGCCGGGAAGGACATGCACCAGAGTGCCGCCGAGAACTTCGCGGGCCACGCGCACCGGGTCGCGGTTGAAAAAGGCTGGAGGAAGGGGAGAGGACATTCTCCCCGACAGGCTAGCGTCACCGCCACTCCGGGGTGTTACTGGGCCGGGTAGAGCCTCCTGGGCGGAGTGCGGTTCCCACCCGCAGCAGGAGTGGCAGCTTGCCCGTTCCGTATCGAGGCCCTCCTCCCTGCATCCCCGGATCGCTGTTCCTCCACTCACGGCCTGTTGCCCCGGCAGGGTTCACACCACGGAAAATGAAGAGGGCTTTATGCTTCTCACCGATGCGGCGGCTGTCCCTGATGCTGACCTGGCTGGTCCTGTTGTGTTTCGCCCTGTCTTCCCCGGCGCGGGCGGGCAATCTGACGCTGGTGTATCACCAGATCGGCCTTCGGGGGGGCGTGACGCTGGGGGTGCAGGCCGACACCCTGCGGCGGCGTGTGCTGGAGCTGCGGGCGCGCGGATACATCTTCGTGACCAGCAGCGAGATTCTGTCGTACCCCCGCAGCGTGAAGACCGCCACCTTCCGCTTCGACGACGGCTTCGAGAGCGTCTATCAGGTGGCGTTTCCGGCCCTGCGCGAGCTGGGCGTGCGCGCCACCGTCTACCCGATTCTGGACCAGATCGGCCAGCCCGGCCACATGACGCAGGCGCAACTGGACGAGCTGCGCGCCGCCGGATGGGAGATCGGCTCGCACACCCGCACGCACGCGGCGCTGATCGACCTGGCCCCGCGCCGCCTCGCCTGGGAACTCGATCCGGGGGACGCCGCCCTGCCCTGCGTGGCCTACCCCTTTTATCTGCAAGATGCGCGGGTGCGGCGGGCGGCCCGGCACACCTTCGCCTGTGGGGCCGGAGGCGCGTTCGGGGTGCGGGGCGAACAGTACGCGCTGCCTGGGCCGCTGGCCTCGCCCTGGGACGACTGGCTGCTCCCGCTGCGGGCCGCTGCGGGCCTGGACCTGCGGCTGCCGGTCCTGCTGGGCCTGGGCGGAAATGTCCTGCTGGATGGGCCGGACGCGGTGCAGGCCGCCCCTCCGCTGTGGAATCCGGCCGCCTTCGAGCTGGTCGGGTCGGGGGCGCTGGGCTTCAGTTGGCAGGACGGTGTGCGCGACACGCGGCTGCTGGTCCGGCAGCGCGACCTCATGTTGGGCCTGAACTTCCTGCGGGGCCGGGAAACGTACAGCGGCGCAACCCTGGCCTACAACCTCGCCCCGGTCACGCTGGCGGTGGGGTACGGTACGCGCGGTCCGGTCGCGGGCGTGTCCGTCGCGCTGGGCGGGTACGGCGAGGTGTGGGGACGGTACCTGGACGGTGCGTCAGCGGTCGGTGCCGAACTGATTCCCGTGAACTACCTGCGGCTCAAGGCAGAGTACGCCCTGTCCCCGGCCGCCGCCTTCCGGGGGGAAGCGCAGTACGCCCTGCCCCTGCTGCCCGGCGAGGGCCGCCCCGTGCGCGTGCTGCTGGGTTATGACCGGGGCTGGTACGCGGGCGGGACCGTCCGGCTGGGCGCCCACTCCGCCACCCTCACTTCCCGGCTGGACCGCCTGAGCTTCGGCGTGCGGGTGCAGACGTTGTGGTGAGGTCGGTCAAGAGAGACGCCAACGGGCGTTCAGAGCGCAAAGCCTGGCGAGGCTCGCGCCCGGAGTCAGACTTTCGGTTTCCAGAAAATGAGCATGAGGAGCGCGACGATGAACAGGACGGGCGGTCCCACGTCCAAAGCACTGAGGCTGCGACCGTCGAGGAGGGCAAAGGTGAGGCGAGCCGCCGACTGCGCCAGTTGTGGCGCGATCAGAACCACCGTGTAGAGCAGGGGCATGTGAAGATGTCCGCTCCGGCGAGAATGCCACAGCAGCCACCAGCCATACAGGATGGGGGCGCGAGGGTCAGCGCCATGAAGAGGAATCTCAGGGCCTCATGCCCGGGCTGGAAAACCAGCGAGGCCACCAGGAACAGCCCGGCAAAGGTCATGAGGACCAGCAGCAGGACAGGCGTACTGATGCTGGGCGGCGGGCCTCTCCGTTCGTCCGTGTCCAGGGCGCTACCCAGGCGGTCTTCCTGCATAGGCCTCAGCCTACAGCCCCGGCCCCCAGCAACCCTCCCTCGTAAATCCGCCGGATCGTCGCCTCGATGTCCGGCTCGCGCACGGTCACGTCACGCACCGGGGCGCGGGCGGTGACGAGGGTGATGGGCCGCGCCGCCGCGCCCGTGAAGGCGTAGGTGACGCGCGGGCCTTCGGCGCTCAGCAGGACCAGGCCGGGCACCCGGGGGTCGGCGGGCGGGGCCTCGAAGTCCACCACCAGTTCCCGCGCGCTCCCGAAGCGGGCCTGCAACTCGGGCAGGTTGCCGTCGTACAGCAGCGCCCCGTGGTCGATGATCATCACCCGCCGGGTCAGGCGTTCCACATCCGTCAGGTCGTGCGTGGTGAGCAGCACCGTCGCGCCCCGCTCGCGGTTGACGTGTGCCACGAACGCGCGGATACGTTCCTTGGCGACCACGTCCAGCCCCACCGTCGGCTCGTCCAGAAAGAGCAGCTCCGGGTCGTGCAGCAGCGCCGCCGCCAGGTCCGCCCGCATCCGTTGCCCCAGCGACAGGGAGCGGGCGGGTGTCCCCAGGAACGGCCCCAGGTCCAGCAGGTCCGTGAACGCCTTCAGGTTCTCGCGGAAGCGCCCGGGCGGCACCCGGTATACGTCCCGCAGCAGGTCCAGCGAATCACGCACCGGCAAATCCCACCACAGCGTCGTCCGCTGACCGAACACCGCCCCCAGCCTGGAGACGTGCCGCCGCCGGTCGCGCCAGGGTACCAGTCCCCCCACCTCCACCCGCCCGGCGGTCGGCACCAGCAGTCCCGTCAGCATCTTGATGGTCGTGCTCTTGCCCGCGCCGTTCGGCCCCAGGTAGCCCACTACCTCGCCCGCTTCGATCCGGAAACTCACGTCCCGCACGGCCTCCACCGTGCGCCGCTGGCCGCGCAGCAGGCCGCCCGAGCGGGTCTGGAAGGACTTGTGGAGGTGTTCGACTTCGATCATGGAGGCTCCTTCGGAGGGGCGTGTGGCTTGTCGCTTGTGGCTTGTGGAGGGAGGAGACCTTACGGGACGGTGGCAGACACGCTCTACAAGCCACGCGCCACACGCTACGAGCCAGTCCCGTGATACTGCCGCACCCCCACCCGCCAGAACGCGAAGGCCGCCGCGAGCATCAGCGGGCCGACGATGGGGGAGAGGTAGGCCGCCCAGCCCGGCAACCCGTCCGGCAGGGGCCTGCCCAGGAGGTGCAGCACGGGAAAGTAACTCAGGAACGCGGCGGGAATCAGGTACGTGAAGGTCTTGCGGAGCCACTCGGCGTAGATGCTCATGGGATAGGAGATCAGCGTGCGCCCGCCGTAGGTCATCACGTTCATCGCCTCGACGCTCTCCACCGTCCAGAAGGTGAGGGTGCCGCCCACCACGAACAGCCCGCCGAAAAAGGCGATCATGCCCAGAACGCTCCCGGCCAGCAGCAGCACGTCCCCCGCGCTCCACGCCACATCCACCTGCGAGACGCCGTACAGGGCAATCCCAGCGGCGAGGGCCACGCGCGTCAGGCGGCGCAGAGCGAAGTCCGAGCCGAACACCTGCACGGGCAGCGGCACCGGCCGCAGCAGGAAGGTGCTGAAACTGCCGGTACGGACGTGCGCGCTGAGGTTGGGGGCGTCGAAGCCCCCGAACAGGAAATCCATCAGCACGAACGCGAGTTCCGCCAGGCCGTACAGCAGCGCCACCTCGCCCAGCGTCCACCCGGTCAGGCCGCCGAAGCGCGGCAGCACCAGCGCAAAGGCCGAGAACTCCGCCCCGGTCACCAGCGCCGCCGCCAGGGCGTCCAGCACAAAGGCCGTGGGATAGGCGAGCTGCGAGCGGACCTGTGCCCCCAGCAGGCGGAAATACAGACGCAGAAGGTGCAAAGCGGAAGGCAGCAGGCCCCCGTTTGCTGGCGGCAGACCGCTGAAAGCTGACCGCCTAGCCACCCGCCACCTCCAGCCGCCGCAACCCCCGCGCCAGCACGAACTGTGCCAGCCCCAGCAGCACCACCGTCCACGCGGCCTGCACACCCAGCACGCGCAGGGCCGCCGCGCCGCTCACGTGGCCCAGCCACACCTCGACGGTGGAGTTCATCATGCTGGGAAAGGGTGTCCAGGCGAGGAGGGTCTGGAACCACGCCGGGAAAAAGGCCAGCGGCATCAGGAACCCGCAGGCCAGGCCCATCAGCGCCCAGGCGAAGCGCCCGATCCCCACCGCGTCCGGCGACCAGAAGGCCGCGCCGTTCACCAGGAACCGGAACGCGAAGCCGCAGGCCCAGGCCAGCCCCGCGCTGAGGACGGTCAGGAGCCAGCCGGACGCGCCCTCCGGCCAGTTCAGGCCCCAGAGCGCGGCGTACAGCGCCAGAATCGTCACGCCGCGCAGCAAGAACTGCGCCGCCGCCCGGCCCGCGTCCTGGGCCATCCAAAACCCCAGGAAACTGTGCGGGCGCAGCAGTTCGGTCACGACCTCGCCCCGGTGGACGGTCCGCATCAGGTCGTACCAGCCGAACAGGCTGAAAGCGGCCAGAAACGCCTGCGTCAGCCCGGTGTACGTGACGGCGTCGGCTGGGGTGAACCCGGCCACCTGCGGTTTCAGGCCGAACAGCGCGAGCAGCACCGCCACCCGCAGCGCCCCAAAAAACAGGTTCGTGAGGAGGCCCCAGAACGTCGCCGCCGGGTACGCGAACTGCCGCCGGAAACTCAGCCGGGCCGCCGCCCCGTACTGCCGGAGACTCAGGCCACCCTCGCGTCTCAGAAGTGCCGCATTCAAGGTCCCTCCCCTTTTCTCCCTCTGCTGAATTCACGGTGCCGAACCGGGAATGGGGAGGATACGCGGGGCGCGGGGGGGCTGCACATACGCCGGATGGCGGAGGCGGGCAGGCCGCAAACGTCAGGGAACCCTCAATGCCCACGCTCCTCCCGCTCACGGCCGCCCCGTAGGCTGGGGTTGAATTTCGGGCTTTACAGGAGGAACTCCCATGATGGACATCTTCAATATGCTCGGCGGGTTGGGTCAGGCCCAGCAGACGGTCGGCAGCCGCCTCGGCACCTCGCCCCAGCAGACCGAGGCCGCGCTGGAGGCCGCCGTTCCGCTGCTGCTCGGCGCGATGACCCGCAACGCCCAGACGCCCGGCGGGGCCGAGGCGCTCTCGGGCGCCCTGGATCAGCACGACGGTCAGGCCCTCGACCTCTTCGGCCAGGGGCAGATGCCCGACATGCAGGAAGGCCAGAAGATTCTGGGTCACGTGTTCGGCAACCAGCAGCAGGCCGCCGCGAACGCCGTCAGCCGCCGCGCGGGCATCGACCCGCAGCTCGCCTTGCAGATCCTCTCGATGGTCGCGCCGCTGGTGCTGGCCTATCTCAGCCGCCGCAGGCAGGGGCAGACACAGGGGCAGGCGGGCGGTCAGTCGGGCGGTCTGGGCGGCATCCTCGGCAGCATTCTGGGCGGGGGCGGCCTGGGGGGGATTCTGGGAGGTCATCCTTCCCAACCCCAGGTGCAGACGCAGGGCGGCAGTCTGGGGGAAGGCCCGGTCATTCCCGGGTACACCCAGCCTCAGAATCAGGGAGATGTGACGGGCGGCTCCGTCCTGCCCGGTTACCCCCAGAACCCGGCGGGACAGCCCGGCCACGCCAGCACGGGACAGATGGGCGGCATGATCGGCACCCTGAACAATGTCCTCGACCGTGACGGCGACGGCAACGCCCTCAATGACCTGATCGGCATGTTCGGCGGCCAGCGGCGGTAGGGAGAGCGTTCAGCGAGAAAGGGAAGGGCTGCCAGTTGTCGGGGCGGCCCTTCCCTCTTTTTTGGCAAAGGGCGGAGGTGAAGCAACAGAGGGTCGCCCCGAACACCGGCTGGGGCCGAAAAGCCGCCGTCCCAGCTTCAGACCGAAATCAGGAGTTCGCCGCTTCACCCACTTCGGGCGCCACTTCCACCTTCTCGCGCGAGTAGGGCTGGTATCCCCTGGGCGTCCCGGTGCGTTCCTCGTGGAACAGGCTGGTCGTGAGGTAGCGGGCGCCGGTATCGACGGCGATGGTCGCCACGCGCTTGCCGGGACCGAGGCGGCGGGCGACTTCCAGCGCGGCCCAGACCATCGCGCCGCTGCTCATGCCCACAAAAATCCCCTCCTCGCGGGCGAGGCGGCGGGCCAGCGGATAGGCGTCCTCTTCCCAGACGGTGACGACCTCGTCGATCACGCTGCGGTCGAGATTTTCGGGGATGAAGCCCGGCCCCATGCCCTGAAAGCCGTGCTCGCCCCGCTCGCCGCCGCTCAGGACGTTGCTGCGGGCGGGTTCCACCGCGACGACCCGGATGTCCGGGTCCTGGCGTTTGAGGTAACGGCCGACACCGCTGATGGTCCCGCCCGTGCCCGTCCCATAGACGAAGGCGTCGATCCGCCCGTCCATCTGCTGCCACAGCTCCGGGCCGGTCGTGCGCTCGTGCATGGCGGGGTTGGCGGGGTTGGTGAACTGGCCCAGCAGCACGGCGCCCTGCTCCCGCGCGATGTGTTCGGCCTCCTCGATGGCGGCCAGCATCCGGCGCTCGGGGTCGGTCAGGACCAGTTCGGCGCCGTAGGCGGTCAGCGTGCGCTTGCGTTCCTCGCTCATCTGGGCGGGCATACACAGGATCAGCCGGTAGCCCCGGGCCGCCGCCACCTGCGCCAGCCCGATCCCGGTGTTGCCGCTGGTCGGCTCCACGATGGTGCCGCCCGGCTTGAGCACGCCCCGCCGCTCGGCGTCCTCGATCAGCCCCAGGGCGGTGCGGTCCTTGATGCTGCCGCCGGGATTCTGGCCTTCGAGCTTCACGAACACGTCCGCCATGTCGGGCGTGACCACCCGCGTGAGCTGCACGAGCGGGGTGTTTCCTACCAGCGCGTCGATCATACTTTGAAGTGTAAAGCGGTGCGGCCTGCCAGACCATGATCGGCCCTAGAATGCGCCCCGTGCGCCTGGCCCTGATCGCCGACATCCATGGGAATGCCGACGCCCTGCGGGCTGTGTTGGCCGACGCGGAAGCGCAGGGCGCCGAGCGCATCGTCGTGAACGGCGACGTGGTGAACCGGGGTCCGGACTCGGCCGAGGCGTTGGCCCTGCTGCTGGAGCGGGATGACGTGGCCTTTACCCTCGGCAACCATGACGACCTGCTGCGGCTGTGGCAAGCCCGCAGCGACACTCTCCCCGCCGACTGGTTCACCGATCCGTTCTGGGGCGCGACCGATTGGAGCGCCGCGCAACTCGACCGCGCGGGCCTGTTGCACGTGCCGCAGGACTGGCCCATGACCCTCACGCTGACCGCGCCTGACCTGCCCGATGTGCTGATCGCCCACGGCACGCCCGCCCACTACCGCGAAAGCCTCAGCGAGCGCACCGACCCCGCGCGGGTGGCGGAACTCGCGGGCCAGGCGGGCGTCCTCGTCGGCTCGCACATCCACCGCCCGGCGCAGGCCACCCGCGCGGGTGTGCTGGTGCTGAATACCGGCGCGGTCGGCGCCCCTGCCAACGGCGACCCGCGCGCCCAGTACCTCCTGCTGACCGCCACGCCCGCCGGATGGGTGCCCGAGTTCCGCGCCGTGCCCTATGACCGTGCGGGCGTCCTGCGCCGGTTTGAAACCAGCGGCCTGCTCAGCACCGGCCTCAGCGCCGAGATCTTCCGCGACGAGGTCCGCACGGCCCGCAGCCTCTACACGCCTTACTGGATGTGGACCGAGGCGCACGGCCACCCCCGCGACGCGCAGACCTGGGCCGCCTTTCAGCGCCAGCAGCTCCTGCCCCGGTCCTGAAAGCCCCGAAAAAACCGCCCGCGCAGGGCGGACGGTTTCGGGGACAGGAGAGAACGTTCAGGGGGCGGGCGGCATCAGCACGGTGTCGATCACGTACAGCGTGCCGTTGCCGGTGTCGATGGAGGAGCCGGGCAGGATGATCGCGCTGCTCATCGCATTGCCGATCATGGTGCGTTCGGGATTGGCCGAGCGCGTCAGGGTCAGGGCGCCGCCCTGCACGCTGGTCAGTTGCGGGCTGCCAGCCAGGGCGGTCCCGGTGATGCGGCCCTGGACCACGTGGTACAGCAGCACCTGCTTCAGGCGGGCCGGGTCAGCCGAGAGGGCAGACAGGTCGGCCGGGGCGAGCTTGGCGAACGCTTCGTTGGTGGGCGCGAAGATGGTGTACGTCCCACCGGCGAGCGTGTCGGCCAGCCCCGCCTGCTGAACCAGGGTGGCGAGTGTGCTGAAGCGCGGGTCGGTGGTGATCAGCGAGGCCAGCGTGGTGTTGCTGCTCGTCCCGATAGCCGTCGTGCTGGCGGCTGGCGTCCCGGGTGCGGGCGTGGCGGTCACGGCGGTCGTCGCCGCAGCCGTGGTGCCGGTCGTCGCTGTGCCGGTGGTGCCCGTGGTGGTCGTGCCCGTCGCGGTCGTCCCGGTGGTCGCCGTGCCGGTGGTGCCGGTAGCGGTCGTCCCAGCCGCAGCCGTGCTGCTCGTATCCGTGGTGCCCGTGGTGGTCGTCCCCGTGGCGGCGGTGCTGCTGGTGTCGGTCGTGCTGGCGGGGGCGGGCAGCGTCAGGCCGGGGGGCATCAGCACCTGGTTGATCACGTAGATGGTGCCGTTGCTGGCCGTGGTGACGGTATCGGTCACGCTGGCCGGGCCGACCATCTGCGTGGTGCCGTTCATGCTCAGGGGCAGGGCGCCGCCTGCGAGGGCATTGAGGGAGGTGCCGCTGGACAGCTGTTCGGCGGTCATGCGGCCGGGAACCACGTGGTAGGAGAGCACCTGCCGCAGCAGATCGGGGTTGGCCTCCAGGGTCGCCAGCGTGTCGGCGGGCAGGGCGTCAAAGGCCTCGTTGGTGGGGGCGAAGATGGTGTATTCGCCGTTCGTCAGCATCTCGGTGAGGCCCGCGTCGCTGAGGAGGTCGCGCAGCGTGCTGAAGCGGTCGTCGGCCACGATCACGTCATACAGCGTGTTGGCCTGTTCGGTCGTGTTGGCCTGGGCCGTGGTCGCGGACGTATCCGTGGTGGCCGTGCCGGTGGCGGTGGTATCGGTCCCCGTCGTTCCGGTCGTGGCCGTGCCGGTGGCTTCGGTGCCCGCCGTTCCGGTGGTGGTGGTCGTCTCGGTCGTGGTCGCCGTGTTCGTCTCGGTGGTGGTGCCCGTGGTCGTGGCCGTGCCGGTCGCCTCGGTACTCGTCGTCCCGGTCGTGGACATGCCGGTGCTGTTTACCGTCGCGCCGCTCAGCGGGAGAGCGGGAATCCGGGTGACATCGAATGCCGCCGGGGCAGCGGGCGCCGGAGCGGCTGGTGCCGTGGTCATGGGAGCCGGGGCGGGGGCAGCGGGCGCCGGAGCCGGGGCGGGCGCTGGCGCGGGTGCAGGGGTCCCGGCGAGCATGGGGGGCACCAGCACCATGTCGATCACGTGAACCACGCCGTTGCAGGCGGGCAGGTCCGCGCGGGTGACGTTCGCGTTGTTGATCATCACGCGGTTGCCATTCATGTGGACGGTGAGGTTGGCGCCCTGGGCCGACTTGACGCTCTTGAGGCCCATCACCTGCTTGGACATGACCTTGCCCGGCACCACGTGGTAGAGCAGCACGCTTCCCAGCGTGTCGGGGTCGTTCAGGACCGCGGCGAGGGTATCGCTGGGCAACTTGGCGAAGGCGGCGTTGGTGGGCGCGAACACCGTGTACTGCCCGCCCATCAGCGTCTGGGTGAGGCCCGCGGCCTGCACGGCCGTCAGCAGCGTGCTGAACTGCGGATCATTCATGATGATCTGCGCGATGCTGCGGCAACCGCTGGCCGTCGGGGGTTTGGGAGCGGGCGCGCCTGCCCCACCGGCCAGGGCGGGCGTGGCGAGCATCAGGCTGAGCGTGATCAGGCTGGTCTGCTTCTTCATGAGTTCACCTCGGGTTGAAATGTCCGCCTCCCAATCTTCACCACTGGTCCACAAAAAGCAACTTACGCTGGGATTCAGACAGAACATCTAAACAAACCATCGGTTCGACTTGGCCCAGGCCTCATGGCGGCCTCATCGGGCCTGACGTTGAGATGGCTGTGGGCGCTGCTCAAGGGAATGCGGGTGTAGTCAGGGCTGGGACCGGGTCGCCTGGACAGACCAGAGCTGGCCCCAGCCTGCCGAGCGCGTCCCGAGGGGCCCCGCCCCAAACAGGACGGCTGCCCTCTCGCGAGCCGGGCAGCCGTCTGAACGGGAGGCAGGCCTAACGCCCGAAATACTCCGGCAGGTCGGCTTCGGTGATCAGCACCTCGCGGGGCTTGCTGCCCTGGTGCTTGGAGACGATGCCCATGGCTTCGAGCATATCCATCAGCTTGCCCGCGCGGGCGTGGCCGACCGAGAGGCGGCGCTGCAATCTCGACACGCTGCCCTGGCCCTCCTCGATGCAGATCAGCGCGGCCTGGCGCAGGTGGGGATCACTGAAGTCCATGTTGCCCTTGTCCACGCTGGGGCCGCTCGCCTCGACCGTGCCGTCGAAGTCGGTGCCGTAGGCTTCCCCGAAGGCGTCGTCGAAGACCTGCCGCCGCAGTTCGTCGGTGATGCGGGCGGACTCGACCTCGCTGATGTACGGCCCCTGGAGGCGCACCGGTTTGACCAGCCCCGGCTGATAGAACAGCATGTCGCCCATCCCAGTGAGCCGCTCGGCGCCCACACTGTCCAGAATGGTGCGCGAGTCGTGGCTGGAACTGACCGCGAAGGCGATGCGCGCGGGCACGTTCACCTTGATGAGGGAGGTGAGGATATCCACGCTGGGCCGCTGCGTGGCGAGGACCAGGTGCATCCCGGTCGCGCGCGCCATCTGCGCCAGGCGCATGATCGCGGACTCGACCTCCTTCGGGGAGGTGATCATCAGGTCCGCCAGCTCGTCGATGATGATGACGAGGTGCGGGAGCTCGTCTTCCCCGACCTGGCGCATCTTGGCGTTGAACTGTTCCAGGTTCTTGGCCCCGACCTGGCTCATCATCTTGTAGCGGCGCTCCATGTGGGCGACCGCCCCCAGCAGCACGCCCGCCGCGTCCATCGGGTTGGTCACCACCGGGCGCACCAGATGGGGAATCCCGTCGTAGGGCGTGAGTTCGACCATCTTGGGGTCCACCATCAGGAAGCGCAGCTCGGTGGGCAGGTAGCGGTACAGCAGGCTGGTGATCAGGGTGTTCACGCAGACCGACTTGCCGGAACCGGTGGAACCGGCGATCAAGAGGTGCGGCATCTTGGCGAGGTCCCCGACCATCAGTTCGCCGTCGATGCTCTTGCCCAGGATGATCGGCAGCCTGGCGCGCGTGCTCCGGAAGCTGGGGGCCGCCGCCGCCTGGTGGAAGGTGACCGGCTCGCGCTCGGCGTTGGGCACTTCCAGGCCGATCACGCTCTTGCCGGGGACCGGGGCCTCCACGCGCACGCCGCCGACCGCCAGTGCCCGCGCGAGGTCGTTGGAGAGAGAGGCGATCCGGCTGATCTTCTCGCCAGGGGCGGGTTCGATCTCGTAGCGGGTGACGGTCGGCCCCCGCGCGAAATCCACCACCTTCGCCTGGAGGTTGAAGTGCCGCAGGGTCTGGTCGATCACCGCCGCCCGCTGCCGGGCCGCCACGTCCAGTTGCGCCGTGTTCAGCGCCGCTGCCGGGACCGGGTCCAGCAGGTCGTAGCCGGGCAGCGCGATGTCGACCGCGCCCTGGGCCGGGCGGCGCCGTTCCGGCTGCGCGCTTTCCCAGGGCGCCGCGCCTCCCTCCTCCTCTTCCTCGTCTTGCTGGGCCTGCACTCCCCCCGGCTCAAGCAGGACTTCCGGCCGGGGCGGGACGGCGGTCAGGACGGTGGTGGAGGCGGGGAGGGGAGAAGGCTCCTCCGGTCGGCCCTCCTGCGCTTCCTGCGGGTCAACCGCCGTGAAGTCGAAATCGAGGGTGGGGGCGGGAAGGGGGTCCCCTCCCGGCGCGCTGACCTGGGCGTGCACGGCCATCGCCTGTGCGCGTTCCAGCGCCTCTTTCTGCGCGCGGTCCAGGCGGGCCCGCCATTCCTCCTGGGTGCTGAGCGTGCCGTCGGGGTCGCCAGCGAGAGCCTCGGCCAGGGCGGCGGCCAGCTCGGTGGGGGCGCGGTCGAAGGCGGCGGCCAGGTCCGGCCAGCCGGGGTAATGCCGCTCGCGGCCCCGCCAGGTCGTGAAGTCCTCGGCGAGTTCCTGCCAGGCTTTCTGGCGCTCGCGGTGCGCGGGGAGTTCGCGGGCCAGCACCCCGGCGTCGGGTTTTGCCAGCGCCTTTTCGGCGGCCTGGCGGTCGCGTTCCAGCTTTCCGGCCCGCTGGGCGAGGCGTTGCAGGTCGGTGACCAGGCCCCGGCGCAGCCGCTCCAGTGCGCCGCTGGCGAGTGTGCTGGGCAACTCCACCCGCAGCTCGTGCCGCCCGGTCCGGACCTCGTTCGCGGTGGCCTCGGCGTCGGCGCCCGCGCCCGGGGCTTCCGCCGCCACCGCTTCGCGCAGGTCGCGGGCCGCGTGGCCGACAAAGGTCTTCGTGACCTCTTGCCAGCCCGCCAGGTCGCGTTCCAGCCCTTTCAGGTCCCCCTCGTCCAGGGAGCGGAGCTCACGCTGCGCGGCCCGGACCTCGCCCTGCTGCGCCTTCAGCTCGCGGGCATCGGGGTAGAGCTTGCGGAGCAGGTCCAGGTCACGGGTCTGGGCCATGAGGGATTGGCGCAGCGGCGTGCGTGCCCGCGCGGAATCGCGCCCGTCCTGCCGGGCCTCGATGGCGCTCTGCACCTGGGAGGTCGCGCCGCCCAGCAGCACGCTCAGGCCCCGGAAAAAGGCCTTGAGCAACGTGAGGGGGGAGTAACGCAGCATCAGCTCCAGCCCCAGCGTGAGGGTGACCAGCGGCAGGAGGGCCGCCGCGTACCCCAGTGTGGTGGTCAGCGGGGCCATCAGGCGGGACGCCCCCTCGCCCGCCGCGCCCGGCACCAGGACCTCGTGGAGGGCGAGCAGCGACGCCACCACCAGCACGCCGCCCAGCACCCGCCGGGTCAGGCCCGCGAGGTCGCGGCCCAGGAACACCAGCACGCCGTACGCGACCGGGATGATCGGCAGCAGATACGCGGCCCAGCCCAGCCAGCCGGTCAAGGCCGCGTGCGCCTGCGTCATGAAGCCGCCCTCCGCGAACTGCGGCAGGGCCAGGGTGACTGCCAGGAAGATGCCCAGCGCGAACAGCACCAGCCCCAGTGCCTCCCCATCGAAGCGGTTCACGGGTGGAGCCGCCTTTGCACGAGCCTTCGCCATAGCGCCCAGTGTACTGTACGCGCGGCCTCCATTCTGCCCGTCGCCATGCGCCCAGCGCGGTTTTCTCAGGCTGGGGGCGGTCCGGCTTGCGGCCAGTGCTGCGCGCGCGGCGCGAACGCACTCCGGCCCGCGATAATGGCCGGGTGGCCCTGATCCTGCCGCCGGTCCTGGTGGATGCCCTGTGGGCGCACGCCGAACGTGACGCGCCCCGTGAGTGCGTCGGTGCGCTCGGCGGTCACCTGGACGGGGAAGGGGCGGAGGCGGTCGCCCTCTATCCCCTCGCCAACGTGTCGCCCGACCCCGAGCGCACGTACCTGGCCGACCCCGGCCACCTGCTGCGGGCGCTGCGGGCCATGCAGGCGGGCGGCCTGACGCTGGTGGCCCTGTATCACAGCCATCCACGTGGCCCGGCGTATCCCAGCCCGACGGATACCCGGCTTGCGGTGTACCCGGTGCCTTACGTGATCGCGGACCTCGGCAGCCGGACGCTCCGGGCGTACCGCCTGCCGGAAGGGACGCCGGTTGTGCTCCGGGTGGAGGGGCGCGCGGACTGAACAGGCCGGGCTTCAGGGCAGCCGCGCCAGCCGGTCCAGCAGCAGTTCGAAGAACGCCCCGTCATCCACCTTCATCCCCACCTGCACATTCGCGGGTTGCTCGGTCACCCCGTACAGGTCGCACACCGTCCGCCCGAAATCCAGGCCCTCCTGCGTCTCCACCTGCACGTTCAGCGCCTGCATCTGGAAGAGGTCGGGGCGCAGGACGGCCGCGACGGCCGCCGGGTCGTGGAGGGCGCCCCCTTCCAGCCCGTAGCGTTGGCGGTAGAACCCGGCATAGGAGGTCAGCAGCTCCGCGCTGACGGCCCCCGCCCGGTTCCCCAGCGTCCGCAGGCGTTCCACCCGCTGCGGGGTGGCGATGGCCTGCATGGTCACGTTCAGGCCGAACATCCGGGTGGGTGCGCCCGCTTCCAGCACGATCTTTGCGGCGTGCGGATCGGCCAGCGCGTTGAACTCGGCGGCCGGGGTGCGGTTCCCCTGCCCGGTGCTGCCGCCCATCCACACGACCTCGCGCAGCAGGCCCGGCAGGTCGGGGGCCAGGCGGAAGGCCAGCGCCACGTTCGTGAGCGGCCCGGTCGCCACCAGCGTCACCTCACCGGGCCGCTCGCGCACGGTGCGAATGATGAAATTGACGGCGTGTTCCGTCTCCAACCCGCGTGTCGGCTCGGGCAGGCCAGAGGCGGGCAGGCCGCTGTCCCCGTGAACCTCCGCCGCGGTCAGGGGCGCGCGGACGAGGGGGCGGTCGGCTCCGGCATGGATGGGCACCTGCGCCCCCGCCTCCCCCGCCAGCGCCAGCGTCACCCCGGCGTTGTGCGTGGTCAGCTTCAGGCCCACATTGCCATGCACGGTCGTGACGCCCAGCACCCGCACGTCCTCGGGGCTGGCAAGCGCGAGCAGCCAGGCGATGGCGTCGTCGAGCCCGGGGTCGCCGTCCAGAATCACGGGGAGGGGAGAGGAGGTCATGCCGGGCATTCTAGGCCCCCCGCTCCCGGTAGCCGTGGGGCGGGATGCCGCCAGCGGGCACATTCAGCAGGTTGAAGGTGCCGCGGGTGAAATGCGTGACCGCGCCACCGAAACTCCGCGTGAGGGTGCGGGGGCGGTCGGGCGTGCTGACGTTCAGGCTGGCCCGCAGCAGGGCCAGTCCTTCCCGGTCCAGCCGCCCGAGCGGGTCGCTGCTCGCGCGCAGGCCGCCCACCGTCTCCAGCAGGCCCAGCAGCGTGTGGCGCTCGGTGTGCCCCAGCAGGCTGAGTTCGCGCCGGGCGATCATCACGTCGGGGTCGGGTTGATACCAGGCGTGCTGGTACCAGCGCGAGAGGCTGGTCTGCACGGCGTTGCGCGCACCCGGCCCGGTCGCGTCCCCCAGCCAGAGGCGGCGGGATTCCTCTTCCCAGAAAGGGGCCACGTCCGGCCCGGTCCGCATGGCGTCCACCAGCCCGGTGCTGGCGGCCAGTGGGGCGCCGCAGCCCAGCAGGAAGGCGTCCGGTCCGGCCCCCTCCCGCAGCGCGGCCAGGGCATTCCGGTACGCCCGCGCCCGCCCCACGCCCGGGTCATGCCGCACGCCGGGCAGCGCCGCCCCGAACAGGAAGTCCAGCTTGAGGTACGGGAAGCCCCACCCGCGCACCGTCCGCGCGAGGTCCCGCAGCCAGGCCAGCACCTCCGGGCGCGTCGTGTCCAGCGCGAAATACGGCCCGCCCCAGTTGTAGCCGACCGGGAGAGGCCGCCCGTCCTCGCCGCGCAGCATCCAGTCCGGATGGTCCCGGAAGAGCCGCGAGGTGGGCGCAGCCAGAAAAGGTGCCAGCCACAGCCCCGGCGTGAAGCCCAGCTCCGACAGCCGGGCGGGCAGCTCCTGCACGTGGCCGCCGAAATGCGCGCTCGGTTCCAGCCAGTCGCCCAGGTCGGCCTGGAAGCCGTCGTCCACCTGAAACACGTCGAAGGGGAGGTCCAGCTCGCGGGCCAGCCGGGCGTTTTCCAGCACCGCCTCCAGCGTCACGTTCCGGTAGTACGAGTACCAACTGCACCAGACCCGCAGCGGCGCGGGCGTCCGGGCGTTCATGCGGCGGCCCAGTTCGGCGCTCAGGCGTTCGACGCTGCCGATCACGTCGGGTGTCTCCTCCCAGGCGACGTCGACGGGCGGCCCTTCCAGCGTGCAGGTCACGCGCACGCCGTCTCCCCCCGCGCGGGCTTCCCAGTGGGTGAAGGTGGAGGCGGCGTCCAGCGCGCAGCCCACCCAGCCGCCTCCGTCCGGCCGGATCAGGGCGATCAGCGTATGACTGCGCCACACCCCCGCCTCACCGCTGGGCAGGAAGGCCGGGTCGTGGCCCTGCTGATGTCGCCAGGGCATCAGCGGGACCGACTGGCGGTCCGTCAGGGAGCGCAGTTCCGCCTCGCTCCACGACTGGTAGCCGCTCACCAGCACGCGCAGGTCGGCGGGAGAGATGGGAAGGAAGCGTTCGGGCATGCCTCAGCCTTCCACATCGGGCGGCGGGCCGGGCCGTGAACGCCGCTTTACGCCGGGCACATGCGGGCCGTGGTGGGCACGCCTACGCTGCCTGGCATGACTGGACCCCGTGACGACGACCGGACCGACGTGCCGGTCCCCCCGCCCGCCTCCGACGCCGAGAGCGCGACCAAGTTCCCCTACCCCACTCCCGAGCAGGAGAGTGTCGTGCAGGACAGCCCCGGTACCCCCGGCGTGGAGCTGGAGGGCGGCAGCATGCTGGACGAACAGGGCAACTACAAACCGGACAATCTCGTGGACGATCAGGCTTGAACGGGACAGCGCCCCGAACCTGGAGAGGCGGGGCGCTGCCGGTGTGGTGCGGCGCTCAGCGCACGTCCATCAGTTCCACGTCGAAGATCAGGGTGGCGTTGGGCGGAATCACGCCGGGCACCCCCGCAGCGCCGTAGGCGAGGTGACCGGGAATGGTGAGGCGGGCCTTGTCCCCCACGCGGAGCTGTGCGATGCCCTGGTCCCAGCCGGGGATGACGTAGCCGACGCCCAGCGGGAACTCGATGGGTTCGCCGCGATCACGGCTGGAGTCGAATTTCTGCCCGTTTTCCAGCGTGCCGGTGTAATGCACGCGCACCATCTTCCCGGCCTGGGCAGGCGTGCCGTTGCCCTCGTGGTATTTCTCGACTTTCAGGTCCTGACTGGTCATGCGGTCCAGCGTACCCCTCGCCTCCCGCCCTGCCCCTGGAGTCTGAAGCGCGGGTGAAGGTTCCCTGCCCCGCCGGACCGCCTGCTAGCATGCGCCGCGTGACTCAGGCACCCACAGATGACCGTGCCGGTTCCGGCGGCTTCCGGTCCTTCTGGCGGGTCTGGGTGCTGGGGGCGCTGCTGCCGGTGTGGCTCTTCACGACCTTCGTGGCGACGCTCGCGCGGGTGGACGGCAACAGCATGAATCCCACCCTGCACAGCGGCGACCTGCTGCTGCTGCTGAAATATCCGCGCTGGCTGCGGGCCTGGGGCTTGCCCACCGCCTACCCGCGCCAGGGCGACCTGCTGATCTTCAAGGCCCCGGCGGACAGCCCCTACAGCTACGAGACGCTCTACGGCGTGCGCCACCGCCCCTACAACGTCAAGCGCGTGCTGGCGCTGCCCGGGGACACGGTCGCCATCGAGGGCGGGCGGGTGGTCGTGAACGGGCGGCCCCTCGCGGAGAGTTACGTGAATGACGGCGTGCTGAGTGACCAGCCGCCCCTGCATATCCCGCCCGGCAAGGTGTGGGTCATGGGCGACAACCGCCTGATCGGGGAAAGCCTCGACTCACGCGCTTACGGTCCGGTCGATCTGCGGGACGTGGCCGGTCCCGCCAACCTGCGCCTGTGGCCGAATCCGGGACTGGTGCGCCGCTAGCTAGCCTTCCGGCGACCGTTCCCCCGCCCGCACCGGCCCCGTCAGCCAGTTCTCACGCGGGGGGAGAGGGCAGGTCCAGCCCTCGCCATACGCGCAGTAGGGGTGGTAGGCCAGGTTGAAATCCAGGCGAACTTCCGGCCCCTCCGGCGCCCACGTCAGCGGCGCGTCCAGATAACGCCCCGCGCCGTAGGTTTCCGTCCCGCTCGTCGCGTCGCGGAAGGGCACGAACACGCGGGCTGGGGCCTCATCGCCGGGGGGCACGTAGAGGGTGAGGGTCTGCGGGCCGCCCGGCAGGTCCACGCTGGCGGTTCCGAACCGCGCCATCACCCGGGGCTCGCCGGTATTCGTGCCGAGGGTGACCTCCGCGCCGTCCGCCCGCTCGACCGGGACAATGAAGCTCCAGGCCTCGTCGGGCGGGTAGTAGCTCAGGCCCCGGAAACCTGGCAGGGCCTCGCCCGGGAGCGGCCCATGCCCCGCCCTGAAATGCTCGTCCTTGCGGCGCCGGAAGTCCGCGACAGCCTCGGCGTAGCCTGCGCCGCTCACCAGTCCACCCGCACGCGCTCGCCCGCGTATTCCACGATGTCCCCGCGCCGCAGCTTCTTGCGCCGCCGCGTCTCCACAGCGCCGTTCACCCGGACCTCGCCGCCCTGCACCCGGAACTTCGCCTCACCGCCCGTCTCGACCAGCCCGCGCAGCTTCAGGAAGTCCTGAAGGTCGATGGTGCCCTGCTCTTCCGTCATGCGGGCAGCGTAGCAGGTGGGGAGGGGCCGCACGGTCCCGGTGATCGCCTTCCCCTCAAGGCCGCGCTCATGTGCCGCTCGCCTGCACGGCTACCCTCAGGGAAAGCCGCACGGAGAGGAGGAAGGGCGGGTGGTCGACTTCCCCTGGATCATGCAGATGGAGTGGCGGGACCTGGTGTTCCTGCACTGGCCGCTGCCCGCCGCGTCCCTGACGCCGTTCCTGCCGGGCCGGGTGCCGCTGGACTTGTGGCAAGGGGAAGCCTGGCTGGGGCTGGTCACGTTTGACGTGACGGGGTTTCGCCCGCGCGGCGTGCCCTTCGCCCTCGACTTCGCCCAGGTGAACCTGCGGACCTATGTCCGCGTGAACGGTGGGGCGGGCATCTGGACCTTCAGCCTGGACGCGGCGAACGCCCTCGCGGTCCTGGGTGCGCGCCTGGGCTTCTGCCTCCCGTACTTCACGGCCCGGGCGAGCCTGCGTCCCGAGGGAGACGCGCTCGCCTTCCAGAGTGTCCGCCGCCGTCATCCCGCTTGCCGGTGCCGGTTGCACTACCGCCCCACCGGCGAGGTCTTCCGCGCCCAGCCGGGGACCCTCGAACACTGGCTGACCGAACGGCGCTCGCTGTTCACCGTCGGCTGGGGCGGGGCGCTGTGGCGGGAAGACGTGCAGCATGAAGCCTGGCCCCTCCAGGCCGCCGAGGTGCAGGTGGTGGACTGCACCCTGCCCGGGCAGTTGGGCCTCGGCGCGCTCGGCTCCCCACTGGCCCATTACGCCCGCGTGGTGCATGTGAAGGGCTGGCCGCCCCGCAGCGTGAAGAGGGGATAGCCAGCTTGAGCTGGGCAGAAGGGGCGGGGGCGGGGGCGCCGTCCTCGCCTCAGGGCTTGTACTGTGCGCTGAACAGTTTCAGGTCGGCGTCGTCCACCTTGCGGTCCTGGTTGAGGTCACCGACGGTCGCGCCGGACTTGCCGTAGTTGTTCATCAGCAGGGCCAGGTCGGTCAGGTCGATCACGCCGTCGCCGTTCAGGTCCGCGCCGCTCAGGCGCACGCGGGCGGCGGCGGGCGTCCAGTCCTTCAGGCCGAGTTCGTCCATCAGGGCCGCGCGCACGGCGTCCGCGAGAGGCAGCGGCCCCTGCGGGTTGAACTCGATGCGGCGCTCCCCGCCGACAGTCAAGGTGCGGGCCGCCACGTCCGGGCTGAACGGGACGGCCGTCGCCCCGCTCCCCCCCAGCGTGAGGATTGGGCCGCCGCTGGTGTCCAGCGTGACGGGCGTCTCCTTGGTGCTGATCGCCGCCAGCGCGTCCTGCACGGCCTTGACGAGTTCCGCGCCCTGGGGGCGCAGCTTGACGGTCGCCGCCTGCGCGCTCCCCAGCAGCAAGGCGAGGGCCAGCAGCCGCCACTTCCGGCCCTTCATTTGGCCTCCCGCGCGGCCCGCAGGGCGTCACGGAACTTGGCGGGATCACTCAGGGCGGCGTCCAGATCGCCAGGGGTGGGAGGGGTGGCCGTGCCGGGGGCGCCGGAAGCCGGGCCGGTGGGGGGTGAGCTGGTGGGCGCCGAGCCAGCGGGAGCCGGGCTGGCCGGAGTCGAGGTGGTAGAGGCCGAACTCGCCGGAGTCGAATTGGGAGGGGCCGAAGTGGGGGAGGCCGAACTGGAGGAGCTGCCCGTGGTGGGATTGGCCGCATTGATGCCGGGGGGGGCCGCAGCTGTCGTGGGGCTGGTGGTGGTGGGAGTGGCGCTGGGAGTGGCGCTGGGAGTGGCGCTGGGAGTGGTCGCGGCCTGCGTGCCCACTGCGGTGCCGGTCCCCAGTGCCGGACTGGTTCCCGGAGCCGGGTGCGTGACCTTGCCGTTTTCAATCGGATACACGCCCTGCCAGAACCCCACGATGGGGCTGTCCAGCCGCTTGCTGTAGAGCAGCAGGAAGGCGTCCTGCCCCGGCCGCAGGGTGGGCAGGCCCTCCATTCCCGACAGCAGGTACAGCGCGGGCTGGCCTTCCCGTTGCGGCAGGCTGGCCGCGTCCCCGGCGACCGTCTCGGTGACGGTCAGGGGATACACCAGCCACGTCACCTCGCCCTCCTTGACGGTGCTGGGGGTGCCGAGAGTAGCGCGAACGATCACGTCAGCCTTTTTGGCCTGTTGCGTGAGGCTGAGAGGCGGCGCGGTCGTCGCCTGTGCCGTCCGGGGGGCCGCCCCCAGGCTGAGCGCCGCCAGCAGCGCGAGCGCCCGCCTCATGAGGAGCCTCCGGGCGGCGTCGGGGTGGGCGTAACGGGTGGCGTGGGGGTGCCGGGGTTCGCCGGGGTGGTTCCCGGAGTGGCGGGCGGCGTCCCGGTGGGGGTGGCCGGAGTCGTGGCGGGGGAGGTCGGCGTCGCCGTGCCCGGGGTGGTGCTGGCCGGGGTTCCGGGGGCGGTGGGCTTGGGCAGCTCGGGCATCTTCACTTCGGCGAGGAGCTTGCCGTCACCGTCGCGGGCCTCAAAGGCGAAACGGTTGGTGTCGAGCGTGACCACCTTCTGCGGTTTGATCCCGATCAGCGCCACGCGCGCGCCCGAGCGCGGCACGGTCTTGAAGCCCACGTCCAGGGTCAGGGTCCGCCCCGCCTGTTTCCAGAACAGCACGCCGCCCGCGTCGGCGGGTTGCACCCGCGTGACCGTCACGCCTTCGGGCAGGTCCCAGACCACCCGCGCGGCCCGCACCGACCGGGGCGCGATGATGTTCAGCGGAATGCGCGTCTCGCCGCGCAGCTCGCCGGTGGGGAGCTGGGGCTTCAGGGCCAGCGGCGGCAGCTCGCTCACGTTCAGCGTGTAGGCCTGCACCTTGCTGCTGAGGTTCGCGTCGGACGCCTCCAGCGTGAAGGTGTAGCTGCCGGTCTTGCTGGGGGTGCCCGTGAGGCGCAGGTTTCGCAGGCTCAGGCCGGGGGGCAGGGTGCCTGAAGCGACCCGCACGCCATACGGCCCCGCCCCTCCCGCCACGGTCACGGGCGCGTCGTAGCTTTCCGACAGGTAGCCGACGGGCAGGCTGGTGGTCGTGAAATACAGGGGGTCACGGGCACTGGTCGTGCCGCTCGTGCTGGTGGGGTTGCTGCCGCAGGAGACGAGCAGCGCCCCGACGGCCAGCGCCGTCCACCCGGGGAGGGCTTGTCGCATGCGCGCAGTCTAGCGGGTGCGGATGAGGAGGAAACGGTCCGCCTTCCGCCGTCCCTCTGGGGGTACCCCGGGCCGGGCGCCCCTTTCTGCGGTCCCAGAGGGCAGAACGCCACGCTTGCCCCCGGCACGCGGCGCTAGACTCCCTCCCATGACCACCACCGAACGCCTCTTTGTTCTGCCCGCCGTGGGCGACCGGCTGGGCCGCTATACCGTCGAACGGGTGGAAGACCTGCCGGAGATGCAGGGCAAGCTGGTGTTGCTGCGCCACGACCTCGGCGCGCGGCACGCCCATGTCAGCCGCGACGACGACAACCTCGCCTTTGGCGTGACCTTTCCGACCGTCCCCAAGGACTCCACCGGCGTCGCGCACATCCTCGAACACGTCGTCCTGATGGGCAGCCGGAAGTACCCGGTGGGTGACCCCTTCTTCGCCATGCTGCCGCGTTCGCTGAACACCTTCATGAACGCGATGACGGCGAGCGACTGGACCACCTACCCCTTCTCCACCCGCAACGAGAAGGACTTCTACAACCTGCTGGGCGTGTACCTCGACGCCACCTTCTTTCCCCTCCTGCGCTACGAGAGCTTCCGCCAGGACGGCCACCGCTTCGAGTTCGAAACACCCGATGATCCCAGCACGCCCCTGAAACTCCAGGGCGTCGTCTACAATGAGATGAAGGGCGCGATGGCCTCGCCCGGCTCGGTGATGTGGCGCTCGTTCGGCAAGGCGCTGTACCCCGACCTCACCTACGCCAACAACAGCGGCGGCGCGCCCGAGGACATCCCCAACCTCACCTACGAGGGGCTGCGGGCCTTCCACGCCGCGCACTACCACCCCAGCAACGCCTTTTTCTACACCTACGGCAAGCTCGACCTGCCCCGCGTGCTGGGCGAGATCGAGACGCACGTGATGTCCAAGTTCAGCCCGCAGACGCTGGACGTGAGCATCCCCGACCAGCCGAGTTTCAGCGAGCCGCAACGGGTGGACGTGACCTACCCCGGCACCGACGTGGAACGCGGCGGGCAGGTCAGCGTGGCCTGGAAGCTGGGCCCCACCACCGACCCCGACCAGAACCTGCGCTGGAGCGTGCTGAGCGACGTGCTGCTGGGGAACCCCGCCGCGCCCCTCACCCGGCCGCTGATCGAGTCGGGGATCGGCAGCGCGCTGGCGGACCTGAGCGGCTACCGCGACAACTTCCGCGAGGGGGCCTTCGCGGCGGGCCTCAAGGGCTTGAGCGCGGGCAAGGCTGACGAGGTCGAGGCGCTGGTGCTGGACACGCTGCGGAGCATCGCCCAGGGTGGCATCGACCCCGAGCTGATCGAGAGCAGCCTGCACCAGTTCGAGATCGGCCAGCGCGAAGTGTCCAACAG
The DNA here is from genome assembly GCF_004758605.1 of Deinococcus metallilatus. NCBI lineage: Bacteria > Thermotogati > Deinococcota > Deinococci > Deinococcales > Deinococcaceae > Deinococcus > Deinococcus metallilatus. The sequence continues at coordinate 823,506 of NZ_CP038512.1, forward strand.
CGGCTATCCCTACGGCCTGCAAGTGATGTTCCGCCTGCTGGGACCCTGGCTGTACGGCGGCGACCCGGTGACCGGCCTGCGCCTGGATGCCGAGCTGAACCGCCTGCGCGAGGACCTGAAGGCCGGGCCGGTGTTCGAGCCGATGATCCGGGAGGAGCTGCTGGACAACCCCCACCGCGTCACGCTGGTCCTGGCCCCCGACCCCGAACTGGCCGCCCGCAGCGAGCAGGCGGAGCGCGAACTGGTCGAACGCCTCAGCGCGGCCTTCACCGACGAGGACCGCGCCCGGATCGTCCGCGAGAGCCTGCAACTTCAGGAGCTTCAGGCCCAGGAGAGCGACCCCGACGTGCTGCCGACGCTGACGCTGGCCGACGTTCCCCCGACGGTGCAGCGCGTCCCCTACAGGGCGGAGGAGGCAGGCCGCGCGCTGATCGGCCGCGTGCCGCAGCCCACCGGCGGCCTGACGTATCTGGACGTGCAGGTGAGACTGCCCGAAGTGCCCGCCGACCTGCTTGACACGCTGCCGCTGTACGCCTACGCCGTCACCCGCAGTGGCGCGGCGGGGCAGGATTACCTGGCGATTGCCCGCCGCATCGAGGCCGTGACGGGTGGCGTGAGCGCGAGCGTCGGCGTGGGTGGCAGGCCTGACGACCTGGACACCCTGCGCCTGACAGTCACCTTCAGCGGCAAGGCGCTGGCCCGCAACGGCGGCGCCCTGGTCGGCGTGCTGCGTGACCTGATCCAAGCACCCGAATTCACCCGCGAGCGCCTGGAGCAACTGCTCAAGCAGCGCTTGGCGGGCCTCAAGGCCAGCGTCGTGAACGCCGGAAACGCCTACGCCGAGCGCCTGGCCGCCGCGCAGGTCAGCCCCGCCGGGAATATCGAGGAACATTTCAGCGGCCTGACCGCCCTGGAACACCTCAAGCAGATCGTGGAGGGGGACGAGGTTGATGCCCTCTTGGACCGCCTGAACCGCGTCCGCGACCTGCTGTTGCAGGGCAAGCCCCTGCTGTGCCTCACCGCGACCGAGGACGACCTGAATCTCGATCTGACGCCGATCACGCGCGAGTTCGCCGGGGATGCGCCGGTCGGCCACCCCCACCCCGGCACCCTTGAGGGCGGCCCGCAGGCCCGGCTCACCGATTCACCCGTCGCCTTCAACGCGGTCGCCTTCCGCACCGTGCCCTACACCCACCCCGACAGCCCGGCGCTGCTGGTGCTTTCGCGGCTCCTGCGCAGCGAGTATCTGCTCAAGGAAATCCGTGAGAAGGGTGGCGCGTATGGCGGCGGCGCGGCCTTCGATGCCCGCGCGGGCGTCTTTAGCCTCAGCTCCTACCGCGACCCGCACATCACCCGCACCTACGAGGTCTTCCGGGGCGCCCGCCAGTTCCTCGACACGCCCCTGAGCGAGCGCGAGCTGACCGAGGCGATCCTCTCGGCCAGCAAGACCCTCGACCCCCTCACCAGCCCCGACACGGCGGGCCGCCTGCGCTTCTATGGCGACCAGGCCGGGTACACGCCCGAGGTGCAGGAGGAGTACAAGGCCCGGTTGCTGAAGGTCACCCTGGACGACCTGAAGCGCGTCACGGACGCCTGGCTGACCGAAGGCCGCGCCGGGTACGCCCTGGTGGCAGGCCGTGACCCGAACGCCGAGACGGAAGGGCTGGGGCTGAAGTTCGAGGTGCAGGCGATTTAGGGCGCGTGGCCTGTTGCCTGGAGAGGAGGTGGGAGGCGAAGACGGCGCCTCCCACCTTCTTTGTTGCTCCAGCCTCCTTCACATCCCCTGGCCGCCCCTTTCGCTCACACTCGGGACATGCGAAGACTCAAGGCGGTGATGGTGCTGGCGGCCCTGATGACCGGCGCAGCGGGTGCGGAGCGGTTCGGCGTGCAGGCTGGCGTGGCGGCGGGGGGAGGCCTGGGCCTGCACGTGGGCGTGTATGGGCGGGTGGCAGGTTTCGGGCCGGTGCAGGCCGAACTGCGCGGCACCCTCGACCGCACGCTGTCCGGCCAGGGCGGGACGCGGGTGGGCACCGACGCGCTGCTGAGCATGAACCTGCTGCTGCTGCGGCCCTACGCGGGCGTGGGCCTGAGCTTCCCGCTGAACGCCACCGGCACGACCCTGCACACCACGCTGGGCGCGCGCTTTCCCCTGCCGGGACCGCTGGACGGGTTCGCGGAGGCCAACTTCGGGCGGCAGAACGTCTACCGGGTGGGGGCCGTCTTCCGCTTCTGAGGGGGGAGGGGTGAGTGGTTCGTAGAAAAGCTGAAGGCTGGCTCCCTCACCCCCGGTGATACGGCTCCCCCGCGCTGATGGTCGCGGCGCGGTACAGGGCTTCGAGCAGCACGATCATGGCGAGGTCGTGCGGCAGCGTGAGTTGCCCCAGGCTCCAGAGCTTATGCACCCCCGCGCGCAGGTCGTCCGTGTGCCCCTCCGGGCCGCCGATAGCGAAGGCCAGTTCGCCCACGCCGCCGAGTGCCTGCGCGTCCAGATAGGCGCTGAGGCCCTCGCTGGTGAACTGCTGGCCGCGCGGGTCGAGCAGGATCAGCGGGGCGCGGCCCGCCGCCCTTGCCACCGCTTCCGATTCCTGCGCCTGCGTCCTGCCGCCCACCCGCGTGACCTGCACCTTGTGGTAGCGCCGCAGCCGCTTCTCGTACTCGTCCCACCCGGCGCGGGCGTAGGCGAGCTTGGGTTCACCGACGGTGATCAGGTGCAGGCGCATGAGGTGGAGGATAGGCGTGTGGCGCGTGGCTTGTCGCCTGTGGAAAGCGGAAGCTGAAGCATGAGGCCGATGCCTCCACAAGCCACACGCCACGCACCACAAGCTAAACTGTCCGCCATGCCCGCCTTCCTGCCGAGGTCCCGGTGAACTACGCGGCGACACTGGCGGTGCTGGTGGTGCTGGCCTTCTGCTTCCCGCTGACGGTGCGGCTGGGGCTGCAACTCGGGGTGCCGGAGGTCTACACCGCCTCGGTGCTGGGGGCGCTGCTGACCTTCGCGCTGGCGACCTATCTGGTGCGCTGGCAGGTCAACCGCCACCGGGCCACACTGGCGCGGCTGGAAGCGGCGCGGGCGCAGGTGAGCGCCGACCCCGAGAACCCCCGCGCCTACTTCGTGGGGGGCGAACACCTGGGCATGATCCTGTTGCGCCTGGACCGGCGGCGCGAGGCATCGGAAGTCATCGACCGCTACGCCCGCCTGGGCGGGGCACGCGAGAGCGAGATCGTCGCGCTGCGCGAGGCCCTCTCCCAGGCCGAGCGGCGGCAGCGCCCGGCCCAGGGTGGGGAAGCGTGAGCCGCAGTCACCCAACCGGGTGACGGTCTTTCGGGGCTGCCCGGAATAGAGTGGGAGGCATATGAGGGCCTACAAGGGCATCGTGGAGAATGGTGTGGTCGTGCTGATCGGAGCGCGGCTCCCCGAGGGCACGGTCGTGACCGTGACGGTCGGCGAGGCGGAACTGCTGCGCGCGCGCATCACCAGCGCCCTGAACCGTCCCCGCAAGGTGCGCGTGCGCCTCAAGCCCACGCCCGGCCTGGTCGCGGAGGCCGTGCCCGCGCTGGCCGGGGCGGGCGAAGCGGGGAATGATTAGGAGCGGTGAGCCGTCAGCCGTCAGCGGTCAGCTTTGCTTGCTGGCGGCTGGGCGCCGGTTGCGGGCTGCTCAGGCAGGCCCGCCGTGACCGCTGAGCCTCCCCACGTCTGGCTGGTGCCGACCCCGGTGGGCAATCTGGGGGACATCACCCTGCGGGCGGTGGAGGTGCTGCGCGGGGCGGACGCCGTGGCCTGCGAGGACACGCGGCGCACGGGGGCGCTGCTCGCGCACCTGGGGATCGGGAAGCCGCTGGTGCGCCTGGACGCGCACACCATGCACCGCGCGGCGCAAGTGCTGGAGGACTACCCCCGCCTGGCCTACGTCAGCGACGCGGGCACGCCGGGCATCAGCGATCCGGGGGCGGAACTGGTGCGGGCGGCGGTCGCGGCGGACATTCCGGTGGAGGTGCTGCCGGGCGCGACGGCCTTTGTCCCCGCGCTGGTGCTGTCGGGGCTGCCCACCGCCCGCTTCGCCTTCGAGGGTTTCCTGCCCCGGGCGGGCCGCGAGCGCAAGGAACGCCTGAGCGCTATCGCCGCCCGCCCCGAGACGACCGTGCTGTACGAGAGCCCGCACCGCCTCGCCGCCACGCTCACCGACCTGGCGAGCACCTGCGGAGAGACGCGCCCGGCCAGCGTGACGCGCGAACTCTCCAAGAAGTTCGAGGAGACGGCGCGCGGTCCTCTGGCCGACCTGGCTGCCCGGTTCGCAGACGGGGTGCGCGGCGAGATCGTGGTCGTCGTCGCGGGCCGCCCGCTGGGGGAGGCCGTTCCAGGCGAGGAGGCTCCCGACCACGCGGCCCTGGCGCAGACCTGGGCACAGGAGGGCCGCAGCGCCCGCGAAATCCGGGAATTGCTGATGGCCCAGGGTTTGCGTAAGAATGACGCTTATGCGCTGGCCCTTCAGGCCACGCAGGACGCCTGACGCTCCCTTCTTTCCTGGCCCGGCTCTCCCGGGCACGGCCCCTGCCGAGGACCTCCCGTGACCGACATTCCCCACCTGACCGAGCATCCCAACCCCGCGGGCATCCGGCGGGTCGCCGTCCTCACCAGCGGCGGCGACGCGCCCGGCATGAACGCCGCCATCCGCGCCGTCGTCCGCACGGCCACCTACCAGGGCATCGAGGTGGTCGGGGTGCGCCGGGGCTTTTCCGGCCTGCACCGCGGCGACCTGCGCCTGATCGGCCCAAGAGATGTGGCGAACACCATCCAGCGCGGCGGCACCATCCTGCTGACTGCCCGTTCTCACACCTGGCGCACGCCCGAGGGCCGCGCCCGCGGCGCCCAGTACCTCCGTGACTGGGGCGTGGACGGCCTGATCGTGATCGGCGGGGACGGCAGCTTTCACGGCGCCCATGCCTTGCAGGAAGAACACGGCATCCCGGTGATCGGGATTCCCGGCACCATCGACAACGACCTCTACGGCACCGACCACACCATCGGGTACTTCACGGCGGTCGAGACGGCGCTGGACGCCGTGGACAAGCTGCGCGACACCGGGGCCAGCCACGAGCGCATCTTCGTGATCGAGGTGATGGGCCGCCACGCCGGGCACATCGCGCTGGAAGTCGCCGTGGCGGGTGGGGCCGAGGAAGTTTTCATCCCCGAGGACCCCAAACCGGTCGACGGCGTGGTGCAGATCGTGCAGGACAGCGTGGCGAAGGGCAAGGCCAGTTCCATCATCATCGTCGCGGAGGGGTATCCGGGCGGCGCGCAGGGCGTCGCGCAGGCCATCGAGGCGGGGACTGGGCTGGAGACGCGCGTGAGCATCCTGGGTCACATCCAGCGCGGCGGCTCGCCAGTCAGCAGTGACCGGGTGCTCGCCAGCCGTCTGGGTGAGGCTGCCGTGTACGCCCTGATGGACGGCCGCAGTGACGTGATGGTGGGGCGGCACAACGGCGAGATCAGCTACACGCCCCTGCCGGAAACCTGGGAGAAACGCAAGGACGTGAGCCGCGACCTGTATAGCTGCGCGAAGACACTGAGCGTCTGAAACAGATTGAAGCCTGCCCGACCTCTTTTTCTCCTGCGGGACAGGCTTCAATCTAGGCGGATGCGGGGAGGCAGAAAGACGGGTTCCCCGTTGTGAAAGCGCATCCTCCGCTGGTGGCGGGAGGGACGGGAACCGGATGGAATCCGTCTGAACGGAGACAAGAAGAGGGCCGCCCCACGGACAAGCGGGGCGGCCCTCTTCTTGCCTGATGAGTTTGTCAGGATTTGGCGGGCTTCACCGTCAGGGTCGTGTCCAGGTTGGGCTTGCCGCCCACGAGCTTGATCACGTACAGCTTGGCGGATGTGCGGTCGCCCGCACTGTTGAAGCTGACGTTGCCGGAGAGCAGGCTGGTGAAGTTGCCCTTGCGGATCGCCGCCTCGACCTGCTCGCGGCTGGGCACCTTGTTGCCGTTCGCCTTCGCGGCGTTCAGGATGCCCTGGAGGACCACCTTCCCGGCGTCGTACCCCAGGACGGCAAACGACTGGGCGGGGTTGCCGAAGGTCTTCTGGTAGGTGGCGGCAAAGGTCTTTGCGGGAGGGAACGCCTCGACCGGCGCGCCGGTGGTCGTGTAGTACACGTTCTCGGCACCCTTTCCGGCGATCTTGGGCAGTTCACTGCTGTCCAGGCCGTCCCCGCCCATCACCGGGACCGTCACGCCCGCGTCGCGGAGCTGCTTCAGGAACACGCCGATCTGGCTGTAGATGCCGCCGAAGTAGACCACGTCGGGGCGCTGGAGCTTGATCTTGGCGACGATGCTGGAGAAGTCGTTCTTCTCCTCGGTGCCCTCGTTGGCGACCACCTGAATGCCCTTGGCCTTCAGGGCCTTCTCGACCTCGTTCGCCAGGCCCGCGCCGTAGGCCGTCTTGTCGTTGAGGACGTAGACCTTCTTGGCCTTCAGCGTGTTCGCGATGAAGTCGGCGGCGGCTGGCCCCTGCGCGTCGTCGCGGGGCACGATGCGGTTCATGTTGCTCAGGCCACGGTCCGTCACCTGATCGGCGGTGCTGGAGGAGCTGACCAGCGGCACATGGCTGGGCGCCAGGGCCGCGCTGGCCGGGATGGTCGTCCCGCTGTTCAGGGCCCCGACCACGGCCAGGAACTGCCGGTCCGCCGCGATCTTGCGGGCGGCGGCGGTGCCGGTGGCGGGGTCGGCCTGGTCGTCGAAGGCGACGAGTTGCAGGTCCATCCCCAGTTTCTTGAACTGCGGCTTGTACTCGTTCACGGCGAGCTGCACGCCGTTGCGCATCTGGGTGCCCAGCAGGCTCTGCGGTCCGGAGAGGGGGCCGATGGTCGCGATCTTGACGGTGGCCTGGGCCCCCGCCGTGCTGGCAAGGGTACTGCCCAGCAGCAGGGCGGTGAGCAGGGCCAGGGGTCGGTGGACTGTCTTCATGGTTCCTCCTGTGAACCTAAGCGGTGGGATTGAGAGGACCAGGATACCCAAAAGCAGATTAGCCATCTAAGCAAAGGCTGAAGCCATCGCCTGGAGGCCGCACAGCTGGGCGTTCCGTTTCTGGCTCTTCTGGATACGTAATACTGGATACAGATTGAAGGACCCCTGCTCACGTGAGGAAGACTTGCCTAGATGGGACATGCCACAGCCACCGTCGCAGCTCAGCAGCAGCCTCCCTGCGGAGGGACGGCGGCGTTGCCCGCCCTCTCGCTGGCCTTCGCCCTCCTGGCGCTCGGCTGGGGGCTGCTGGCCCGCGCCCGCTCCGAGACGTGGTGGTGGGTGGCGGCGCTGGACGCGGTCCCGCCGCAGGTCCTGCTGCCGGTGCCGCTGCTGCTGGCCTGGTGGGCGCTGCGGAGGCGGAGGTGGGGCTGGGCCGGGGTGAACGCTGCTGTGGTGGCGGCATTTACAGTGGGGCAGGTGGGGTTGGTGCTGCCGCACGGTTCTTCGGGCACCGGGGCAAGCGGCACCCCGCTCCGGGTCCTGACGTTGAACACGGACTTTGCCGGGACGGACCCGGCGCGGCTGGCTGCCCTCGCCCGGCGTGAGCGGGTTGATCTTCTGACGCTTCAGGAAGCCCTCGGCCGTGACCGCGAGGCGGGCTACGAGGTGCGGGTGCGCGCGGCCTTCCCCGGCTGGACACTGACCCGCCATGACGAACTGCTGACGCTCTCGCGGTGGCCCGTGCTGGCCTCGCGCGTCATCTCCTTTCCGCGCTCACCCCACGCGGTCCTGCTGACGCGCGTGCGGGTGGCCGGGCAGACCGTGATCGTGGTGAACACACACCTGCCCACGCTCGGCCTTCTGCCCAGTGCCAGCGACACCCGCCTCGGCCGCGCTCTGCCGCAGCGGGTCGCCCGCCGCCTCTCCGTCCGGCGCGACTTCGTGGAGGTCGTGGAGCGCGTGCTGAGAGACGGGCCCGGCCCTGTGATCCTGGCCGGTGACCTGAACGCCCCGCCACGCGGCGAACTGCACGCCCGGCTGCGTGTCCTGGGCCTGACCGACACTTTTCAGGCGGGCGGCGCCGGTTTCGGCTTCACACACCACGCCCGCTTCGGGCACTCGCGCATCGACTCTGTGTGGACGCGCGGCACCCTGGCCGAACGGGTCACTCCGCTCCCCGACCTGCTGAGCGACCACCGCGCGCTCCTGGCCGCGCTCCGCCTGCCCGCGCCCTGAAAGAGGAAGGGGGCCGCGAGCGTCTGCCCCGGCCCCCCTTTCCCCTAACGCCTAACCCCTTCCTCAGTCGCGTCCGCCATTCCGCAGGAAGGCGGGAATGTCGTAGTCCTTGGGATCGTAACTGGCGCTCGCCTGACCGCGCACCGGGCGCACGATGGTGTCGATGCTGGTGCCCCGGTTGCCGCTGCGGCCCAGGCTCAGCCCGGTGGGGAAGGTCCCCTCGCCGAAGCCGGTGGCGATCACCGTGACGCGCACCTCGTCCCCGGCGGCCTCGTCCGGCGTGATGCCGAAGAGGATGTCGGGGTCCTCGAAACCGGTCGCCTCGCGGATCTTCTCGACGATCTCGTTGGCGTCCGTCATCGAGAGGTCGTAGCCGCCGGTCACGTTGATCAGGATGCGGCGGGCCCCCTCGATGCCGCGCTCCAGGAGCGGGCTGTGGATGGCGCTCATCGCGGCTTCCTCCGACACCTTCTCGCCCCGGCCCGCGCCGATCCCCATCAGCACCGTGCCCGAGTTGGAGAGCATGTTGCGCACGTCCGCGAAGTCGAGGTTGATCATGCCCTCGACGTTGATCACGTCGCTGATGCCCTTGACGCCGTAGTACAGCACCCGGTCGGCGATCAGAAAGGCCTCGCGGAAGCTGACTTTCTTGTCCACGGCGGTGAGCAGCTTCTCGTTGTTCACCACGATCATGCCGTCCACGCGCTCGGTGAGCTTGTTGATGCCTTCCTCGGCCACGCGCTGGCGCTTGGGCCCCTCGAACTTGAAGGGCCGGGTCACGATGGCGACCGTCAGG
>NZ_CP038512.1:837500-930000 GCF_004758605.1 Deinococcus metallilatus
AGGCCGGTTCGGGTGAGCGGGGGGAAGAGTCAGTCATGGTGAGAAGTCCGGGGCACGGGCAGGGGCACTCAGCGCAGGTACCGCTCCACGAGGTCGGCAAAACGGCCCGCTGCACCCGCAGGCGAGCGCCCCAGGGCCGCCTCCCGCATCGCCGCGCGCGTGCCCGACGCCGCACACTCTAGCACCGCCCCGCCGAGTGCCCCGCTTACATTCGCCTGCTCCACCACCCGTCCGGCTCCCGCCTCCTGCACGCTGAGCGCGTTGTGGAACTGGTGGTTCTCGGCCGATTCGGGCAGCGGCACCATCACCAGCGGGACGCCGTGAAAGGCCGCCTCGGCCAGCGTGCCCGTGCCCGCGCGGGTGATCGCCAGGTCGGCGGCCGCCCACGCCGCCACCGCGTCCACGTACCCGGCCGCGTGGTACCAGGGCAGATCGGCCACCCGGGGCGCCACCTCCTCCAGCCAGCGCGGCCCGGTGGAGTGCAGCACCTGGACGGGGCCTTCCGGCGAGCGGCCCGCCGTTCCGAAGACCCCCCGCAGAATCTCGGGCACCGCGTTGTTCAGCGCCAGCGACCCCTGCGAGCCGCCCATGACCAGCAGGGTCAGCGGACCGTCCTGCAACCCCAGGCGCGTCAGGGCTTCCGCGCGCGGCAGGCGCTCCTCCCGCACGGGCATCCCGACCAGCGTGGCCTTGCCCGCGGGCAGGCCGATCACGTGGGGATAGGCCGTCCCCACCGCCCGCGCCCGCCCCACCGCCAGGCGCTGCGTCAGCCCCAGGCGGGCGTTCTGCTCGTGCAGCACGGTCGGCAGGCCCAGGCTCTGCGCGGCGAGCACCCCCGGCAGGCTGGCAAAGCCCCCGAAGCCCACCACCGCGCCGGGTTGGGCATCCTTGAGAAAGGCCCGTGCCTCCGCCACGCCCCGCACGGCCCGCAGCAGTTCGCGGGGGTCGGGGCGGCCCTGCCCGCTGCGGGCGAGCTTCCCGGCGTCCACCCCCTCGAAGGCGAGGTTCTGCTCGGCGGCCACCCGTTCCTCCATCCCGCCCCGCTGCCCCAGCAGCACGGCCTGATGCCCGCGCGCCATCAGCTCGCGTGCGGTAGCGACCGCCGGATAGATATGTCCCCCCGTGCCTCCCGTTGCCATCACGACCAGACTCATCGGGGGAGTGTAGAGCGCCAGTGCGTGGGAAGTGGTCAGTGGAAGGGGAACAGCCGCACCCCACTGACCACTCACCTGAGTTCAGTCGAACAGGTCCCCGATGCTGCGCCCCACGCCGCCCCCGTGGTTCTCCCCGCCGCCCAGGCCCTGCTCGAACTCCTCGTAGGGCTGGACGACCACGAAGCCGTCCCCCTGGAAGACCATCTGATACGTCTCGCCGCCGCCGCGACCGAAGATGCTCCGCAGGCTGGCGTCCATGCGGAGCTGGGGCTGGAGGTTCCCGCTCCAGGCGACCGTGGCGTTGGGGTCGGTGAAAATCGGCTCGTGCGGCGTGACCCGCAGCGTCAGCGGCTTGCCGTGGCTGAGGATCGCCACCAGCCCGCTCCCCTGGAGCCGCACACTGAAGAGGCCGCCCGCCGCCATGCCCGCCACGCGGCGGTGCATCGTGATGTCGTAGTTCACGCTGTCCTCGAAGGCCAGCAGGTCGTTGCCGTTCACGTTCAGGCTGTCACCCGCGAGGCGCAGAATCTGGATTTCCTTGCCCTGGTCAGCCAGGTAGGCCACGCCCCGGCCCTCGATCTTGGCGAGTGGACTCATCTCCTGGCTCACCGCCCGCTTGAGGGCCTTCATCAGCCCGCCTTCCAGCGTGCCCTCGCGCTTGAAGGAAAGGTTGCCCTTGTAGGCCACCATCGCGCCCAGCTTGCTCCAGATGCGGCCACTGACCTTCACTTCCAGCATCTTGCTGCTCTCCAGCTCGAACACCTCGCCGGGGTTGTCCCGCTCGGCGGTCTGGGCCAGGAAATCGCGGAGACTGTAACTGCCGTCGGTATTGGTCATGCTGCCGGGTACGGCGCCGGGCTCAGGAAGGTTCCCGGGCCGTACGCTGAGAGCCATGTCTTCTGCACCGTCTTCTCTGCCCGCCCCGCTCGACCTGCTGACAGCGGTTCGTGAACGCCGCACCGTGGACCTGGCCCGGCTGAAGCCCGATCCCATCCCCCACGCCGTCCTGCTGACGCTGCTGGAGGCCGCCAACTGGGCCCCCACCCATGGGAGGACCGAACCCTGGCGCTTCGTGGTCTTTACCGGGGAGGGCCGCCTGCGGCTGGCCGAGGTGCTGGCCGGGTCGCTGGCCCGCCTGAAGGGGGAAGAGCAACCCGACCCCGAAGTCCTGCGGACCCAGCAGGCGCGGCAGAGGCTGGCCCCGGTGTGGATTGCCGTGGCCGCAGAACCCGCCGAGCAGCCCCGGATGCCGCTGCACGAGGAGCAGTGGGCGGTGGCCTGCGCCGTGCAGACGCTGATGCTGGCGGCCCGGTCGCTGGGCATCGCCAGCAAGTGGATCACCAACGCGCCCAGCCTGCATCCGCACACCCGTGAGGCGCTGGGGTTCGGGGAGCGGGCCAGCATGATGGGGCTGGTGTATCTGGGCTATCCGCAGGGTGAGTGGCCTGCCGGGGAACGCCGTCCCATCGAGGACAAGGTGCGCTGGGTGGAGGGCGCGGCGCGGGGAGGGACCGACGGAAGGGCGGGTTAAAGCTGGGGGGTTTCCTGGTGGGGCGTTGGAAGGTGTTCCCCCCACCCCGCCGGGGGCAGGGGGAGCTTTCCGCTGCGCTCGGCAAAGGGAGACTCGTTGCGCGGCGGAGATGTTTGGGGCGTGGACGGTTCCTGCCTGGAACGTATTGATTTCCGCCGGGCGGCTGCGGGCCTGCGGCCCGAAAGCTCCTCTGCTCTGCCTGCCCACTCGAAAGGTGGAACCTGGCCGTCGCCTCCAGAATTTTGCAAAGACAGGGGCTTCAGCTTTGGCCGGTATCAAGGCGGCTTGGGTTTGCTGCTCCTCCCCCCCGGTGGGCTGGGTGATGCACAGAAGTCTGCTATTAGGAGAGAAATACGTTGGGGACGGCAAGAAAAGCTCCTCCCCCTTGAGGGGGGAGGCCGGGTGGGGGTGAACGGGCCTGGCGGAGAGAGGCCAATGGATAACCCAATGACCGCCCCTCACAGCACCCCTGAGCCGGAAGAGGCGCAAAGCGCGCGGCACAGCGGGACGCCCCAGGCCGGATCCCGGGAACTTTCGGTCTTCTGCTCACGTATCTAAACTTCTCCCGGTGTCGCACGTGGTCCGAACGTGACGTGTGCCTGAACACGGGAGGGGCGTTTGCTAGACTGACGCGCTACGGCCCCGGCTCCCCGCCGCTTTTTGTTTCAAGCCGCCCACAGCCGCTTTCGCGCCCCAGGAGTACGCATGGCAGAACCCACCAGAGCACGCGCCCGCAGCAAGGCCACCGCGCCCACGCCTCAGGTGTCGGGTGCCCCCGTGACCGAGGACGCCCCCCAGGAGAGCAAGATCAAGACCCCCACCAAGCCCCGCCCCCGCACGTCGCCCCGCGCCGCCAAGGCCGAGGCCGCTGCTCCGGTCACCCCCGATGAGGCCGCCGTGACCGACGCGCCCGCCAAGGAAGCCGCGCCCAAGAAGGCCGCCCCGAAGAAGGCCGCACCCAAGAAAACGGCCGAGGCCAGCGGCGCAGAAGAGGCCGCCCCGGCCGCGCCCGCCAAAAAAGCCGCGGCCAAGGCGGCTCCGGCCAAACCCGCCAAGGCCGCCGGTCCCGCCGACAAGCCGTACTACGCGCACCCCAGCATTCAGGAGATGCTGAAGGCGGGCCGCGCGGCGGGCGTGCTGTCGAGCGAGGAGATCGCGGCGGCGCTGTCGGTCGCGCTGGAGGCGAACGGGCTGGACCCCGAGAGCGCCGAGGCCTTCGAGGACATGCAGCTCTACCTCGCCGGACAGGGGATCGAGGTGCAGGACCTCGACGAGGAGGACGAGGAAGAGGACATCGAGGAGGAGGGGGAAGGCGCCGCCCCCGGCGCGGCCGCTGCGGACGACGAGGAGGAGAAGTACTTCGACGACATGCCGCGCGCCGTGTCCAACGACCCGGTCCGGCAGTACCTCCACGAGATCGGCCGGGTGCCGCTGCTCACCCTCGAAGAGGAGATCGCCCTCGCCCGCCGCATCGAGGAAGGCGAGGAGGCCCGCCGGGCGCTGGAGGAGACGGGCGACGACCTGGACGACCGCGCCCGCCGCCGCCTGATGCGCCAGATGGAAGACGGGGCCGCCGCCCGCCAGGGGTTGATCGAGGCCAACCTGCGCCTGGTCGTCTCCATCGCCAAGAAGTACACCGGGCGCGGCCTGGGCTTCCTCGACCTGATTCAGGAAGGCAACCAGGGCCTGATCCGCGCGGTCGAGAAGTTCGAGTACCGCCGCCGCTACAAGTTCAGCACCTACGCGACGTGGTGGATTCGTCAGGCCATCAACCGCGCGATTGCCGACCAGGCCCGCACCATCCGCATCCCGGTCCACATGGTCGAGACGATCAACAAGCTGACCCGCACCGCCCGCCAGCTCCAGCAGGAACTCAGCCGCGAGGCCACCTACGAGGAGATCGCCGAGGCGATGGGCCCCGGCTGGGACGCCAACAAGGTCGAGGAGGTGCAGAAGGTCAGCCAGGAACCGGTGTCGCTCGAAACCCCCATCGGTGACGAGAAGGACTCCTTCTACGGCGACTTCATCCCCGACGAGAACCTCGATTCCCCAGTGGACAACGCCGCCAAGACCCTGCTCTCCGAGGAACTGGAAAAGGCCCTCTCCAAGCTCACCGAGCGCGAGGCCCTGGTCCTGAAGTTCCGCAAGGGCCTGGTGGACGGCCGCGAACACACCCTGGAGGAAGTCGGCCAGCGTTTCAACGTGACCCGCGAGCGCATCCGCCAGATCGAGAACAAGGCGCTGCGCAAGCTCAAGTACCACGAGAGCCGCACCCGCAAGCTGCGCGACTTCCTCGACTGAAGCCTTTGGCCATCTGCCTGCCCCCGTCCCCGTGGCGGGGGTTTTCTCTTGCTGGGGAAGTGCCTGAACTGTGCTCCTTTCCGTCCCTGCCTGCGCTAGCCTGAAGCCATAGACACCGTGCCCTCTCCCGCTGCCTCCCCCACGCGGCCCCGGCCCCGGTGGGCGGACCGCTCCTGGCTGCTGGTGCTCGTCCCGCTGGCGGGCCTGGCCTGGCTGCCCTGGTGGTCGGTGCTGGGGCTGATGCTGGCGCTGGCGATCACGCACGGGGAAGGGGAGGCGCGCTCGGTGCGGGTGCCGCTGCTCCTGCTGGGCGGTGGCCTGGGCCTGGCGTTGCTGCTGCCCGGAATGCGGGGGCCGGAGGGGGCGCTGGCCTTCACGCAGATGTTCGGAAGGGTGATGGGCGGGACGGCGCTGGTGTACCTGGCGTCGTCGGCGCTGGACGGGGGGCGCGTGGGGTGGGGAACCGTCTGGCTCGGCGTCCTGCTGCTGCTGGGGAGTGTGCTGCCGGGCGAGGGGCCGCCTCTGGTGCTGGCCGTGGGCCTGCTCGCGCTGGTGCTGGCGCTGCTGGGGGCGGTGGGCGCCGAGAACCGCCCGTTCTTGCGGTTGGGCGGGAGTGGGCGGGCGCTGCTGGGCGTGGCGGGGCTGGCACTGGTGGGCGCGGTTCTGGTGGGCCTTCTGGCCTTTGCCTGGCAGGGCCGCCCCGCGCCTCCGTCTCTGGCGGTGCCCCCGCCGGTCACTACGCGGGGGCCCGGGGCAGGCACGGCGGTGCGGCCTGCCTCTCCGCCCGCTTCTGTGGCACGTCCGCGTGCCAGACCGGCACCGACTCCGCAGGCGGCCCCGTCGCTGGGCACCGACCTGCCCCTGCTGGGCGGCCTGTTTCTGATGCTGGCGCTACTGCTCCTGTTCCTGCGTGGGCGGGCCGAGCGGTGGCGCGCGGGGGTGCGCCCGCGGTGGTGGGAGCTGCTGGCGGCAGCGGGTCTGCTGGTCGCGGCCCTGCTGGGCATCGCCTTTGTCTTCGCGGCACCTGGGAGCGGCATGGGTGGTGGGCTAGGGGGGGCGGCAGGCCCCGGCGGAGCCACCGGGCCGCTCAGCGAGCTGGCACAGGACCCCCTTTCCCGCCTGGGTGCGCGGGTGCTGTGGTGGCTGAGCCTGATCTCCTTCGTCGTCCTGACCGTGCTGGCGGGGGCGGTGGTCTGGCTGGCCCTGAAACTGCACCCCGATCCAGCGGGGGAGGCGGGGGAAGCCGACCCCGCGCCAGTTCCCGCGCCCACCCCGCCCGAGGCCCTGCACCGCGTCCGCCTGGCCTACCGCGCCGCCCTGACCTCGCTCGCGGAGGCAGGGTTGGGGCGCGGCGGGTCGGAAACACCCGCCGAACACGCGGGCCGCGCCGTGCGCGAGCTGCCCTCCCTGGCTGCGCCCTTGGGCACCCTGGTCGCCGCCTACGCCCCCGTGCGCTACGGCGGGCGCGTCACCGACGAGGACGCCGACGCCGCCGAGCGGGCCGCGCGGGACGTGGCGCAGCTCACGGCGGGCGTGCGGCTGAAGCGTGATGAACCGGAAAGCGAGACACCATGACGAACCGAAGTGTAGAGGTGGCAAGCGTGCAGACCTACGCCGCGCGCGTGCTGGAGAATGTCGCCCACGTGCTGGTCGGCAAGGAGGCCGTGACCCGGCTCGCGCTCGCGGGCATCCTGGCGGGCGGGCACCTGCTGCTGGAGGACGCGCCCGGCACCGGCAAGACCATGCTGGCCCGCGCGCTGGCCGCCAGCCTGGGCCTGGGCTTTCGCCGCGTGCAGTTCACGCCGGACCTGCTCCCCAGCGACGTGACCGGCGTGAGCGTGTACCGCCCGGCCAGCGGCGAGTTCGAGTTCGTGCCGGGGCCGATCTTCACGGGCCTGTTGCTGGCCGACGAGATCAACCGCGCCACGCCCAAGACGCAGTCGGCCTTGCTGGAGGCGATGGGGGAGGGGCAGGTCACCGAGTCGGGCGTCACCCACGTCCTGCCGCCGCCCTTCGTGGTGATCGCCACCCAGAACCCCATCGAGCACGAGGGCACCTACCGCCTGCCTGAAGCGCAGCTCGACCGCTTCCTGCTGAAGCTCTCGGTGGGGTATCCCACGCTGGAGGAGGAAGTGCGGATGCTGGACCGCCTCCAGGGGGCGCACCCGATTGACACGCTCGGTCCGGTCGCCACCCCCGCCGACCTGCTGGCGGCCCGCGCGGCGGTGCGGGCCGTACGAGTCTCGGACGACCTGCGGCGTTACATGGCCGCCCTGAGCGCCCGGACCCGTTCACATCCGCAGGTGGCGCTGGGCGGCGGTCCGCGCGCCAGCCTCGCGCTTCAGGGGGTCGCGCAGGCGCTCGCGGCGCTCTCCGGGCGCGCGTTCGTGCTGCCCGACGACGTGAAGGCCGCCGCCCCGGGCGTCCTCGCGCACCGCCTGACCCTGCGCATCGAGGCCCGGCTGGCGGGCACCCGCCCCGAGGAGGTCGTCGCGGATGTGCTGCGGCAGGAACCGGTGCCCGCCGAACCCCTCCCTGCCGGGGCGACCCTCTGAACCTTCCCGCGCTGCTGCTGACCCTCGCGGCGTTGCTGACGGTGCTGCTGGCCGCGTTCCTGACCGCCCGCCGTCCGCCGCGCGTGACCCTCACCCGCGACTTTCCGCCGCAGGGCTTCGAGGGGACGCGCCTCCCGTACCGCGTGCGGGTCGAGGTCGAGTCGCGCTGGCCGCTGCGGGTGCTGATCGAGGACCCCACGCCCCTGAGCGTGGTGCCCGGCGAGCAGTTCGTGCTGGGCGGCCTGACGGTCGGCCGCAGCGTGACCGAGCGGGTCACGAACTTGACGCTGAACCGCCGGGGCGAGTACACCTGGCCGGGCGGCACGCTGCGCTGGGCCGATCCCCTGGGGCTGTTCTGGCACGCGGCCCCGCTGCCCCAGCCCAATCAACACGGCCCCGCGCGGCTGGAGGTCTACCCCGGCACCCACGGCCTGCTGCTCCCCGACCTGCTGCGCCCGCTCCTCAGCGAGGGCACCCTCTCGCGCACGCTGGGCCTCGAAGACCCCATCAGCCTGCGCGGCGCGCGGCCCTACCTGCCGGGCGATCCGCCGGGGCGGGTTCACTGGCGGCTCTCGGCCCGCGGCGGGGCGCTGA
Source organism: Deinococcus metallilatus (assembly GCF_004758605.1). Classification (NCBI taxonomy): domain Bacteria; kingdom Thermotogati; phylum Deinococcota; class Deinococci; order Deinococcales; family Deinococcaceae; genus Deinococcus; species Deinococcus metallilatus. The sequence continues at coordinate 845,636 of NZ_CP038512.1, forward strand.
CCGTGCGCGAACTCGACCGGACGGCCGCGAGCAGCGTGACGGTCTTCCTCGACCTGAACGGCAGCGAGGTCTTCGTGGAGAGCGCCGTGCGCCTCGCCAGCAGCCTGATTCAGGAGGCGCTGGCGCTGGACCTGCCCGTCAGCGTGGCGACCCGCCAAGGCGTGACCCCGACCGGCCGCACGCCCGAAGCCCTGCGCGCGGCCCTGCGCCGTCTCGCCCAGGTGCAGCCCGACCTCGCCCCGCCGCTGATCCCACCCTCCCGCGCGGGCGGCAACCTGATCGTGCTGACGCAGCGTGCCGGGCCAGCCCTGGTCGAGCAGGCGATGCGGGCCCGTGCCAGTGCCAGCCGGGTGGTGATCGTCGCCATTCCCGAAGGCTTCTACCTGGAACCCGGCGAGAAGCCGCGCCGCCAGTGGGTCGGGGCGCCCGAGACGGTGCGCGATCTGGAGCGCCGCGCCGGGATTCTGGCCGAGGCGGGTGTGGTGGTCTATGTCTTGCGCGGCAACCAGAGCGTGCTGCGGCTGGGGGCGTGACCGAGCCAACCTTAAAGGGACGCTCACGCCGCGCCCGAAAGGCCCCTGCTAGCGTAGGGGGCACAGGAGGCTTTCACCATGACCCAGCGTGACGACAACCAGCCCAACCCCTCCGATACGGTGAAGACCGAGGACGAGATCAGCAACGTGGACCTGCAATTCATGGGGGCCCAGCGGGACCAGATGGACGCCCGGATCGACATGCAGGACGTGGCCCCCGGCGAATACCGGGACATGGGCCTGAACAAGCAGGACGTGGCTTCTATCGGCAGCATGATCACCAGCGACCCGGCCAGCACCACGCCCGGCGAGGAAACGTCGCTGAACACCAAAGACAGCGAAGTCTGAAGAGGTCAGAAGCAGGGGCCAGTGGGAAAACCTCACTGGCCCCTGCCACCGTGCGCGGCCTACTTGCCCACGCAGAAATTGCGGAAAACGGCGTCCACCACGTCTTCCTGCACGTCGCGCCCGGTCAGGTCGGCCAACGCCCGCAGGGCTTCTTCCAGTTCGTACCCGGCGAGGTCGTCAGGGAGGAGGCGGGCCGCCTGGATGTGCGTCAGCGCCCGCCGCGCCGCGTCCGCCTGCCGCTCGGTGGTCAGCCAGGCCTCGCCCCGGGCCGCGTCCCCGATCAAAGCGGCGTGAATGGTGTCCCGCAGTTCGGGGAGGCCCCGCCCGGTCACGGCACTCACGGCCAGCGTGTCCGGGTCGGTCCAGGCCGGGGGCAGGTCGGCCTTGGTCCGCACGCGGAGCACGCGCGCCTCCTCCGGCAGCCCGGCGGGCAGGACCTCGCGCGGCTGGCTGCCGTCTTCCAGCGCCAGCACCAGGTCGGCCGCCCCGGCCAGGCTCACGGCCTGCCGCACTCCGGCCGCCTCCACCTCGTCGCCCGTCTCGCGGATGCCCGCCGTGTCCACCAGCGTGACGGGGACACCCGCCAGTGAGAGCTGCGCTTCCAGATAGTCGCGGGTGGTGCCGGGGACCGGCGTGACGATGCTGCGCTCGTAGCCCAGCAGGGCGTTCAGCAGGCTGCTCTTGCCCGCGTTGGGGCGCCCGATCAGCGCCAGCCGCGCGCCTCGTGTGGCGACCTGCCCGGCGCGGGCCGTGCCGACCAGCGCCGTCAGTTCCGCCTCTGCCGCGGCCAGGGGGACCGCGCGGTCCTCATCGGGTACCCCTTCTTCGGGGTAGTCGAGCATGGCCTGGAGGGCGGCCAGCGTGCGCGTGACCTGGGCCGCCACCCGCTCCACCCGCTCGCCCAGCGCCCCCGAGAGGCCCAGGGCGGCCTGCCGCCGCGCCGTATCCGTGCCCGCGTTCACCAGTCCTAGCACCGCCTCCGCCTGCGCCAGATCGAGCCGCCCGCCCAGGTAGGCGCGCAGCGTGAATTCGCCGGGCCGGGCGGGCCGCGCGCCCAGTTCCAGCGCCCGGGAGAGCACCCGGGAGAGCACCGCCGGGCTGCCGTGCGTCTGGAGTTCGGCCACGTCCTCGCCGGTGTAGCTGTGCGGTCCCCGGAACACCAGGCAGAGGCCCTCGTCCAGCACCTCCCCGTCTCCCGCGACCAGTTGGCCGAACAGGAAGCGGCCTCCCCGAGCCGCACTGGGCTTGCGCCGCCCCCGGAACACGCCGTCGGCCACCTTCAGCGCGTCCGGCCCGCTCACCCGCACGATGCCCACGCCCGCGCTCCCGGGTGCGGTGGCGATGGCGGCGATGGTGTCGGATAAGCCGGTGCGCGTCACGGGGGGTAGGGTAGCAGGGGCGGGGAGGGCAGAAGGGGCCGCCGCCTCCCCTTTCCTCTGCAAGAACCCATTTGGCAAGAGGTCACCGTGACGCTGCCCCACCCCACCAGCGTCCAGAGCTGAAGCGCCCCTTGTCTTTTGTCTTTTCAAAATTCTGGAGGCGACGGTCAGGTTCCACCTTGCAACTGGGCAGGCTTAGCAGAGGAGCTTTCGGGCCGCAGGCCCGCAGCCGCCCGGTGGAAATCAACACGTTCCAGGCAGGAACCGCCACCGCCCCAAACATCTCCGCCGCTTAACGGGACTCCCTTTGCCGAGTGCGGCGGAAAGCTCCCCCTGCCCCCGGCGGGGGGGAGGGGGGACCACCTTCCAACGCCATCGCTCCACCAGGACACCCCCAGCTTCAACCAGCCTCAGAGGCCCTTTTCACCTGTGATGGACGTGTGATGCTCCTGTGACAGCGCGGCGCGCAGACTCGAAGCTCAACCGGAGGTTTAACGATGCGTTCACTTCCCGCCCGACTGACCGTCGCCGCTTTGTGCCTCGCCGCCCTGCCTGCTGCCCAGGCCCGCACCCTGGCCGAAGCGAAGGCCAGCGGCACCCTCAAGATCGCCACCAGCGCAGACTTCGAGCCGTTCAACTACCTCCGGGGCGGTTCGCCTGCGGGGTTCGAGGTGGACCTGGGGGAAGCCGTCGCCCACCGCCTGGGCCTCCAGGTGCAGTGGGTGGTGCGGCCCTTCGACGGGCTGCTGCGTGACCTGGCCGAGCGTCCGCAGGAGATCGACCTGGTGATCGCCTCGCACGCCATCACCAGCACCCGGCAGCAGAGCGCGGACTTCAGCGCGCCGCACTACTGCACGGGCGGCGTGATCCTGACCCGGGCGGGCGGTCCCCTGACCAGCAAGACCCTCGCCGGGAAGAACCTCGGCGCGGAGGCGGGCAGCACCTACTTCGGGTTTCTCCGCAAGCTCCCCTTCCAGAAAACGGTGCAGGTCTATCCCAGCAGCCAGGCCGCCATCCAGGCTGTCGCGACCGGCCAGGTGGACGCCATCGCGACTGACCGCTTCGCCGCACTGGACGCCCTCAAAACGTTTCCGAAGGCGAAGCTGGTGGTCGGGGACACCCTCTGGAAGGAACAGATCGGTATGGCCTTCGCCAAAGGCAACGACGACCTGCGCCAGGCCGTGAATACCGCGCTGAAACAGATCGTGCAGGACGGCACCTACGCCAAACTGAGCCGCCAGTATTTCGGGCAGGACATCGGCTGCTAGACCGCTTCCCGCCTGAGCTTGAGTGATGAGAAAAGCACGCTGAGGACGAATTCCCCCTTTCCCCTTATGAGGGACTCGCAGAGGGTTGGGGAGGGGGGTGGCCGCCGGGTTGCCCTCTGGCCGCGCCTGAAAAGTGGAGGTTGAACTTCCCCGTCTGCCTCGGGCGCCCGGCCCGCTCACCCCCACCCGGCCTCCCCCCTCAAGGGGGAGGAGCTTTTTGCTGTCCCAGACGTTCCTTTCTCTTCGTGGGAGTCTTGCGCCTCATCCGGCCCGCCCGAACGCAGACGCGCACGGCCTCCAGCAGAAGACGTGCGCGCTGCGTTGCGCTCCTGCTCGCCTGACCTACGCCCCCTTCTTCCACTTCCCCTTGCTGCGGTGGCCGGGCTTGTTGCCCACGTGGGCGGTGCGGGTCCGAATCTGCTCGTCGTCGTAGCGGAGCATCACGGCCAGGCGGGCGCGGCTGATGATGTGGTGCGGGTGCTTGGGCACGAAGGCGGTGACCACATCGAGGCTCCCGTCCCGCTGATGTTCCACGACCACGTGCAGCGGGAGCGCCACCCCGCACGACTCGAAAAAGCCGCAGACCAGCCAGCGGTGGTCCTCGGGATAGACGGCCCGGACGCGCCCGGCGACCAGCACCTGGATGATGTCGTGTTCCAGAAAGCCCTCGGCGCGGGCGTGGCCGATGGCGTGCGGGCAGAGGTGGTAGCGGCCCTCGTACACGGCGTCACGCAGGCGGGCGTGCGCGCGGGCCAGCGTGTGGTCGGTGGTGTCGATGCCCGCCAGCTCGGCCTCGCGCTGGGGCTTGACCGGCTTGAGTTGCAGGTTGGCGGGCCGCGCCGGGGCCGGGGTGGGGGCGCGGCGGGCCTCCCGTTCGGCGCGGGCCAGCTGGGCGCGCAGGGCGAGCAGGTCCGGGCCGGTCTGCTGCGGGCGGCGTTCACGGCGGTCGGTGGTGCTGGACGCAGGTGCTTTCGTCACGGCGGGCCTCCCATCGGCCGCCTTCCCCACGCTCTTTCTTTCCCGGGCGGGAAGGGCGGGAACCGTCACCTTCCTCTCCAAAAAGAAAAGGCCCCTCAAACACGGCTTCGTGCTCAAAGGGAGGAAGGCAGCGTACCCTGTTCAGGGCATAGGCGAACTATAGCACGCGCGCAGGGGGCTGCGGGGTGACGCGCCGGACAGACGCCGGGGCCTCTCCCTTTCTAGGCTGAGACAGTTCTCATCGCCGAGTCCCGCCCGCTGTTCAGGAGGTGCCCTTCATGATCCGCCCGATGCAAGCGACCGATGCGCCCGATATCCTCGCCCTGCTGCACTGGATGGACGACGCGCCCGAACGCGAAGTGTTCGCCCCCGACGCCCGCGACGTGACTGAACTGCGGGGCGAGTGCGAGGACCGCGTCTGCCTGGTCGCCACTGGCGAGGACGGCGAGATTCGCGGCTACTGCGCCCTCGCGCCCTTCCGCGACGGTCTGGCGCTGGAGGGACCGCTGGGCATGGGCGACCTGCACCTGCTGCTGGCCCGCGCCGTCGAGCGCGCGGAGGGCCTGCCCATCTATGCCTTCAGCGCGCGGGACAATCTCGCGGCGCGGGAGGCGCTGGAGGCGGCCGGGTTCACGCCTATGCACACCACCGACTTCTACGCCGCCCGGGTGGCCCATCTCGCCCGCGCGGCCCGGGTTCCCGACGGGTACACGACCGCCGACACCCTCGCGCCGGGGGCCTACCGCACGCTGTACCGCACCAGCGAGGACGGCTGGGCGGGCCGCCTGGAATGGACCGACGCGGAGATTCAGGCCCATTTCGCGCGGGACGACGTGCGGCTGGTGCTGCTGCTGCGGGGTGGACAGCCCGTCGGCTTCGCGGAACTGGAACTGAACGCCGAAGCGGCGCGCGCCGACCTGACCTATCTGGCCGTGCACCCCGCCGAGCGCGGGCAACGCCTGGGCCGCGCCCTGCTGGCCCTGGCCGCCGCCGAGGCCGCCGCCCACCCCGAGATTCGCGACCTGCGCGCCCGCGCCCACGACCACGCCCGCGCTGCCCGCGCCCTGTACACGCACGCGGGCCTGACCCACTGCCGCTCCGTGGTGACCTACCTGCGCGACGACACGGAGGGGGAGGCGTAAGGAAGCGGTCAGCTCTCAGCCGTCGGCAGGCGGGGCTGACGGCTCCCCCACAATCCGGCGCCCCCGCCCGCGTTAGCCTCCCCGCATGGGCAAACGTGACCGCTCCGGGCCTCAACCTGCTTACGTGACGCTGCGGGACTTGCCCGGCACGCGCGTCATGTTCTGGATGGTGGAGGACTGTCCGTACTGCGGCGGGCCGCACGTCCACCCGGCCGGGAACCTCCGCACGGCCGACCCCGGCGAGCGGCTGGGCGAGCAGGCTGCCCCCTGTGATCCCGCCCGGACCTACGAGCTGCTGCTCCCGCCCCGCCCCAAAAAGAAGAACAACAAGCAGGAACGCCGCAAGGAACGCCGGTCGGGCAGGCTGCGGGACTGGGACGACGAGAACGGGTGAAGCTGGGAGACGCCCTGCCACGTGAGGCGGGAGGGTCTTTTTTGGAGGACACCACGGAGAACGGGGATCGTGGGAGAACTGCCTGCTACGATCCCCGTTCCCTTTTCAGTGCTGGTGTTCGCTCCCGCTACCCATGTCCATCCCCTCCATCCCCTCCATTCCCGCATGGTCACTGGCCGCAGCAGGCGCAGGCAGCGGCTTGGCGCCCCGTTCGGCGAGCATCTGCCCCATCAGTCGGATTTCGCCCGTCTGGGTGGCCTGAATCTGGCGGGCGAGGGTCCGCACTTCAGGGCGGATGCCCGGCGCGAGGGCGGGTTTCACCATGCTCAGCGCGCCCTGGTGGTGGCGGATCATCAGTTGCAGGAAGAGGCGTTCGGCGTCCTTCACGGGCAGGGTGTCCAGGCGGCTCAGGTCGGCGGGGGCAGCCATGCCCATCATCCGGGCGTGTTCGGCGGTCATGCCCGCCCCGCCCCAGGGCAGGCCCCAGAGGGTGAGCCAGCCGCGCATCTGCCCGATCTGCTCCTGCTGCGAGAGCAGGATATCCAGCGCCACCGAGCGCAGCGTGCGGTCCTGGCTGCGGTCGCGGATACGGGTCGCCATATCCACCGCCTGGGCGTGGTGTTGCGTCATCTCGCGCACGAAGCGCACCTCGGGGCTGTTCTCGCGCGGCGGGCCGGTGCGTGGACCGAGGGCCAGGGCCACGGCGATCAGCGCGGCCACCAGGAGCGCGAGGGCGGCGAGCAGGGGAAAGCGGCGGGACATGGACGGAGTATAGGAAGCGGGATGCGGCCGCTAGACTGGCGCCGTGACCGGCCAAGTAGATTCCTCGCGCCTGCTGGGGCTGGACGCCCTGCGCGCCGCTCTGGCTGAAACCTGGCAGGGGGTCCGCGACGTGGTGGCCGAATACGGCCCGAATGCCCTGCTGGCCGCCCTGCTGGTGCTGCTGTACGCGCTGCTGTTCTGGGGGGTGTCCAGGGTGGCGTTCGCGCTGCTGGGCCGCTTCTTTCACGTGGATACGCATCCCATCGCGCGGCGGGTGCTGCGGACGGTGCTGCGCCTGACTTTTCTGATGCTGGTGCTGCTGTCCATCACGGCGCTGTTTCCGGCGCTGGCTCACTGGAGCGGCGCCGTGTTCCGGGTGTACCTGCTGCTGCTGTTGCTGTACGTGGGGTGGGGCGTCATCCAGCGGTTTCTGCACGTTCAGACCGAACACTGGGAACTGGACACGAGCCTGCGGGTGCTGGTCAGCAACGTCACGCGGGCGGTGTGGGTGCTGCTGGGCGTGTACCTCGTCGCGGCGCAGTTCGGCGTGAACCTGCTGCCGATCCTGGGGGGGCTGGGCGTGGTGGGCCTGGCGGTCGGCTTTGCGGCGCAGGACATCCTCGCCAACCTGATCAGTGGGATCACGCTGCTGCTGGACCGGCCCTTCCGTCTGGGCGACTGGATTCGCACCGAGGCACACGAGGGCCAGGTGACGCGCCTCACCCTGCGGACCACCCGTATCCGCACCCGCGATAACGAGCACGTCAGCATCCCCAACAAGGAGGTCGCCGGGGCGGTCGTGGAGAACCTCAGCAAGGGGGGAACGCTGCGCCTGAACGTGAACGTCCCCCTGGCCTACCGCGAACACGTGGACCATGCGCGGCAACTGCTGCTGAAGGTCCTGCGCGGTGTTTCCGAGGTGCTGCCCGACCCCGCCCCGCAGGTGCTGGTGCAGGAACTCGAAGAGAGCCGGGTGCGGCTGCTGCTGCGCTTCTGGATCGGCGCCGAACACGTCGTCACCTACCCGGTGATCCGCATGCAGGTGCTGGAAGCCGCCAAGGAAGCCTTGCAGGCGGCGGGCGTGGAGGTGCCCTTCCCGCGGATGCAGGTGCAGCTGGACGGCGTCCCTTCCGCCGTTTCCCCCGAACCCCGCGAGGACCGTGCGGACGCCTGAGTCCTGGCCTGCGGTCTGGCGCAGCGTGGGCGCAGGTGTGGCGACCGGGGCGGCCCTCGCCATCCTGGCCGCGTACCTGGGCGAGGTCCGTACCACCGTGCCCCTCCTCCTGGCCCTGCTGCTGGGTGGGGGCGTAGCGGGTGCCTTCCCCCTGACACGCCGGGTGTGGCAGGTCGGCTCGGGCGTGCTGGCGGTGCTGCTGGCCCTGTGCCTGCTGACGCCCGTGCTGCGCGCACCCCTCGCGGCGCTCACGCTGGCGCAGCCCCCGGTCCAGGCCGACGCCATCGTGGTGCTGGGCGGCGGCGTGCAGTGTGGCGCCCGCACCCTGGAAGCGAGCAGTCTCGCGCGCCTGTTGCGCGGGCTGGAGCTGTGGCGGGCCGGGTACGCGCCTCTCCTGACCGTCTCCGAGCAGTCTGGCCTCCTCGGCCCGGCGAACTGCGTGAAGCTGAGCGAACTGGAACGCGCGCAGATCGCGGCCCTGTATCCCACGGGCGGCCCGCAGGTCCTCACGCTCCGCCACGTCACCACCACCCGGGACGAGGCCGCCCGCGTCCGCGACCTGGCCCGCGCACGGGGCTGGCGGCGGGTGCTGCTCGTCACCTCGCCCAGCCATTCGCGCCGCGCCGCCCGCCTCTTCACTGCTCAGGGCGTGAACGTGGTCAGCGTGCCCGCCGGGGAGACGCGCTTTGACGCGGCGCTCCCCCTCCCCTTCGACCGCCTCGCCGCCCTGCGTGTCCTGCTGTACGAGGGGCTGAGCCGGGTGAAGGCGGGCGTGGGGGGGACGCCGGAACGGTAAGTGGAAGTGGTTAATGGAACAGGCCAGGTCTTTTCCCACTCACCACTGACCACAAACCCCTGACCCTCCTTCCCCTACACTGCCCCCGATGAGCAGTGTAGACGCGGCAATCACAGTCATCGGCGCGGGCCTGGCGGGGTCGGAGGCGGCGCTGGCGGCGGCCAGACTCGGCGTGCGGGTGCGCCTCTTTGAAATGCGGCCCCGCCGGATGACGCCCGCGCACCGGACCGGGAACTTTGCCGAGCTGGTGTGTTCGACCTCTCTGGGCGGCGAGGGCGAGATGCAGGCGAAGGGCCTGCTGCAAGCCGAGCTCCGCAGCGTGGGCGGCGCGATTGTGGGCGCGGCGGACAGCAGCCGCGTCCCGGCGGGCAACGCGCTGGCGGTGGACCGCGACGAGTTCAGCGCCCGCGTCACGCGGGCCGTGCGCGAACACCCGCTGATCGAGGTGGTGGAGGGCGAGGTCGAGGCCGTGCCGGACGGCATCAGCGTGATCGCCACCGGCCCCCTGACCTCGGACGCGCTGGCCTCTGACGTGGCCCGGCTCACTGGCAGCGAGCGCCTGAGCTTCTACGACGCCGCCGCACCCGTGATCGCCGCCGAGAGCATCAATATGGACGTGGCGTGGCGGGCCGGGCGCTACGACCAGAGCGCGGATTACATCAACTGCCCCTTCACGAAAGAGGAGTACCTGCACTTCGTAGGGGCGCTGGAACAGGCCCGCTCGCATACGCCCCACGACTGGGAAAAGCTGGAATTCTTCGAGGGCTGTATGCCCATCGAGGAGATCGCCCGCCGGGGGGTGGACACGCCCCGCTTCGGCCCGATGTCCCCGAAGGGCCTGGACGACCCCCGCACCGGACGCTGGCCCTACGCCGTCGCCCAGCTCCGCCAGGAAGACAAGGAGGGGCGGATGTGGTCCCTGGTGGGCTTCCAGACCGGCCTGAAGTGGGGCGACCAGAAGGCGGCCGTGAACCTCATTCCGGGCCTGGAAAACGCCGAGATCGTCCGTTACGGCGTGATGCACCGCAATACCTACCTCAACGCGCCGGAGGTGCTGGACTCGACGCTGGGGCTGCGCGCCGACCCGCAGAAGTTCGTGGCGGGCGTGCTGGCGGGCACCGAGGGCTATCTGGAATCGGCGGCGACCGGCTGGCTGGCCGGGACGAACGCCGCGCGCCTGGCGCTGGGCCTCCCGCCCCTCACCCCACCCGCCGAGTCCATGCTGGGCGGTCTGGTGCGCTACCTCGCCTCGGCCAACCCGAAGGGCTTCCAGCCGATGAATGTGAACTGGGCCCTGGTTCCGGAGGTGCCCGTCCCCGAGGGCCGCCGCAAGCTGGGCAAGCGCGAGAAACGCCCGGTGATGTTCAAGCGGGGCCTGAACGCCTTCATGACCTGGGCGGGGGAGGAGGCGGGGTTGACGGTGACGCCGCCCGCCGTGCCGGAGGCGGAGGCACTGGCGACGGATTGAGGGTCCGGGGGGCGCCGGAAGTGTCCGGCATGCCGTCGGGAGCGCCCGGTCCAACCCGCTGTCACATTCTTTCCCGTATCGTTGAAGCGTGAATGCGGGGGAGAAGGTACTGATCTACGGGCTGGGCCGGAGCGGGCGGGGCGCGGCCCGCTTTCTGGCCCGCGAGGGGGTGCGCGCCGAGTGGCACGACGCGCGCCCGTCGGCGGAAGACGAGGCGCTGATGCATGAGCTGGGGCTGGCGCGCGGGGACGTGGGGGGGACCTACCGGACGGTGGTGGCCGCGCCCGGCGTGCCCATCGACCACCCCGACCTCCTCGCGCTTGCAGCACGCGGGGCGGAGATCATCGGGGAGGTGACGCTGGCCGCGCGCCTGCGCCCACACCTGCCGCTGGTCGGCGTGACCGGCACGGCGGGCAAGGGCGGCACGACCGTGCTGATCGCGCACCTGCTGCGGGAAAGCGGCCTGAACGCCCGCGAGGGCGGCAACATCGACCCGCCCCTGCTGGACGTGGTCGACGAGGCCGAGGTGGCAGTGGTCGAACTCTCCAGCTTCCAGCTCGAACGGGTGCCGGGGTTACGGCTGCCGGTGGCGGTCATCACGAATCTGGGCGTCGATCATCTCGACCGCCACCGCACCGTGGAGGCGTACCACGCGGCCAAGCTGAACATCACGGCGGGGCAGGAGGCGGAGGACGTGTTGGTCGTCCCGGCGGGCCTGAAGGTGGCGACGCGCGCCCAGGTGCGCCCCTTCCAGCCTGACCGTATCACCCTGGCGGATGGCCGCGAGGTGCTGCCCGACGCCGACCTCCCCGAAGGGCTGCATCCCGCCAACGCCGCCGCCGCCGTCCTGGCCGCCGAGGCGCTGCTGAGGCGGCTGGGCCGCCCGGTCGACGTGGAAAGGCTGGCGGCAGGGCTGCGCTCGGCCCGCCCCGTTGCCGGACGGTTCGAGACGGTCGCCCGCCTCGGCAACGTCCGCTTCATCGAGGACAGCATCGCCACCCGGACGCTGGCGGTGGAGGCAGCCCTGACCCGTGCTCCGGCCCCGATTGCCTGGCTGGTCGGCGGGCGGGACAAGGGTGCGGACCTCGCCCCGCTGCGGGAGGCGGCGCGGGGCCGGGTGAAGCGCGTGATCGCCTTCGGGGAGGACGGCGAGAAGCTGGCGCGTGACCTCGGCCTCCCCTTCGAGACGGTCACGGGCGCAGATGGGGACGGCGTGATGCAGGCTGCCGCCCGCGCCGGACTGGAGGCGCTGGGTGGCCCTGAGGGGACGGGCACGGTCCTGCTCGCGCCCATCGGCACCAGCTTTGACCTGTTCCAAGATTACAAGGCGCGGGGCGCGAGTTTTACCCGGGCTGCCCGTGCCCTGGCGACTGAGGAGGTGGGCGCATGAGTCTGCAACTGGTGATCGCGCAGGTGCTGCTGCTCACGCTGGGGCTGCTGGGCGTGGCGACCGCCCGCCCCGACCTGATTCTCGACCACGGGAGCAAGGCGCTGCTGGCGCTGGTGGTCACCTTTGCCGCCGCCCGGCTACGCCCCAGGGCTTTTTTGAAGATCGCGCCGTATTTCTGGGGCGTCACGTTGCTGCTGCTGCTGCTGACCCTCTTTATCGGGCATGGCACCGAGACGAGCGAGGGCACCAAACGCTGGCTGGAACTCGGTCCCATGCGTTTCCAGCCGTCCGAACTCGCCAAGCTGGGGCTGGTGCTGCAACTGGCGTCCTTTTTCTCGCGCCGGGGGGTGCAGCACAAGCTGATCAGCGCCACGCTGATGATCGTCGTCACGACCGGGCTGGTCATTCTGGAGCCGGACCTGGGGTCCAGCGTCCTGATCTTCGGGCTGGGCATCATCCTGATGTACGCCGCCGGGGTCCGCATCACCAACATCACCGGGTTCGTGTTTGCCCTGGCGCTGATCGGGATTCCCTTTCTGGGCCGTTACCTGGAAAGGAACAGTTACATCCTCGAACGCTTCTTCGGGCACGTGAACCGGGGCCAGACGATGGAGGTTGGCCTCGACCAGATCGGCATGGCGCACCGTGACCTGAGCTTCGGCGGGCTGTGGGGCCTCGGCCCGGACGGTCCCCGCTGGACCTACTTCGCCGCGCATACCGACATGGTGGTCGCGTCGGTGGGCTTCACGTCGGGGCTGCTGGGCGTCGCCATGCTGCTCTTCGCGTACTGGCTGATCGTGTCCACCGCGCTGCAAGTCTCGCAGCTCGCCACCCGCGTCCGCCCGATGACGCCCGAGATTCACGGCGCGACCATCATGGCGACCGGCGCGATGTTCATGGTGGTCGGCCAGGCCTTCGTGAACCTGGCCGTCGCGGCGGGCATCTTCCCGGTCACGGGCGTGCCGCTGCCCCTGGTCAGTTACGGCTTTTCCAGCATGCTCACCATGAGCCTCGCCCTGGGCGTGATCCACAGCGCCATGCGCGAGGTGCGCCGCCATCTGCCGCAGAGCGAGGTGTCGCCGGACATCGTGCCGGTCCCAGCAGACTGAGGCGCGGCGCGCAAGTCTAACCGTCTAAAAGTCCAACGGTCTAAGGAAATGGGATGGCCGATCTCCTTAGACCGTTTGGCGGTTTGACGGTTAGACGCAGGCAGCGCGGATGCGCTAACTGCTGTGCAGCACGTTCATGATGTCCCCGTCCTGCATCACGTACTCCTTGCCCTCGGTGCGGACCCAGCCCTTGCTCTTGGCCCCGGCCCAGCCGCCCGCCTCCACCATCTTGTCCCACTCGATCACCTCGGCGCGGATAAAGCCGCGCTCCAGGTCGGAGTGGATTTCTCCGGCGGCCTCGGGGGCCTTTTCGCCGCGGTGGATGGTCCAGGCGCGCACTTCCTTCTCGCCCGAGGTGATGAAGGTGATCAGGCCCAGCGTGTCGTAGCCGACCTTCACGAGCTGGTCGAGGCCGCTTTCCTGCACGCCCAGTTCACTCAAAAACTCGCGGGCCTCCTCCTCCGGCATCTCGGCCAGTTCGCCCTCGATCTGGGCGCTGATCTTCACGACGGAAGCACCTTCACGCGCGGCGTACTCGCGCACCTGCTGCACGTACTCGTTGTCCTCCGTCAGGTCGTTCTCGCCCACGTTCGCCACGTAGATGACGGGCTTGGTGGTGATCAGGCCGAAGTCCTTGGGGATGGGCGTTTCGTAGCTTCCGGCGCGGGCGGGTTTGCCCTCGCCCAGCACCGAGAGAATCTGCTCGGCCAGCGCCGCCTGTTCACGGGCGTCCTTGTCGCCGCCCTTGGCCTTTTTCTGGAGGTTCGCCAGTCTCTTTTCCAGCCCGGCCATGTCTGCCAGGATCAGCTCGGTGTTGATCGTCTCGATGTCGTCCACCGGGTCCACGCGGCCTGCGACATGCACCACGTTGCTGTCCTCGAAGCAGCGGACGACGTGGGCGATGGCGTCCACCTCGCGGATGTTCGCCAGAAACTGGTTCCCCAGGCCCTCGCCCTGGGAGGCGCCCTTGACCAGCCCCGCGATGTCCACGAACTCGACATAGGTGGGGATGATCGGCGGCACGCGGTCCCCCTTGGTAAAGACCTTGCTCAGCGCACTGAGGCGCTCGTCGGGCACGGTCACCCGGCCCACGTTCGGCTCGATGGTGGCGAAGGGGTAGTTGGCGGCCAGCGCCCCGGCGCGGGTGATGGCGTTGAACAGCGTGCTTTTTCCGACGTTGGGCAGCCCAACGATTCCAATTGAAAGTCCCATTTTTGTTTCCTCCAGTGGTCCTGCGGGTGTGAACGCTTTTCGCCGCGTCCACGAGGCAACCGGACAAGTATACCGGAGTGTTCAGGGGAGGTCGGGAGGGCAGAACCGGGCGGTTGGTCCCCTGCGTTCGCTGAAAAGGCCCGGCAGATTTTCGCGTTGTGGCGAGGATGCTTGTCCCACCACAATGTCGCCCGGATGCGTGAGGATGCGGGCGTGCCGGTCCTGCGCCTCCTGCTGCCCCTGCTGGCAGCCCTCCTCTTGCTGGTGGAGGCGCCCCTGCATGCCCTGCACACTCTGGACATGAGCCTGGCGCAGATGCCGCCTTCCATGAGCGTGCACAGGGACAGTGCGGCAGGCATGGCCATGACGGCCGGTGACCATCACCATCACCATCCCGCCCCCGCACCTCCCCGGACGCTGCCGCACGTGCAGGACCACTCCTGCTGTATGCCGCCCGCTGTCACCCTCGCACCCACGCTGGAACTGCCCCCGGTCACGGTCTGGCGACCTCACCCTCTGACCCCCACTGCGGTGCACGCGCAGAGGCTGGCCGTCCTCCAACGGGCACGGGGACCACCCTTCTCCTGGCTGGCCGCCTGAGTTCCCCCGGCGCCTTTCCTGCCGGGGAAGTCTCCTCATATCCAACCAGGAGTTCCACCATGCGTAAGTTGCTGTCCCTGACCGCCGCCGTCCTCGCCTCCTTCGCCTTCGCTCACGCCACCGTCAGGACGGAGACGGGCGCCGCCGAGAGTCTCGCCGGGAAGTCGGAAACCTACCGCCTCCAGGTTCCCGTCGAGAAGAGCTTCGCCACCACTGAAATCCGCCTGCTGGTCCCGGCGGGCGTCAAGGTCAGCCGCTTCCTGCCGGTCCCCGGCTTCCTCCGCACGGTGCAGAAGGACGCCCAGGGCAACGTCACCACCGTCATCTGGCGGGGCCGCCTCAACCCTGAGGAGTTCCAGCGCTTCCTGTTCCAGGCCACCAACCCCGCCGACGCGGGCACCCTGGTGTGGAAGGTGCAGCAGACGTACGCGGACGGCAGCGTGGTCAACTGGGACGACAGTTCCCCGGAGACGCCCGCCAGCAAGACCACCGTGAAGTAAGGGGAAGGGCATGGCTCCCCGCCCCCGCCGCAACAAGGCGGCCACGCGCAGGACTACCGGGCGCAGGGCCACCAGGGAGGCTGCGCCGCAGCGCGCGGTGCCTGGGTTCCAGCCATTCATCATTGGCGTGCTCGTCGTGGTCATCACCGAGGAACTCCTCCGGGTTCTGTACGTGGAGGGGAGCCACCTGCTGGGCCAGCGGCGCACCGAGGTGTACGGCTGGCTGTCCCTGGCGGCCCTGCTGCTGGTGCTCGCGTCCCGCTGGTTGCGCCTCGTCCCCCACCGGCGTGCCCTGGGTCTGGCAGGCTTTGCCTTCGCCTTGATGCACACCTGGCTGGCCTACGCGCACGTTCTGGACGGCGACGTGGAGAACGTGCTGTTCCTCAGCGTGGAGGAACAGGCCGCCCTGTGGCTGGGCGTGGCCGCGCTGCTGGGCCTGCTGCCCCTGGCGCTGACCAGCACGAATACCGCGATGAGGCGCCTGGGGAAACGCTGGAAGGCCCTGCACCGTCTGGGTCCCTGGATGACCCTGCTGGCTGCCCTGCACACCGCCTGGATCGGCGTACATTTCGGCCTGAACCCCCTCGCCTGGACCTCCGTGGCGCTGCTGCTGGTCAGCGCCGCGCTGTTCCTCTTCCGCTTCCCCAGAAAGAAGGTTCACCCATGAGGAAGACCCTGAAGACCGGCGGCCTGCTGGCCGCGCTGCTGCTCACCTCCACGCCCGCCCTCGCCCATGAAATCGTCCGGGACGGCAATGTGGGCGCCCTGCTGCACATCGAGCCGGACGACGCGCCGCTGGTGGGCCTGCCCAACAAGACCTGGTTTGAAACCAACCAGCGGGGCGGGAAGGCCATCACCCTGATCAACTGCGCCTGCGTCCTGAGTGTCTACCAGGGGGCCGTCAAACCAGGGGTGAACCCCATCAGCACGCCCGGATTGAAGACGGAGAAAAACAAGCTGGCGGCGGACCTGATGTTCCCCCAGGAAGGCGCCTACACACTGGTTCTGACTGGAAAGCCCAGGCCGGGGGCAACGTTTAACGCTTTCCGCCTGGAGTGGGTGGTCCGGGCGGAGAAGCCCGGCGGGTACGGCGCCCACCAGCATTAAGCAGAGAGGGGAGAAGAGGCGCTCTCTGCCTGCTCCTCTTCCCGCCTCCGCCATCCGGCCTGGCCCTTGAGGGTGACCTTCGGGTCGCCTTCTTCGCTTTCAATGTCGCGTCTCTCTGTTCTTGAAGTGGCTGGACTGGGCGCAGGCAACCGTGAAGGCAAGGGAAGCGGACCTGAATGGTCCAGACGGCAAAGGGTGAAGAACCCCGCGTGTGGCGTCGGCCAAAAGCAGAGATCGGCTGATGGGTCAACGCCCTGGGTCCCTTTCCGGGGAGGAAGCGCGGCATGAGCGGGTCACTGGAGGCCGCTTGAAAGTCCCGTGCTTGCCCTCCTGGAGAGGCGCTGTCGGTTGAAAGGAAACGTTCGACCCCCCGGGGCCGTCCGGCGAGGGCGCCACCCCGTCCGTCTAGCGTGAGCGCGCGGGACAGCAGCGGGAGAGTGTTACCCTCACCCCCGTGACCCGTCCCGCTCCCCTCGCCGCCCTCACCCGCCTGCCGCTGCCGGGGCGGTACGTGCTGCTGGTGTTCGGCCTCTTCCTGTACGGCCTGAGCCTGCGCCTGATGCTCGACGCACGGGTGGGCCTGGCCCCCTGGGAGGCCTTTCACCTCGGCGTGACGCGGCATCTGCCCCTCAGTATCGGCGTGGTCAGCATCCTGACGGGCGTGCTGATCGTGGCCTTCACTGCGCTCCGGCTGTGCGAGCGGATCGGGCCGGGCACCGTCATCAACGTGGTGCTGATCGGCCTCTTTCTCGACCTGCTGGGGCCGCTGGTGCCTGACCCGGCGGGGTTGCCCGCGCGCTGGGTGCAGTTTGTGCTGGGCGTGGCGCTGCTGGGCTTCGCCACCGGCACCTATGTCGCGGCGGGCCTGGGGGCGGGGCCGCGCGACGGGCTGATTCTGGGCCTGAGCCGGGTGACGGGCTGGGAGGTGGCGCGCGTGCGGACCGGCATCGAACTGGTGGTGCTGCTGCTCGGGTGGCGGCTGGGCGGCCTGGTCGGCTGGGGCACGCTGGTCTTCGCGCTGGGGAGCGGTCCGGCGATGGGAGCGGGCCTGTCGCTGTACGGGCTGCACCACGGTCCCAAAGGGCGCGCGGCCCCTGTGCGGGCGGCGCGGGCACGCTAGCCTGCCCCCATGACGGCCCCCATCCCGCTCACCGAGGGCGGCAGCCTGTATGACCGCATCGGGCCGGAGGCACTCGCGGCGCTGGTCCGGCGTTTCTATACCCGCGTCGCCGCCGACCCCGACCTCGCGCCGATCTTTCCCGCCGACCTGACGCTCACCGCCGAGAAGCAACTCGCGTTCCTGACGGGCTTTCTGGGTGGGCCGCCGCTCTACCACCAGCGCTTCGGGCACCCGCGCCTGCGTGCCCGGCACCTGCCTTTCCCCATCACGCCGACCCGCGCCCGCGCCTGGCTCGCGTGCATGAACGCCGCACTGCGCGAGACGCCCGAGATCGCAGAGGCCGACGCGCATGAGCTGTATGCGGCGCTTTCCAGGGTGGCCGTGCATATGGTGAACACGCCGGAGGAGGCCCCGGCCCCCCGGGCTGAACCTGGACAGCTTTTTTCAATTGACTAGCAGTGTCAGGGCGGCGTATGAACCTCTTTTCTACACTGTCGCAATGACCCAACCCCAACGCAGCATTGACGACCTCCGCTCGGAAGTCGATGCGATCAACCGCGACCTCCTCACCCTGCTCTCCCGGCGCGGCGAGGTGGTCGCGCAGATCGGCCGCGCCAAGAGTCAGGAAGGCCGCCCCCAGCACTACGACCCCGCCCGTGAGGAACAGCAGTTCCGCGAGCTGGAGCGCCTGAACCCCGGCCCCTTCACCCACGCCGCCGTCAAGGCCATCTTCAAGGAAATCTTCAAGGCCAGCCTCGACCTCGAAGAGAGCAACGACAAGAAGCAACTGCTGGTGTCGCGCAAGGTCCAGCCGACCGACACTGTGCTGGACATCGATGGCGTCCGCATCGGCGGTGACGCGCCCCCCGTGGTCATCGCCGGGCCGTGCTCCATCGAGTCCGAAGAACAGATGGACGAGACGGCGCGCTTCCTGGCTACCCGGGGCGTGAAGATCCTGCGCGGCGGCGCCTACAAGCCCCGCACCAGCCCCTACGGCTTTCAGGGGATGGGTGTGGACGGCCTGATCATCGGCGGCCGCGCGGCCCGCGACAACGGGATGCTCTTCGTGACCGAGGTGATGGACACCCGCGACGTGGAGGTGGTGGCCGAGCACGCCGACATCCTCCAGGTGGGCGCACGCAACATGCACAACTTCTCCCTCCTGCGCGAGGTGGGCCGCTCGCGCCGCCCGGTGCTGCTCAAGCGCGGCCTCAGCGCCACCATCGAGGAATGGCTCTACGCCGCCGAGTACATCCTCTCGGAGGGCAACCCGGAAGTGATCCTCTGCGAGCGCGGCATCCGCACCTTCGAGAAGTGGACGCGCAACACGCTCGACCTCTCGGCGGTGGCCCTCGCCAAGCAGGAGACGCACCTCCCCGTCATCGTGGACGTGACGCACGCCGCCGGACGCCGCGACCTGCTGATCCCACTCGCCAAGGCCGCGCTCGCGGTCGGCGCGGACGGTATCCATGTGGAAGTCCATCCCAGCCCCGCCACGGCGCTGAGCGACAACGAGCAGCAGCTCGACTTTGCGGGCTACGACCGCTTCATGGACGCGCTGGCGCCGCTGCTGAAGGTCCCCGCGACCGTCTGACCCGCCTAAACAGAAGCCGCCCGTCTGGCCGGAGTTGTCGGCCCAGGTGGGCGGCTCCGTTGTGCTCTTACGAGCCGGGCGAGAGGTCCGGTTCGGCCTCCTGGCTGGGCCGCTCCCCGAGGACGGATGTGACCCCGCCGTCCAGCGGAAAGGTATGCACCTCCTGCACCTCGCCGCGTTCCTCGCGGGTGAGGCTCAGGACACTCACGGTGAAGCGGTCCACCGGGGGCCGGATGGCCTGCACCTGCGGCCAGAGCAGGTCTTCGGCCCAGGGCAGGACGCCCAGCGCCAGCGTGAGGTGCGGCGTGTAGCCCGCGCCGTCGTGCGCGGCGCGGCTCGACGGGCCGACGCTCAGGGCGCGGGCGTGCAGGTCCGCGAGGTGCGGGCTGAGTTCGCACTCCAGAAAGAACATGTGGGGAAGACGCTTCCAGCCCTTCACGCGCACCTCGAAGGGTTCCTCACCGCGCAGCACGTCCCGGAAGGCGGCGACCAGTTCGGAGGCGCTCAGGTCCGTCTGGAAGGGGGCGCGCAGGTTCAGGTGCGGCGCCCCGAAACCGCGCACGTTCAGGCGCTCCTGCGTGCGCCGCAGCCAGGTGTCCAGGGCCTCGGGGGGCCAGGCGACCAGGCTGTAGAGCGGTCCCGGCGCGCGGGCGCCAGTGGGAGCGGCGGCAGGCATCAGGGGCCGATCCGGTAGCGGCAACTGCCCTGCCCGCAGGCGATGCGTGTCTCGCGCGTCACCGGCACGCCCAGCACCTCCACGAACATGTGCAGTTCACTCAGGCACAGTTCCGGGTACTGCCGCGCGACGGTGAGGTTGGGGCAGTTGCGTTTCACGATGTAGTGCGCGCCGCCTTCGCCCGGTTCCACCACCGCGTCGAAGCCTGCCCCCATCAGCCACGTGCCGAGACGCTGCACCCGCTCCTCCAGCGGAAGGGTGGCGGGGAGGTCGGCCTGGAGCCTTCCGGCCAGTTCCGCGCTGCGGGCGTCCAGCACCTGAAGGACTGCCCCCTCGCCGTACAGCTCCTGCACATGCCGCAGCACGTCCACGCACAGCGTCGAGTACGTCTTGGGAAAGGCCGCCTCGCCCCGGTCGGTGAGCAGAAAGACATGCTGGGGCCGCCCACGTCCGCCGGGCCGTTCGGTGCGCGCCTCGACCAGCCCCTGCTCCTGAAGGTCGCCCAGGTGCCGCCGCGCGCCCGGCACGCTCATGCCCAGGTGCCCGGCCAGGTCCTGCACGGTCTGCGGGCCGTGCCGCTTGAGCAGCTCCAGCAGCCGGTGCTTGGTGCGCTCGGGCGCGGGCAGCGGCGGCGCGGCGAGCGGCTTGGGCAGGGGAGGCGCGGCGGTCATTCAGACCACCGGCAACTGCTCGGGAAGGTGCGCGAGCGCCTGCACGCTCACGCGCCCGGCGAGGTTGCGCGCGATCTGCGTCAGCGCCGCTGCGGCGGGCGACTGCGGATGCGCCAGCACGGCGGGCAGCCCCCGGTCGGCGTCCTGCCGCGCCTCCACGTCCAGCGGCACCTCGCCCAGCAGCGGGAGGTTCCCCAGCTTGCGCGAGCCACCCCGCCCGAAGATGTCGTAGGTAAGGCCGGTGTCGGGGGCCACGAAGTAGCTCATGTTCTCCACCACGCCCAGCACCGGCACGCTGGCCTTGCGGAACATGTCCAGCGCCCGCGCCGCGTCGATCAGGGCCACGTCCTGCGGCGTGGTGACCAGCACCGCGCCCGTCACGTGAACCGTCTGCGTGAGGCTGAGCTGCACGTCCCCGGTGCCGGGCGGCAGGTCCACGATCAGGTAATCGAGGTCGCCCCAGGCGGCATCTTTCAGGAACTGCTGAATGGCCGAGTGCAGCATCGGCCCGCGCCACACCAGCGCCTGCCCAGCCGGGGAGAGGTTCGCCATGCTGAGGAAGCGGACGCCGTGGGCCTCGATGGGCTGCATCTTGCGCTCGGCGTTGGCGGTCACGCGCGCTCCGCTCTGGCCCATCATGTGTGCCACGCTGGGGCCGTACACGTCGGCGTCCAGCAGCCCGACCCGCGCCCCGTCCCGCGCCAGGCTCACGGCCAGATTCACCGCCACGCTGCTCTTGCCCACGCCGCCCTTGCCGCTGCCCACCAGCAGCACGTATTTGACGCCGGGCAGCGCGGGTTGCGCGGGTGGGCGCACCATCGCCCCGAAGGTCACGACCACGTCCTGAATCCCCGGCACCGCCAGCACCGCCGCGCGCACGTCCCCCTCGATCTGGCTCTTCAGCGGGCAGGCGGGCGTGGTGAGGTTCACCTTCACGTGCGCCACGTTCCCCTCGACCTCCGCATGCTCGATCATGCCCAGCGACACCAGATCGCGGTGCAACTCCGGGTCGTTTACGGTCTTGAGGGCAGTCCACACGGCGTCATGCATTTCCCGCCATTAGTAGCGCGGCGAGGGGGGGAGGGGCAAGCGACAGGGTCACAGTGGGCGGCGGTCAAAGCTGCCAGTGCCAGCGCGTCCGCAGAACCTTGTCCAGCGCCTGTCCGTCGAAGACGGGTTGCGCCACGCTGACGTAGCCGTCCGGGCGGATCAGGTAGGCGGCGTCCTCGCACAGTCCGGCCCGGCTCGCCGCCTCGCTGAAGGGAAAGACCTCGAGGGCCACCTCGTCCCGCCGCGCCGTCCAGGCCACCGCTTCCGGCGAGGGGACGCCGTAGATGTGGAGCTGGATTCCCGGCTCCCTCAGGGCGTCAAAGTTGCCGCTGCCTTCGACGTAGGGCAGACGCTCGCCGCCGCTGACCGCTCCGGCCCGGCCCACGCTGAGGGGACTGTCCGGATAGCTCAGGCGGGTCTGCGACAGCAGGCCGAACATGAAGCGGCCCACCCGGTTGGGGCGTTCGGGAGGTCGGCGGTGAGCCTGTGAGCCACGCAGCAGGCGGCCCAGTACGGCGGGGAACAACTCGCCCCGCACCAGCCCGGCCAGGGGGCCGTCCCCCGAGATCAGGCCGAAAATCCGGTCGGTGGATTTGACCAGCGCCTCGGCAAAGGGCCGCCGTTCCAGTTCATAGCTGGTCAGCAACTCCGGCCCCGCCTGGCCCCGCGCCACCGCCGCCAGCTTCCAGCCGAGATTGTGGGCGTCTCCCAGGCCGGTGTTCATGCCCTGCCCGCCGACCGGACTGTGGACGTGGGCGGCGTCCCCCAGCAAAAAGACCCGCCCCGCCTGGAAATGCTGCGCCACCCGGTGGCTGACCCGGTAGTGGGAAAACCAGCGCACCTCGCTCACGTTCACGTCGAAAACGTTCTGCACCAGGGGCCGCACGTCCTCGAAGCTGGGCGCTTTCCCTTCCAGTTCCTGCCCCGGCGGCATCCCGATCAGCCGGAAATGATGGGGGCCAGCCATCGGAAAGGCCAGCAGCAGGGACTCGGCACTCAGTTTGGCGTTCACGTCCGCCCCGTCCAGCTCGCCGGTCGCGGTCACGTCGGCCACGAAGAGCGTCCGGGGGCTGTTCGCGCCCTGAAAGGCGGTGCCCAGGGTGTGCCGGACCGGACTATGCGCGCCGTCCGCACCGCAGAGATACTGCGCGTCCACCTCGCGGCGTTGCCCGGTAGGGCCGCTCAGCGTCACCGTGATGCCCCGGTCGTGTTGGGTGAACTCCTCCAGCCCCCACCCCCACTGCACCTCGCCGCCCAGCGTCCGCAGATGCTGATAGAGCAGGGCCTCGTTTTTGCTCTGCTCGAAGGACAGGATGAAGGGATAGGGGGTGCGGTCTGTGCCGAGTGGGCCGAACTTGAATCCCCCCAGCCGCCGGTGCCCGCTCCAGACGGTGATGCCCTCAGCGGGCTGACCCTCCCGCACCGCCTCCTGCCCGATCCCAAGTTGGTCGTAGATTTCCAGGCTGCGCGCCTGCACGAAGATCGCCCGCGACTCGCGGGTGGGGCCGCTCTTGGGGTCCACGATCAGGACGGGGACGCCCAGACGCTGGAGTTCGCAGGCCAGCAGCAGGCCGGTCGGTCCAGCCCCGGCGATCAGAACGTCGGTGTGCGTGCTGTCTGCCCTCATGATCTGTCCTCCCCGAAATGCAGCAGACCGTGCAGACACAGGTCCACCATGACCCCGAGCTGCCCGGTGCTTGGAGGTTGTGGTTGGCGCGCCAGCAGGCCGTTCAGCACCACGAAACTCATCAGCGGCCCGACAAAGGAACGGGCGGCCAGGTGGGGATCGGGCAGACGCAGCAGCCCGGCCGTCTCTGCCCGCTGGAGCAGCGCCGCCGTCTGGGCTAGCAGGGGTTGAGGGACCGCCTGCACGAACAGTTCCCCCAGCTCCGGTTGCGTGTTCATCTCCGCGATCAGCATCCGCACCAGCCGCAGCACGTCCGGCTGCATCAGGTGCCGGGTGTTCTGGGAGGCCAGAGTCAGCAGGGCGGAACGCAACTCGGCCAGGGAGCGCATCTCCGGGAGCTGCACCTGCGGGGCTTCCCATTCCTCCAGAAGGTCGGTGAGCACGTCGCCCAGGATTTCCTCCTTCTGGCGGTAGCGGGCATAGATGGTCGCCTTCGAGACGCCAGCCTGCGCCGCCACCTGATCGAGAGTCGTGGCGGCAAAGCCCTGTGCCAGAAACAGGGTGCGCGCCGCCTGACGGATCACGCGGCTTTTGGTGTCGGCCCGGTGGGGCGCGGGACGGGGCATCATCACCTCCTTGCAAAACTGTACGACTCAGTTTTGTTAAGTTCAAGGGCGCGTTCAGGCAGGGATACCGCAAAATCCGGTTTTTGGAAGTGCTCGCCCCGGTCAACCCCTCAAGGGGAGCCAGGGACTCTATTTGCCCGCCAGGAAGTTAAATCTGTTGCCTTCCCTTGAGCGTGTGATGTGCAATAGAAACTTGCTGTCTGGGATGGGCTTTTTTCTCCCTCTCCCCTTGCGGGTGACTCGCAGAGCCGCGAAGCGGAGGGTTGGGGAGAGGGGTGGCGGGCGAAGCTCGCCCTCGTACCAGACGAGAAAAACACTCCTGCTTGTCCTACCCGCCAGCCCTGTAATGCATATCAAGCGTCTTGAGGGGAGGTGGCCCGCAGGGCTGGAGGGGTCAAACAAGGCCGTGCGAACTCGTCGACTTTCCGGTCGCCCTGATGTTCAGCCGGTCCTCTTCCCGCCCTGCCCGCCCGCGTGATACACTCCCGGAGTTTGCCTCCCCAGGGGGCGAGTTTCGCGCAAGAAGGCACGGCAGGCCGCATGAGAGGGACAGGGCCGGGCCGCCGCGAGAAGGAGCAGAAGAACATGAAGCGTACCTACCAGCCGAACGTCCGCAAGCGGGCCAAGACCCACGGCTTCCGCGCCCGCATGAAGACCAAAGCGGGCCGCAACATCCTCGCGCGCCGCCGCGCGAAGGGCCGCCACCAGCTCACCGTCAGCGACGAGTAAAGCCACGCAGGAGCGGGTTATTTCGACCCCCGATTCCAGCAGCGCCACGCAGGAGCGGCCCCGCCGTCCGGTGGCGCTGGCCTCGTTGAAGGGGGAGCGCGAATTCCGGCGGGTGCGGCAGCACGGCGCGATGCTGCGTGACCCCCTCTTCACGCTGCGCGTCACCGATTATCGCCCCCGGCACGGTGAAGTGTGGCGGCCACGGGCCATCATTGGGATCGTGGTACCGAAAAAGACCCTGCGCCGCGCGGTGGACCGCAACCGTGCCCGCCGCCGCGTGCGCGAGGCGCTCAGGACCCTGCCCGGCGGTCTGCCCCCCTGCCGCGCCATCCTGATGCCGACTCCCGGCGTGCTGACCGTGCCTTTTCCCGAGTTGCAGGCGGCGCTCTCGCGCGTGCTGGCCCAGGTGCCGGGCCGCGTGAGGCGGGGCAAGGGGGGCGGCAAGGGCGGGAACTCGCGGGGCGCTCCTCCCGTACCTGCTGCCGTGTCTCCCGCCGACCGCGCCACCGACAGAGGAGAAACCCCATGAGCCTCGCCGCTCGCGGGCTGGTGCGGATCGTGAAGGGCTACCAGCAGCACCTCTCGGCGCGCAAGCCCGCGCCCACCTGCCGCTTCACGCCCACCTGCTCTCAGTATGCTGTGGAGGCCATCGAGCGGCACGGGGCGCTCAAAGGGGGATGGCTGGCCGCCTGGCGCGTGATGCGCTGTAATCCGCTGGTGCCCGGCGGGTTCGATCCCGTGCCGGAACACTTTCCTCGCCAGCACAGCCCCCAGCCGCACAGTCCCGGCCAGTCGCGCCCCGGCCAGAAGCCCCCCTCCAGAAAGACACCTTGATGAAGACCAGAACCCTGCTTCCCCTCACGGCCCTCGGGGCGCTGTTCCTCACGGGGTGCAGCACCACCGGCCCCCTCCCCACCTTCGGCAAGGCGATCACGCCGGAGTGGATCAGCGCCGACTTCGACGGCCAGCCCGGCGACGAGTACATCGCCACCAGCAACCTTCAGGACGTGGTGTTCAACGCGCGCGGCGAGGTGATCGGCTGGTACGTGAAAAGCTACGCGGGGACGCCGTTCATCAAGAAACGCGCTGACGGCACCTACGACTTCAGTGCGCTGAAGAACTCCAAGACCATCGTGAATATGGTCGGGGACCGCAAGGCGCTCGCGGTGACGGCAGATGGTGTCCTCGACCCTGCCCAGCCCGCCCAGACGACCGCGCCGCAGCTCACGCAGAACTTGTCCCAGAACCGTCAGGAAGCGGTGTTCCGCTACACCCAGAACGGCGCGACCGTCACCAAGACCGTCACCCTGCACCCCCGCAACTTCAAGATGGACGTGCAGACCCGTATCGCGGGCGGCCCGACGAACTACACCATGCTGTTCCCCGGTCTGGGCAAGGCCGACAACCCCAGCGTGAAGGCCGTGCCGGTGGGCGGGCAACTGGCCGCCGTGCAGGGCAGCGGCACCCTCAGCGTGCCGAACATCCAGTACGCCGCCCTTCAGGAAAAGCCCAGCCAGGTCGCCCACGCGCTGATCGTGCGGCCCCAGGACGGCACCACCGCGAATGCCACGCTGACCGGTGGACCGCAGGGGCTGATCGCGGTGCAACTCAGCGGCCCCAGCAATCTGGAAGTGTACGGCGGCAAGAACGAACTCGTTCACCTGTACCAGAGCGGCTATACGTCGCTGCCCGGCCTGTTCGACCCGAACCCCTTCGGCAAGATCAGCCTCCTGATCGTGAAGCTGATGGAGACGCTGTACAAGTTCGTGGGCAACTGGGGCCTGGTGATCGTGCTGCTGACCATCCTGCTGCGGCTGATCATGTGGCCGCTGATGCAGGCGCAGGGCCGCACCACGGCGCGTATGCAGGTGATGCAGCCCAGGATCAAGGAGATTCAGGACAAGTACAAGGAACGCAAGGACGTGGAATCCCAGCGGGCCATGCAGCAGGAGATGCAGCAGCTCTACCGGGACCACAACTTCAACCCGGCGGGGTGCTTCTCCACCTTCCTGCCGTTCCCGGTATTGATCGCGCTGTGGTCCACCATCCGCAACTTCGAGTTCGACAGCGGTTTCCTGTGGCTCCCCGACCTGGCCGTGCCCGACCCCTTCTACATCCTGGCGCTGATCTACCTGATCGTGAACATCGGCCAGCTCTACGTGATGACGCGCAAGAACCCGGACATGTTCCGCCAGCAGGCCTTTATCTACATCATCTTCCTGTACTTCGCCCTGACCTTCCCGGCGGGCGTGACCATCTACATCATCCTCTCCACCCTGATCGGCATCGGCCAGCAGATTCTGATCAACAAGCAGGTGGAAAAGGAAACGGCCAGCATCGGCCAGACCGTTCAGAAGGCCCCCGCCCGCCCGGCGGGCAAGCCTCGCAAGACCATCGACGCGCCGCGCGAGTAAAGGCGCCAGCGAAAAGCCGCCCTGCCGAGTGAGGTGGGGCGGTTTTTTGGCGTGTGGCCTGTGGCTTGTAGCCTGTAGAGGAGGCCCTTTCTTTTTCCACAAGCCACAAGCGACGAGCTACAAGCGCCCCCACGCCCGCAGCGTCAGCAGCGCCTCCAGCGTCAGCACGCTGCGCCACTCGGCTTCCGCCTGGGGCCAGGCTTCCGGGAACTGGCCGAACCACGACCAGTTCGGTCCCCAGGAGCCGTCCTCCGCCTGGGAGGTGAGGAGGTGGGCCAGAGACGCCGCGAGCGGTTCCTCCAGCGTGGGGGCGAGGGGGGAGGCGGGGGTGGGGGCGACTGTCAGGGCGTTCAGGCCGTATCCGGCGAAGTCTTCGGGCGTGCGGGCGACCCGGCCCGGCAGCACGTCATGCAGGTATTCCAGCACCGGTTCGCGGTATTCCTCCGGCACGTCCTCCTGCTGCGCGAACACGGCCGCGACGTGGTGCCCGTTCACGTCCCCGGCCTCCAGCCCCGCCAGCACAGCGTCCCGCACTTCCACGGTCAGGAGGGCGAGCAGGCCTTCCGGCAGCAGCTCCGGCCAGCGGTGCAGCCGGGCCACGATCTCGGCGCGGGGATTCACCTGAAAGCCGCCGAACGTCTGCGCGAGTTGTCCCGGTTCCTGCTGATTCCACCAGGGCGCGTGTGGCTGCGCCTCGGCCTCGGGAGGCAGGAAAGGCCAGACGGTCCCGCTCTCTTCCGCGCGCAGTTGTGAACGCAGCCATTCCACCGCGCCCCCCAGCAGCGGTTCGGCGGCGGGCACGTTCAGGTCGTGCAGCACCCGCAGCGCGAGTGCGGTCGCCAGGACGCTGCTTTCCGGCGCGCGCACGTCCGGTTCCAGCGTCCGCCCGAAGCCGCCGTCCCCGTTCCGGTAGGCGCGCAGGGCCGTCAGCACCGCCTCCGCCTCCCCGCCCTCGAAGGCGTGGCGGAAGCGGGCGGCCTCCAGCGGCCTGCCCCGCTCCAGCAGAAAAGCGCGGGCACGGGCGAACGCTTCCGGGGACAGGCGGGCGGCAGGGGCAGTCATGGGAGGAGCGTAACACCGGGAAAGGGGAGAGCTATACAGCCTGGAGGGGTGAACCCTGGACCGGCACCGACAAGGCCAGCGTCAGAGCCGGTCCAGGGCCACCCGAGCCGCCGTGTAGCCAGGCCGCAGCCGCAGCGCCTCGCGGTAGGCGGCGTGCGCTTCGGCGGTGCGCCCCAGGCCCGCCAGCGCGCGGCCCCGCCAGTAGTGCGTCTCCTCGTGGGCGGGGGCATCGCGCAGGACAGCATCCGCGAGGCGCAGCACGTCGGCGTACCGCCCCACGCGGCTGTAGGCCTCCAGCGGCGCGAAGGAATACCACAGGGTCCGCCAGGGCAGCCCGCCCTTCACGTAGGCCGGACGGATCGGGTCGAGGCGGGGATCGGCTTTCGCGGCGAACGCCTGATCGAAGGCCCGCGCCGCGCCCCGGGCGTCTCCGACCCCGAGTTTCGCTTCGCCCACGTTCAGCCAGCCCACCGCGTCATTTCGCCGTCTGGCCTCGGCCAGCGCCACCCGCAGCGCCTCCTGCCGCGCCGCGCTGGCGTCGGCCCGGAATCCCAGCAGGCGGCGCACTTCCTCTTGCCGGTCAGGCGGTGAGACGACCAGATAGGTGCGTCCGAAAGACCGCCACAGTTCGTCGAAGCGGGCGTAGGGCAGGTTCAGGCGGCCCAGGTAGGAGTCCAGCGCCCTGAACGTCTGCCCCGCGTCGTCGTAGCCGGTCAGCAGGCGGTAGTGGCCCATGCCGCCGTGTTCGGTCACGAACCAAGTCTCCACGATCACCGGATACCCCGCCGCGAGCAGGCGCCTCAGCAGGTCGCGGCTCCCGTTCTGCGCCAGATGAACGTCCAGCCCCTGTGACCGCGCGAACGCGGCCAGCTCCCCCGGCGACACGTTCACGTCCCCCCGGTTGGGTTTCAACTGCGGGGCGATGTCGTACTGGTCGAGCTTCCCGCCCCAGCGGCTGAGGGCCATCCCGACCGTCACCGGCCCGCAGTTGTTCAGCCGCTGGTACTCGTGCCGGATGCCGGAAATGCTGGCGGAGGCGGGCAGCGGGGCCGGGGCCTCTTCCGGCTGGGCGGGCGTGACGGGTACGGGAAGCTGGAGGGGTTTCGTCCGGGCACCTTCCGGCGCTTCTTGTGGTGCAGTCGGCGCGGCCTCCGGTGGGGTGGGTTGAGGGGGCTGCGGCGGAACTTCAGCCGGTGGGGGAGGGGTCGCGGGCACGGCCACCGAAGCGGCCACCGGCACGCGGACGGTGTGCTCCTGCATCCGGGTCAGCGCAAACGTCGCCGCGCCCGCGAGCAGGCCAGCGGACAGAAGCAGGACGGGGACGCGCATCGCTCTCCATCCTCCCCACGCTTCATGATCTGCTACTGAGGCGGAAACGTGCGCTGGGGCGCGATTGGGAGGCGGTATCTGGTGCGCGGGAAGGAACAGGAGCTTTTCACCGCGTCCCGCGCCCTGCCTCCCGCCTCCCTCAGTACGCCATCACCTGCCGGATCGCCTTGGCCACCCGCACCGGGTTGGGGCGGTACACGTCCTCGATGGAGGTGAACGGCGGGTAGGGGGCGTCGAAACCCGTCACGCGCACGATGGGGGCTTGCAGGTGTTCGATGGCCTCCTCCGCGATGGTGGCGCTGATCTCGCTGTGGAAGCCGCCCGTGCGCGGCGCCTCGGTCACGACGACCACGCGGCCCGTCTTGGCGACACTTTCCAGAATCGTCCCGGTGTCGAGCGGGACCAGCGTCCGCAGGTCCAGGACCTCCACGCCGATGCCGTGGGCGCGGGCAGCTTCGGCGGCTCGCGCCGCGACCTCCACCATGCCGCCGTAGGCAATCACGGTCACGTCGTCGCCCCCCGTCACCACGCGGGCCTTCCCCAGCGGCGTCGTGTAATACTCCTCCGGCACCTCCTCCTTCACGCTGCGGTAGAGCTTGATCGCCTCGAAGAAAAACACCGGGTCGGGGTCCTCGATGGCGGCGAGGAGCAGCCCTTTGGCGTCGCGCGGCGTGCTGGGGATCACCACCTTCACGCCGGGGGTGTGCGCGAGGATCGCTTCCGGGCTGTCGGCGTGTTGCTCGGGGGTGTGGACGCCGCCGCCATAGGGAGCGCGGACCACCATCGGGACGTGGTAGCGGCTGCGGGTGCGGTGGCGGTAGCGGCCCAGGTGGGACAGCACCTGATCGAGTGCCGGATACAGGAAGCCCGCGAACTGGATTTCCGCCACCGGCTTCAGGCCCGCCAGCCCCATGCCGATGCCCATGCCGATGATCCCGGCCTCCGCCAGCGGCGTATCGAACACGCGCTCGGCCCCAAAGCGGGCTTGCAGGCCGTCCGTCGCGCGGAACACGCCGCCCATCACGCCCACGTCCTCCCCGAAGATGTGGACGGCGGGGTCACGCTCCAGCGCGAGGGCAAGTGCGTCGTTGATGGCGGCGACCATCGTCATGGTCTTGGTTCGAGTGGGAGCGGTGGCGGTCATGCGGGAACCTCGTGGGAGCTTGTGGCGTGTGGCAAGTGGCTTGTAGAAGCTGACGGCTGACGGCTGAACGCTGAACGCTCCCTCACGCCCCCTCCTCCGCCATGATCTGTGCCCGCTGGCGCACGAGTTGCGGCGTGGGCTCCGCGAAGACGTGATCCACGATCTCGGCGGGGGTCGGCTCGGGGAAGGCGTCGGCCACCTGGAGCGCGGCCTCGAACTCGGCCTCGATCTCGCGGGTGACGGTGGCGTCCTGTTCTTCGGTGAGGTGGCCTTCCGCGAGCAGGTGCGTCCGCAGGCGCTGCACGGGGTCTTTGGCGTCCCAGCCCGCCGTGTCGGCGTCGGTGCGGTAGCGGCTGGGGTCATCCGCGACGGTGTGCGGCTTGACGCGGTAGGTGACGGTTTCGATCAGGGTGGGGCCTTCGCCGTTCCGGGCACGGTTCACCGCCTCCAGGGCGACGTGGTAGGTCGCCAGCACGTCGTTGCCGTCCACCCTGACGCCGGGAATGCCATAGCCTTCCGCCCGCAGCGAGAGGTTGGTCGCCCGCGTCTGCGTGCGGGTGGGCACGCTGATGGCCCAGCCGTTGTTCTGGAGGACGAACACACACGGCGCGCCCAGCGCCCCCGCGAAGTTCAGCGCCTCGTGAAAGTCCCCCTCGCTGCTGCCGCCATCACCGATGTAGGCCATCGCCACGTTGCGGGTGCCCTTGCGTTTCTCGGCCAGCGCCGCGCCGACCGCCTGGGGGTACTGGGTGGCAATCGGGATGTAGAAGGGCAGCACCTTGAGGTCCTGGGGCATCGCCCAGCCGTGCGGGCTGGTGCGCCAGTACGCGATGGTCTGCGGGATCGGCAGGCCGTAGGTCAGCGCGGCGCCCGTGTCGCGGTAGGTGGGAAAGAGCCAGTCGTCGTGAGTGAGCGCGGCGGCAGTGCCGACCTGGCTGGCCTCCATGCCGCCGTAGGGCGGAAAGACGCCCATGCGGCCGGTGCGGTACAGCACCCAGGCCCGCTCGTCGAAGTGGCGGGCGCGGCGCATCAGGCGGTAGAGCTTCAGGCGGGTCGGAACGTCGGGCAGCAGCTCCGGCTGGGGGGCGGTGCCCTCCGGCGTGACGAGCTGGAACATCTCACCCTGTGCGCCCTCGTAGGCGGCGGCCCCGGCGGCCTGGGGAGTCGGTTTGGGCTGGGTCTTGGTCTTGGGCTTGGACATGCGCGGAGCCTCCGGGTGGGGGAGAGGACGGAAGGCGGGCCGGAAAGGGGGAGGCGCCCGGTCCGGGCCGCTTCCCACCGTGGAAAGGTGACCGCTAGGGCGCGCGGCGCTGGTTGAGGAGCCGCGCCGGACGGTTCCCGCAGCGGGAAGCCGGGACGAGGGACGGGCGCGGGGGCATCGGCATAAGGGGGCGCAGGAAGGGGCAGCCCGACAACTGGAAGGGCCACCCGGAAGAGGAGTGGGTCCAGGGTAGCAGATGGCCGCCTAACGGGCGTTTGCCCGGGTCTGCCCCGCGTGTACACTGGGTCATGAGACGCGCGCTGCTCACGCTGACGGCCCTGCTGACCCTCTCCGGTCCGGCCCAGGCCAACCACCAGCAGGGGAATCTCCGCGCCCTGACCGCCGCCGACCTGTGCCCGCCCCTCGCCTACGTGTACGTGGACGACCAGGAACAGGAAGACCTGGCCGTGGCGGCCGATGAGCAGCTCGCCCGCTCCGCCACCCTGTACGACATCCCCTTCGGGGACCCCAAGACCTGCACCGTCGCGCAGATCTATACCCTGGACGCCTTCCAGACCCGGGACGGCCGCTTCCTGTACTCGCTGGAACTCAGCCTCGAACTGGTGAAGGATGCCCAGGTGAGGCTGGGCAGCCGCACCCTGACCGCCAGCCACCTGCAACTCTGGTCCACCTCCGGCTACGGCAGCGTGCCCGACGCCGAAGCCCTCGCCGCCCTGGCGGCCGAGCGCGTCCGCCCCTACTACGAGGAATTCGCGCTCGCCTGGAAGGCCACGCACCCGAAGTGAGCCGCCGCCGGATTGAACCGGGCCACGGGGAAGGAAGCTGGAGCGGCTCCACGAAGAAACGCGCCGACCGGGGCTGTCCGGGTCGGCGCGTGTGGCTGGGGGAGATCAGCGGCGGGTGAGTTCCACCTCGAAGCGGTTGCCCTTCTGCTTCACTTCGAGCGTGGCGCGGCGGTCACCCCGGCGGAACTCGCCCTGGATGTGGTGGCCGTGCTGGCGCACCGAAACCTGGACGTACCCCTCGGCGCGCAGACGGCCCGCGTACTCGGCGTATACGCTCTCCAGGCTGCTGCGGCGCTCGAAGCTGGTCTGCCAGTCACGGTCATGCCAGTCGCGGTCGCCGAAGCCCGGGACAGGCTGCACCGGCTGGATGGGCGCGGGGCGCACGGGCTGAACGGGGACGGGCTGAACAGGGGCGGGCTGCACGGCGCCCGGGCGGGCCACCACGTTGTAGTACGCCGTGTCGCTGACCCAGCTCGCCTGGTCCACCGGGTTCACCACGATGCTGAGCGCCTGCGCCAGCCGCTCCTGGCCCTGCACGTTCACGGTCGCAAAGCTGTTCTGCTGCGTCTTGAAGGTGGCGATCTGGTCGAGGTTCAGAGGCGTGCGGCTGGCCAGCGCCAGCACCTTGTTCAGGCCGTAGGGCGCGGCGATGTCGAACGTGAAGGGATCGCCGGGCGCGGGGAAGGCCTTGGTGGTGTTGGCCTTCAGGAAGTTCGCGCCGCTCTGGTAGCGGTTGGGCAGGATCAGGTCGACGCGGCCCTGGGGGTCCACGTTGAACAGGTACACGTAGGCGGCCTGGTTCACGCTCGCATACAGGCGGATGCGCTCGCCGGGCGCGTAGTTGGGCACCTGCTGACCGCTGCCCCGGTCGGTCCAGACCTTCACGTTCAGGCTGGTCTGGACCGGATTCACGATGATGCTCTGCGCGCTGATCACGGGAGCGGCGCTGCCCATGCCGAGCAACAGGGCGCTCAGGGCCGTCAGGGAAAGGCTGGGTTTCATGCCTTCACTCTGCCCGCCCCGGTTGACCCCAGCCTGACCGCTCCCTCAGCCGGAACCAGCGACCTCTCATCTGGACTTCAGGTGAAAGGCGAGGGGCCGCCCCTGAGCCTCCGATCACTGGAGAACATCCGCTGTCTTGCCCGGCTGTTCTGGAATCAGAGCAAGTCGATATCAGCAATGGTGCGGACAATTTTGCATTCTCTTGCGAGCGATGTACCCGGGAATGACGTGTAGACCGCCAAAAGCCCCTCTCCCCTTGCGGGGGACTTGCAAAGCTGCGCAGCAGAGGGGGGTGGATGGCAACGCCGTCCAGTACGGGGAAAACCCGGGAGGTTATCAACCTGTCCGCACCATTGATCAGCGCAAGTCGGGATCACGGCCTCTTCATGGCTGGACGCCGTCTCTCCTGTCCAGCCGGTCAGCTTGAGGCGGCGGGCTTCTCTGCACTACAGTTGCGGCGTGCGTCCGACTGTCCGTGCCCTGCTGCCCGCCCTGGCTCTCCTGTCCGGTCTGGCCCTGGGGGCGCAGCCCGGCGAGGGGAGTTCCGCGAAGTGGACCCCCTTTCCCTACCTGCATCTGGCCCGGCCCATCCCGGACGTGAAGCCCGGGGAGACGGTGCTGCTGACCCTGGAAGGCCAGGGCCGCCCACAGGTCTTCACGCGCTCGCAACTGCTGGCGCTGCCCACCGTGCGGTACGCGACCGAACACGCCCAGCTCCACCGGACCTTCACCTACGAGGGCGTGCCGCTGCGGGACCTGGCGGTGCTGGGCGGTTTCGCCGGGCGGGACATGCGCCTCTACGCCAGCAACGGTTTCGTGACCACCATCCGCGCGCGGGACTACATGACGGCGCCCATCATGCTCGCGCACACCGCCAATGGCCGCCCGATTCCCGTACTGGAAAAGGGGCCGCTGGCGGTGGTGCTGCCCCCTGACCCGCAGCGCTTCCCGGCGCGGCTGTACGGGGCGGCCTGGGTGTGGTTCGTCGAGCGCATCACCCCCGTTCCGTGACGCCCGCCGCCGCGCGCCCCGCCCACCGTCTGCCCCTGGGCATCGGGGTGCGCGAGGTGGCGCTGGCCGCGCTGCCCGCCCTGCTGACCATCGCGCTGCTGCTGCTCGCCACGCAGCCCGCCTACAAGACGCTGATCAAGAACGGGAACGGCTGGACGCCCTACGCCTACCAGGGGCTGACGCAGGACGTGCAGTCCTATCAGGTGGCCCGCCTGGACCCGGCCCTGGGCGCCCAGGAACGGCAGATGCGCTACGAGGTGGCCCTCTCCAGCGCCGCCAACCCCGCCCAGTTCACGATGCTGGACGTGGTGGAGGCCCACGGGGACGCGCGCCTGAAGCGGGTGGAGACGCTGCTGCGCCAGAACACCCCCGCCAGCGTCGCGCAAGCCGCCCGCGAGGCCATCCGCCTGAACGCCCAGGCGGGCGACTTCGCCAACGAGACGAAGGTGCAGTACGTGCAGGCCCTGGAGGCCATGCGCCGCGCCCTGATCGCCACCGCGCTGATGACGGGCATTCTCAGCATGTTGCTGACGGGGCGCGCGCTGCTGCTGTGGCGCGCGGAACGTGAGCGCCGCGCCCGCCGCGAGGCCCGCCAGCGCGAGGCCCTGAGCCTGGCGAGCCACGAGCTGCGCCGCCCCCTCCAGTCGCTCCTGCTCGCCAGCGACCTGCTGCGGCAGGCCGACACGCCCGATCAGCGCCAGCACCTGCTCGCCCTGATCGAGGACAGCGCCGCGCAACTCGCCAGCCGCGCCGACCTGACGCGCCTCCAGAACCTGTACCTCGACGTGACCCTGCGCCTGACCCGCCCCGACCTGCGCGTGCTGGTGCAGCGGGTCGCCGGGGGCCGCGTCAGCGCGCACCTGCCCGCCCAGCCGGTCATGTGGCCGGTGGACGCCGACCGGCTGCGCCAGATCCTCGAAAATCTGGTGGAGAACGCGCTGAAATACACCTCCGGCCCGGTCGAGGTGCGGCTGGAGGTGTCCGGCGGGCGGCCCGAGATCACCGTGCGCGACCACGGCCCCGGGATTCCCGCCGACCTGCGCGAGCGGGTGTTTCTCCCTTACGAACGCGGCCCGCGCGGCCTGACGAAAGGCCAGGGCCTCGGCCTGTCGCTGGTGCGCCGCTATGCCCGCGCCCACGGCGGCGATGTGACCCTGGAGGACGCGCCGGGCGGCGGCACGCGGGTCCGCCTGACCCTGGGCGAGCCGGTGGTCACGGAAGAGGGCCGCCGGACCTGAGGCCTACTCGGCGGGCGTGGCGAACACCTGGGTCCAGTAGCGCCCGTAAGGGCTGTCCGGGCGATTCACGTAGGAAATGCCGATCCGCTGAAAGTCCCCCATGATGTTGTGGCAGTGGCCGGGGCTGTGCAGCCAGCCCTGCACGACCTCCTCGGGTGTCGCCTGCCCGGCCGCGATGTTCTCGCCGCTGGCGCGGACCCGCGCGCCCGTCGCCTCGACGCGCTGGGCCGGGGTGCTGCCGTCCACGGCACTCTTGTGGTCGAAGTAGCCGCCGAGCGCCATGCCCGCCGACTGGGCCAGCGCCGCGATCTCCAGTTGCGGGTCGCGCGTCAGGGGCGGCAGGGCCGGGCCGCCCTCGCGCTGCGTGGTGCAGTTCCAGCCGCGTGCCCGGGCCTGGTTGGTCAGGCGCAGCACCTCCGTCTCGAACGGCACGCTGCCCGCCAGCGGCGCGATGCGGAAATTCACGCTGTCCTCCAGCGCGCCGCTCTCGCCGGGCAGGTGGACGGACGCGCGGTACTCGCCCGCCGTGATCTGCACGGGTCCTGTGCCGACCGGGCGACCGTTCAGGGTGAAACTCGGGGTGCTGGGCCGGTAAACCACACTGCCCGCCGCCGAGAGCCGGACCTCGCCGCGCCCCAGCAGCACCACCACCTCGGCGTGCTCGGGGCCGCCGCTCAGCACGGTCACCGCGCCGCTCGCGCTGGAGCGGAGCTGCCCGCGCCCGTCGAACAACTGCGCCCGCAGAGTGTACGTCCCGGCGTGGTAGTACGTGTGCGTGACGCTGGCGCCGGAGCCCCCGCTGCCGTCCCCGAAGTCCCACGTCACGCGGTACTCGGCGGGCGCCTGCGCGGTAAAGGCCACGGTCAGTGGCGCGCGGCGGTCCTGATTCATCGAGTACCCCACCCGGAACTGCACCGGCTGGGCCGCACACGCCCCCATCAGCACCAGCCACGGCACCCCCGCCAGCAACGCCCACACTCCACTCCGTCTCCAGGCCCGAGTCACCCGCTCAGCCTAGCGAGTGCGGCGAACGGCGTGCCGTGAGGGAACCCACCTGAAGTGCCTCTGCGGGCGCAGGCGCTCCCCTCAATGCACGTCGGCCACGTCGGCCAGCAGTTCCGCCAGTTGCTCCTTGGCCCGGAACACCCGGCTTTTGGCGGTGCCGACCGCGACGCCCTGAATCTGCGCGATCTCGTCATAGGGTAGGTCCTCGACAAAGCGCAGCACGACCGCCTCGCGGTATTCCTCGGGGAGCCGCATCAGCGCGCGTTGCACGCGGTCCTGCGCGTCGGCGCTCTCGGCGGCCTGCACGGGTGAGCGGGCCGCGCTGGTCACCTCGAAGCCCACGTCCTCGCGCGCCTCTTCCAGGCTGAACCGCTGAAGCTGTTTGCGGCGGTGCGACTCGATCTGGGTGTTGCGCGCGACCTGATACAGCCAGGGCAGCACCCGCTCGCCCTCGCGGAAGGTCCGGATACTGCGCCAGGCCCGGTAAAAGACCTCCTGCGTGAGGTCCAGGGCGTCCTCCGCGTTGCCTTCCAGCCGGTACAGGTAGGCGTACATGCGGCCCTCGTAGGCGCTCACGAAGTCGTACCAGGCCGCCTCCTCCCCGGCGGTCAGGCGGGCGAGCAGCTCGGGGGTGAGGATGTCCGGCTCGGGCGTCACGTCAGCTCCCACCATACTCCCTGCCCCGGCCCGCGCGCGTCAGCCTTTTGGCGGTGCGGCCCTGCAAGACGCGCGCAAGACCCCGGGCGCTAGCATGCCCTGCCCTTGCCTCCCGACACGTTCTCCACCGCGCCCATCACCGACGCCCTGCGGCCCCTGCTCCCCGACCTCAGCGTGGGGGCGCTGCTGGGCTTCGCCACCGGCCTCGCGCTGAAAAAGGTCGGGCGCGTCGCCCTGATCGCGCTGGGGCTGCTGTTCATCGCCGTGCAACTCCTCGCCTCGTTCGACCTGCTGACCGTGAACTGGCCGCGCGTGCAGGCCCTCACGGACCCCTGGCTGCGGCAGGGCGGCGAACTGGGCGGCGCGTGGCTGGCCCGCGTCCTGACCGCGAATCTGCCGTTCGCCGGAGCCTTCACGGCGGGCCTGCTGGTCGGCCTCCGGGCGCGGAGATAGGTGCGGGCTGTCCCGGGATGACCCCGGGGATTTGGAGTTGAGGAACTATCTGGGGCTGGATGGAAGTCTCTCATGAAGAAAAAAAGCGTTCAGGACGACAGAAAATCCCCTCCCCCTTGACTCGCAGAGCTGCTTGCAGAGGGGGGAGGTCGGGTAGGGGTGAGCGGGCCTGGCCTCAGAGGCAAATGGGAAGGGTCAGTATCTCCTCTTCAAGCCACGTAAGAGGGCAAGCTGACGCTTGCCACCCCCCTCCCAGCCTCCCCCGCAAGGGGGGAGGAGCAAAAAGTGCCTTTCTGGCCTGAATCCGCTCTGGGCCTCACCCCATTCCTAGAGCGCGTGGTGGCTCTTGTCGGTGTGGGCTTTGGGTCCGGCGTGGCTCCGGGGGAGCACGACCGTCAGACGGGCTCCCCCCAGTGGGGAGGTGTCGGCCCGGGCGTGGCCGCCGTGGGCACCGGCCAGGGCGCGGACGATGGCGAGGCCCAGACCGCTGCCGCCGGTGTCGCGGGTGCGGCTCTCGTCCAGGCGGGTGAAACGGGTGAAGACGACATCGCGGAGGGCCTCGGGGATGCCGGGGCCGTCGTCGTCCACGTGCAGGCGTGCCCAGTCGGGGCCAGCCTCGACGCGCACGGCCACCTGACGGCGGGCGTGGCGCAGGGCGTTCTCGACCAGGTTGGCGGTGACCTGCCGCACCCGGTCGCGGTCGGCGGTGAGGGGGGCCGGGTCGGCGGTCAGGGTGAGGTGAACGCCGCGCTCCCCGGCCCGGTCGGTCAGGTCCCGCACCACCTGCCGCGCCACCTCCGCGAGGTCCACCCGCTCGGCGTGCAGGCCCAGCCGCCCCGCGTCGGCCAGCGTGAGCGTCCGCAGGTCACCGACCAGGCGCGTGAGCAGTTGGGTCTGGGCGCTCAGCAGCGCGATCTGTCCGGCGTCCAGGGGATACACGCCGTCCTCCAGCGCGTCCAGCCGGGCCTGCATGATGGCGATGGGGGTGCGGAGTTCGTGGGCGATGTCCGCGACGGCCTGCTGGCGCTCGCGTTCCAGGGCTTCCAGGCTGCCCGCCATCTCGTTGAAGGTGCGGGCGAGGTCCGCGATCTCCCGGTCCCCCTTCAGGACCGGCGCGCGTGAGGTCAGGTCGCCGCCCGCCAGCCGGGCCGCCGCCTGCGACACCGCCGTGATGGGCCGCGCCACCCGCCGCGCCAGCAGCAGGCTCAGGGACGCCGCCGCCGCCGCCGCCATCAACCCGCCCTGCACCAGACTGGTCTGCACGTTCCGCACGAACCCCTGTGCCCGGGGACTCAGCGCCACCGGGAGGCTGCTTCTGGGGGGCCGCAGGGCTGGGCTGGACCCACTGGAGCCTGAGGTGTCCGCCGGGGTTGTTTCAGCCGTGCCGGAGGCGGCCGAGGCATGTTCGGTGTTGCCTGAAGGCCGACTGGAGTGGGTGGGCGGCGGTGGGGGCGGCTCGCCGCGCCGTTCCGCCTCCTGACGGGCGCGCAGGTAGGCCTGCACCTCGGGGGGTAGCCGCGCGACCTCGCGCCGGACGGCGAGATTCGAGAACAGGAACATGCCGCCCACCGCCAGGCCCACGACCAGCAGCATGGTGAGCAGCAGGGTCACCGCCAGGCTGGGCGTGCGCCACCCGCCAGAGGAAGGCGGCCGGGACGGGGTCAAGGGGCCGCCTCCAGCCGGTAGCCCACCCCGCGCACCGTGTGCAGCAGTTGTCCCGCCCGCGCGGCGTCGAGTTTGCGCCGCACGCTGGCGAGGTGGGCGTCCACCACCCGCTCCAGCGCGTCGCTTTCGGGCAGGGCGGCGGCCAGCAGTTCCTCGCGGGTGCAGGCCCGCCCCGGCACCTGCGCGAGATGGGCCAGCAGCCGGAACTCGGCCGGGGTCAGGTTCAGCGGCTGGCCGTTCACGCGGACGCGGGCGGCGCGGCGGTCCACCTCCAGCGGCCCCACCCGCAGCGGGCGCTCCAGGTCGTCCTGGGGGGCGTGGACCCGCCGCAGCACCGCCTTGACCCGCGCCATCACCTCGCGCGGGCGGAAGGGCTTGACCACGTAGTCGTCGGCCCCGAGTTCCAGCCCCACGATCTGGTCGGTTTCCTCGGCGCGGGCCGTGACCAGGATCACGGGGGTGGGGCCGTCGCTGCGGACGGTCTTCAGCACGTCCAGGCCCCCCCGGCCCGGCAGCATCACGTCCAGCAGGATCAGGTCGGGGTGGGCGGCGCGGTAGACGGTCAGCGCCGTGAGGCCGTCCCCCGCGCGCTCGGTGCGGTAGCCCTCCTGCCGCGCGTAGGCTTCCAGCACCTCCGCCAGTTGCGGTTCGTCCTCGACGATCAGGATCAGGGCGCTCATGCCCGTATGGTAGGCGTGCCCGGCGAAGGTTCTGCGAACGCGGCCACACCGTCACGGACGGGCATTCTATCGCCAGGGTCCGTCTGAGTGCGGTTCTCCCGCCGCCCCGCCCGTCTTCGACAAATCTTCAAAAAAGGTTCGCCGGGCGTTCGCGGGCGGGCGGCAGTGTAGACGCCATGACCAGTCCCCCCCTCGCCTTCCCCGCCCCCTGGGCGCTGACGCTCGCGCTGCTGCTGGGTGCGGGCGGCGCCCAGGCCCAGGCGACAGCGGCCCAGACGACGGCAGCGCAGACGACACCGACGGCCACCCTGACCCTGCAGGCCGCCCTCGCGCAACTGGCGCAGGCGCCCAGTGTCACGCAGGCGCAACTGAGTGTGCAGGTCGCGCAGCAGAACCTGAACGCGGCCCAGAGTGCGCTGGGCCTCAGCGTCAGCGTGACGGGGAATGCCAGCTATACGGGCGGTTCCACCACCACCGCGGTGGACGGCACGACCAGTGCCAGCGCGAGCAGCCTGGGGGGCAGCGCGGGCGTGCAGGCCAGCCTGGGTCTGCTGCCCTGGTCGAGCGGGCAGGCCAGCCTGCGGACGGCACAGCGCAGCCTGGCGCTGGCGCAGGCCCGGCTGGCCCAGGCGCAGGCCAGCGCGCGGCTGAACGTGTATCAGCAGTACCTCGCGGCGGTGGTCGCGCAGCGGGACGTGACCCTCGCCACGCAAACGCTCGCGTTGCGCCAGCGGCAACTGGAGATCGCGCGGACGCAGCGCGCGCAGAACAACGCCACCCAGGAGAGCGTGCTGAGCGCCCAGGCGAACGTGCAGCTCGCCCAGGCGGCGCTGCTGGAGGCGCAGAGCAGCCTGGAAGTCGCCCGCCTGAGCCTGGCGGCGGTGCTGAACCGCAACCTCACCGGCGTCACCTTCACCACCGCGCCCGCCAGCACGTACACCCTGCCGGACCTGAACGCCCTGGTCACCCGCGCCCGCACGAACACGGCGGATGTGGTCGAGGCCCAGAACAACCTCGCCGCCGCCCAGGAAACCCTGGAGCAGCAGCAGCGCGACGCCCGGCTGCCCGACCTGACCGCCAGCCTGCGCTACGGCCCCGCCAGCAGCGGCGGCCTGAGCGCCAGCCTGGACCTCAAGGGCGGCAACGCGGCGGTGGGGTACGCGCTGCCCCTGGGCACCTCGGGCGGCAGTGCGGGCGCGAGCAGCAGCCGCGTGGTCGCCAGCGTCAGCGGCAGCTACGTGGTGTACTCGCCCGCCCTGCGCGCCCAGATTTCCGCCGCGCAGGCGAACGTCACCCAGACGCAGCTCACGCTGAACGTCACGCAGCAGAACGCCGAACTGAACGTCCGCACGCTGTACAGTAGCGCCCAGACTGCCCTGGTCACCCTCCAGTCCCGTCAGACCCAGGTGGAGGTGGCGCAGGCGGCCCTCAGCGCGGCGCAGGCCCGGCTGAAGGCCGGAACGGGCACCGCCGACGACGTGACCAGCGCCCAGATCGATCTGGCCCAGGCCGAGCGGAATCTGGTGCAGGCCCGCGCCAGCGCCCAGACCGCCCTCATTCAGCTTCAGAACGCCGCCGGAGGCTCCCCGTAATGTTCACCGTGAACCGCACGCCCACCCTGACCCTCGCCCTGGGCCTGGCCCTGCTCGTCCCCACGGCCGCCGCGCAGACCGCCGTCACCGTCAGCCAGGCGGTGCAGGCGGCCCTCACGAACGGCACCGACGTGCGGACCGCCCAGGCGAATCTGGACAAGGCGACCGCGGCCAACCGCGCCGCGCAGGCGGACCCCAGCATGCTCGCCGCCGCGAAGCTCGCCGCGCAGAACGGGCAGACGCTCGCCACCGTGGGCCTGCGCGCCGCGCGCCTCGCCACGCTGCAAAGCGCCGTGAACGCCTACACGGCGCTGCTGGAGGCCCAGGAGAACGTGGAACTCCAGACCCTCCAGACGCAGGTGGACCAGAAGGCCGTGCAGGTCGCGCAGGTCAAGCTCAGCGTGAGCAACGCCACGCCCCTCGACGTGCAGAAGGCGCAGAACACCCTGGCCGGGAGCACCCAGGCCCTCGCGGACGCCCGCGCGCAGGTGAACCTCGCCTCGGCCAAGCTGGCGAGCCTGACCGGCCTCCCGGCAGGCGTGCGCGCGGCGGGCCTCACCACGCTGCCCACCCTCAAGAGCACGCTGACGCAGCTCCGCTCGGGGCTGGACGACAACCTCAGCAGCGTGGTGGGCGCGCAGAACGACCTGGCCGCCGCGCAACTGAACGTGAAGCTCGCGGACAACGACTTCACGCCCGCCCGCACCCTGGGTGACGCCCGGACCGCTCTCGCCAACGCGCAGCGCACGCTCGACGCCGCGCAGAAGAACGCGGGCAACGCCCTCTCGTCGGCCTACCAGACGGCCCAGAACGCCGCAGAGCAGCTCAAGGTCGCCGCCAGCCGCGAGGCCGCCGCCCTGAAGACCTACAACCAGGACGCCGCCCGCCTCCGCAGCGGCACGATCAGCGCCGTGGACCTGCAACAGTCGCAACTGGCGCTGAAGCAGGCACAGTACAGCCGCCTCCAAGCGCAGGACAACGTGCTGGAAACGCTGGCGGCGTTGTCGGTGGCGGCGGGGCAGAACCTGACCGGGATCGGCGGAACCCTGTAACTCCCTGACGGCGGGCCGCCCGCCCCGTCTCTCCCTCCCCATCCCCCGCAGAACGCCGTCCCGGCCTGTCCCCCGGGCGGCGTTCTACAGGTACGCCAGCGCCCATGTCCCCGTCCCGTGCGCCAGTCCGGCCCGCAGCAACGCGAGGCCGTCCGGGGGCACGTCGCGGTGGTGGGGGAGGCCCGCCGCCAGCGCCTCGAACTCCTCCAGGGGCCGCTTTTCCGGGGCGTGAACCACTCGCTTGACCACGCCCCCCCGGACCTCGTACACGGCGCCGTAGACGTTGCCGCGCCGGGCATCCAGCGACACCGCCACCTCACCTTCCGGCACGGTGCCTTCGGGGCCGCGCACCAGCGCCTCCAGGGTGGGCACGCCGAGCACCTCCGCGCCCCAGGCCCGCCCCAGCCCCAGGGCGTAGCTCGCGCCGACCCGCACACCCGTATATGACCCCGGCCCGGTCCCGATCACGATCCGGTCCGCCCGGAAGGGCAGGCCCGCGCCGTCAAAGAGTGTCCGGGCCGCGTCCGCGAGGCGTTCGGCATGGGCGCGGCCCACCTCCTCTGAGGACTGCACCCCGCCGCCTGGCCAGGCCAGCGCCAGGGTCAGGAAGGGGGTGGCGGTATCGAGGGCGAGCGTCACGGGGGCGGCGGAACCTGACATGGCGGGCATTGTAGGTTGCCCGCTGCGGGTGGCTGTCACCGTTACGGGAACGTGGCCGCAGGCAGATTTGGCGCGTGACAGCCCGGTGGTATGGTGAACGCATCATGACCGACATCGCCAAGGGCCTGGAAGGCGTCCTCTTCACCGAGACCAAACTGACGTTCATCAACGGGTCGGAAGGCATCCTGACGCACCTCGGCATCCCGATTCAGGAGTGGGCCGAGAACAGCTCCTTCGAGGAACTGTCCCTGGCGCTGCTCGACGGCGAGCTGCCCACCGCCGAGGAACTCGCCAAATTCGACGCCGATCTCAAGGCCAACCGCGCCGTGCCGCAGCAACTGCTGGACGTGATCACGGCCATGCCCCGGGGCATTCACCCGATGCAGGCGCTGCGCACCGCCGTCTCCTACCTGGGCCTGCTCGATCCCCAGGCGGAGGACATCAGCGAGGCGGGCCGCCGCGCCATCTCGATCCGCCTGATCGCGCAGTTCGCCACCGTCATTGCCGCGATTGCCCGCGCCCAGGAAGGCCAGGAGCCGGTCGCGCCGCGCATGGACCTCACGCACGCCGGGAACTTCCTGTACATGCTGACCGGCAAGGAACCCACGGCCGAGCAGGCCCGGCTCTTCGACATCGCGCTGGTGCTGCACGCCGACCACGGCATGAACGCCAGCACCTTCACCGCGATTGCCACCGCCAGCACCCTCAGCGACATGTACTCCTGCATGACCAGCGCCATCGGGGCGCTCAAGGGACCGCTGCACGGCGGCGCCAACGAGGCCGTGATGGACATGCTCGACGAGGTCGGCACCCCCGACCGCGCCGAGGCCTACAT
The DNA here is from genome assembly GCF_004758605.1 of Deinococcus metallilatus. Lineage (NCBI taxonomy): Bacteria > Thermotogati > Deinococcota > Deinococci > Deinococcales > Deinococcaceae > Deinococcus > Deinococcus metallilatus. The sequence continues at coordinate 889,695 of NZ_CP038512.1, forward strand.
CACCAAGAAGCTCGACAACAAGGAAAAGATCATGGGCGTCGGGCACCGCGTCTACAAGTACTTCGACCCCCGCTCGCGCGTCCTGCGCGACTACGCCGAACACGTCGCCAACAAGGAAGGCAAGAGCACCTACTACCAGATCCTCGAAACCATCGAGAAGCTCGTGGTGGACCGCATGGGCGCCAAGGGCATCTACCCCAACGTGGACTTCTACAGCGGCACCGTCTACAGCGACCTGGGCATCAAGAAGGAATACTTCACGCCGATCTTCGCCCTGGCCCGCGTCAGCGGCTGGTGCGCTTCCGTCATCGAGTACACCCGCGACAACCGCCTGCTGCGGCCCGACGCGCTCTACACCGGCAAGGTGAACCAGCATTACGTGCCGCTGAAGGACCGGCGGTAAGAGCAGAGGGCAGAACGGGAAGGGCCGGGGTGTGGCTGCCCCGGCCCCTCTGCTTTGCTCTCTCAGGCGTTCAACGGCTCGACCACCCAGGGACCATAATGGTTCACGAAGTGGGCGTGGCTTTCCCGGAAGGCTTCCGCGACTGCCGCCGCGCCCCCGGGATAACCTGTCAGGTCCACGCTCAGCACGACCTCGCCCCGGCTGAGGGCATGGACGTACTGCTCGATGTGGGGCCGCTCGTCGGTCATGCCCTGCATCAGCCGCAGGAACCGGCCCCACAGGCCATGACCCTCCACGTCCAGGGCCTGCTGGCCCTCCTCCCCCACGATGATCTGCACGGCCTGTTCACCCAGCCCCTGCTCCAGCAACCGGGCCATACACTGTTGCACGTCACTCAACGAATCGAACACGCCGTACACCCGGCCCCGGCTGAACAGGGTGAAATGCGCGGCACTGGGACGGCGAACCTGACGGGAACGGGTCGGCATGGTCTCCTCCTGGCGATTTCCCGCAACTGCGGGGGGAAAGAATCCCGGCTCATGGGGCAGACGACTGGACGCAGCACCAACAGGAAGGATGTGGCCTGTAGCCTACCGCTGGCGTGCGGCCCGGCATTAGGAATCCGCACACGCTTCCCAGAAGAGGGGAGGTCCGCTTTGGTGCCGCCTCCCCGCCCTGGGTCTGCGCGGAGCTGAAGCTCCCCTGTCTTTCGTCCTCAGGACTTACGCGAAACTCTGGATCGGAATATTGGGGAGTTGAGAAAACGTGGGGCTGGGAGGCTCTGCCTGTTCACCCCCTCTGCAAGCAGCTCTGCGAGTCCCAGCCTCTCGCGGTGCGAGCTGTACCAGTCCCCCCTCAAGGGGGAGGGGTAAAAAGCACCGTCCTACACGCTCTCCTGCCCAATCGCGTAAGTTCCAAGCCGAAGCTCCCCTATCTTTTGTCTTTTCAAAATTCTGGAGGGGATGGACAGGTTCCACCTTGCAAGTGTGCAGGCAGAGCAGAAGAGCTTTCGGGCTGTAGGCCCGCAGCCGCCCGGTAGAAATCAACACGTTCCAGGCAGGAACCGTCACTGTCCAACACAAAGCCGCCGCTCAACGAGTCTCCCTTTGCCGAGCGCAGTGGAAAGCTCCCACTGCCCCCGGTGGGGGGAACACCTTCCAACTCCACCGCCCCATCAGAAGCCCAGCCCGCCCACAGTCACTTAAGGGTTGGCCCGCCGTCAGGGGCATGAATGCCACCGAGGAGCGAAGCTCCGGATTCAGGTGGGGCAGGTGACCACCTTGCCGAACGCGACCCGGCCCTACGCGCTCAGGCCCTTGCTCCCGTGCAGCGTCCGCTCGACCGCCTCGGTCACCTCGGCCTCGAAGCGGCGCAGGTGTTCGCGCAACCTCTCCAGTTCGGCCGCGCCGAGGTCGCGCAGCCACAGCACGGCGCGGCCCAGCACGGCAAAGGTCAGGGGCGCGTCCTCGCCCAGGTCCTCGTCGTCCACCGGGTCGAGGTTCAGGGCGCCGTAGTCGAGGCCCTGGTTCAGCAGGTTCATGCCCATCAGGATGTCGGGCAGGGCGTCCTCCTCGACGTACAGGTCGAGGTCGAGATGCAGGCGGACGATCACGCCGCCCTGGGGGTCAGCTTCGGCAAAGAGCGCGACGCGGTTCTCGCCGTTGCGGACAAGCGCGCCGTCCTCGACCGTCTCCACGGTCATGCCGCTCGCCTGGAGGGCACTCACGATGCGCTGAAGTTCCGTTTGCGAGGCCGTCATACCGGCGAGTATAGACCGCGGGCCGCGGGCGAACCGCCGGGGACGCACCTGGAGGCCGGGGAGCGCCTGGTCAGCCGTGGTACACCCAGGCCTCTCCCTGCCAGGTGCGCGCCAGTTGCCCCAGCAGGTGCAGGTGCTCGGCGTGCGCGAGCGTCTCGGCCAGGGCGAAGCGCCGCCCGGCGGTGTTCAGGTCGCGCGGGAACATGGCCAGCGAGAGGTCGTAGGCGTGACGCGGCTGACGGGTCGCCTCCGCCCGGATGAAGTCCAGCCGCTCGTGGTGGTGGTCGCGCAGTTGCCGGGCGCGGGCCTGCACACCGTCCATGACGGGGCCGTGGTGTCCGACCACCGCGCGGGCCGGGTTCAGCGCCTCCAGCTTGCCGAGCGTCTGGAGGTAGTCGCCCAGTGGATCGGGACGGGTGTAGGCGTAGAGGCCCACGTTCGGGCTGATGCGCGGCAGGATGGCGTCCCCGGCGATCAGGAGGCTCTCTGCCTCGTTCCAGAGGCCCAGGTGCCCGTCGGCGTGGCCGGGGAGCCATAGCACCTCCCAATCGCTCCCCGCCAGCGGGACCATCTGTCCCTCGCGCAGCGGCTCGACGCGGCTGGCGGGGTGAACGCGGGCGCGGGTGCGGCGGCTTTCCTGCCCCAGCGTCTCGACGAGTTCGCGCGGCAGGCCGTGGTCCTGCATGTGCTTGGTGTGGCCCGGGAGCCACTCCTCCCACAGGTGCCAGTAGCGTTCGCCGCGCCCGATCTCCACGTCGAGCATCTGCACCGCCGCGCCGCTGCGTTCCTCCACCACGCCCGCCAGCCCGTAGTGGTCCGGGTGGTGGTGCGTGATGATCACCCGCTCCACATCCGGCCAGTGCAGGCCCAGCGCCGCGAGGCCGTCCTCGATGGCCCCCCTCGCCTCGGGTGTGTCGAGCGCCGTGTCGATCAGCGTGACGGGACCGCCCGTGTCGATCAGGACCGTCACGGTCTTCATCGGGTAGGGGATGGGCACCTGGAGGGCATGCAGCGTGCCGTGGACGCGGGTGAGCGCGAGGTCAGGTGCGGTCATGCCCGGAGGCTACCACCGCCCTGCCGCCCGCACTGCGGCCTCAGCGCAACAGGGTGAGTGACTCGGTGCGCACCCCGCCGCCTTTCAGGTGCAGCCAGGCACACGCCACCGGCAGCCGGAAGCGGCGCGGCCCCACCGAGCCGGGATTCAGGAAGGTCACGCCGCCCCGTTCCTCCAGCCTCGGCGCGTGGGTGTGGCCGCTGATGACCACCCGAATCCCCGCCGCCTCCGGCGAGAGGTCCAGGCCGTGCAGGTCGTGCAGGAGGTACACCCACACGCCCCCCAGCTCCACCAGCAGCGTTTCCGGCAGGTCGGAGAGGGGCGGCGTACGGTCCACGTTGCCGCGCACGGCATAGACGGGACCGGGGGTGGCGGCGCGCAGGGCCTCCAGCACCTCCGGCTGGCCCACATCGCCCGCGTGCAGCGTGGCGTCCGCCTCCCGCGCCAGGGACAGCACTTCCGGGCGCAGCAGGCCGTGCGTGTCCGAGATCACCAGCGCGCGCATGAACTGAGTGTAGAGCGGCGCGGCAACGTATGCCCCATGAGTCTCAGCATGAGAAAAGCGCCCCCGGGAGCGAGGGCGCCACTGGAGCTGAAGCGTTCACTCAGAGGCGCTTCATGATGGCCTGGAGGCTGGCGCTGTCGGCCCAGCTCATGCCCTTTTCCACGTACATGCGGGCCGTCTGCTTGTCGCCGCGCTGGAGGGCGATGTAGGCGAGCTTGGCGGCGCTGAGGGACGCCCACTGCTTCTCCTGATCGGTCAGGTCGCCCAGGCGGTTCCAGGCGTTGTAGGCGTTGATCCACCACTGGGTCTTGGTGTAGAGCTGCGCCAGGTAGGCCTGGTAGTCGCGGTTGCCCTGGTCCATGTTGGCGGCGTAGTAGGCCGAGTCCACGGCCGCCTTCCAGAGGGTGCGGTCGTAGAAGGGCACCGGGTAGGCCACGTCGGCCTGCACCGCGAATTCCTGGGCGCGGGTGAAGTTGTCGGCGGCGCTCAGGGTGGCGGGGTTCACCATGTTCATGTCCTGCATGGTCGTGCCGGTGGTCGTGGTGGTGCTGGTCGTCGTGGTGCTCGTGCCAGTCGTGGTGCTGGTACCGGTCGAGGTGCTGGTGTCGGCGGGCGGCGTGGTGGAGGGCGGAGTGGTGGAGGGCGTGGTGGTGTCCTGCGCGGCGGCGAGGCCAGCGAGCGCGAACGCGGTCAGCATGAGAATCTTTTTCATAACCAATCGCATCTTAGGACGCTACCCTTGCAGCCGTCCATTCGCCCCACGCCCTTTAAAGGGACTGTAAAGGAGCTTACCTTCACATGAGGAAAATCTTCGGCTACTCATTTATCTTTCTGCCTCTGGCTCTCATGAAGGCCGGTGCCCAGACCGCGCCGCAGGTCACCTGGTTCAAGGACCTGAAGGTGCTGTCCAGCGTGGCCATCGCGGACAGCGGTGATCTGGTCTTTGTCGGGAGCGACGCGCGCATCCACCGCACCGACGCGCGCGGCGTCGAGAAGTGGAACTACGCGACCGGTGACATCGGCCGCGCCGAGCCGCTGGTCACGCCGCAGGGCACGGTGATTGCCGCCTCCTACGACGACCAGCTCTACGCGCTCGACCCGGCGGGCCAGCTGCTCTGGAAGACCAAGCTGGACGGGGACATCTTTGCCAGCCCCGCCCTGCGCGCCGACGGCAGCGTGATCGTGGCGACGGCGGGCGGCACCGTCTACGCGCTGAGTCCGCAGGGGCAGGTGCTGTGGACCTACAAGGTCGGCGCGCCGGTCTTCAGCAGTCCCGCGATTGCCGCCGACGGCACCATCTACTTCGGGGCGCAGAACAACCTGCTGCACGCGCTCACGCCCGACGGGAAACTGAAGTGGGCCTTCCGGGCCGCCTCGCTGGTGTTCAGCAGCCCGGCCCTGGACCGGCAGGGCAACATCTACTTCGGGTCCAGCGACCGCCGCATCTACTCGGTCGCGCCGGATGGCACCCAGCGCTGGGTGCGGCCCACCGGGCTGTTCGTGAACGCCAGCCCCATCGTGACCAGCGGCGACCTGGTGGTGGTGGGCAGCTACGACGGCAACGTGTACGCGATCAACCCCACCGGCGAGGACGAGTGGGTCTACAAGGCCGGGGCGCCGGTCGCGGCGGCGGCGGCCGAACTCAGCGACGGCAGCGTGATCGTGCCCGACCTGAACGGCACCGTCCACGCCATCGGCAAGGCCGGGCAGACCCTCTGGAAGATCAGCACCGGCAAGAAGATCGACACGAACGTCGCCGTGAGCGACCAGGGCACCCTGTACTTCACCACCGAGGGCGGCGGCCTGAGCGCCGTCCAGAAGCAGCCGCCCCTGGCGGACGGTCCCTGGACCAGCTTCCGGAACGTGCCTGCCGGGTGGGGCCGGGTCCTGAACACCCAGGAAGCAGCCACCCGCACCGCCGCCAAGCGGGCCGCTGCCTCGGCCGTGCTGGCCCAGCGGCCCGCGCCCCAGCCTGCGCCGCCTGCCCCCACGGCCCCGGCCCAGCCCACCACGCCCGCTGCCCCCGCTCCGGTGACCCCCCCCGCCCCGACCCGCACACCCGACCAGTACGCGCAGGCCGCCGGGCAGGGGGCGCGGGCGCTGGACGGGCAGGTATACCTGCCGCTCTCGGACGTCGCGGGCGCGCTGGGCGCCCCCATCAGCCTGCTCACGCCCCGCACCGCGACCCTCACGCTGCCTGCGGCGGGTAGCGCGGGCGGCGCTCAGGCGGTGCCGGTGCGGTACGTGAACCGGGCCGCCTTTGTGCCGCTCGCCGCGCTGGCCGACCTGCCCGGGGCGAAGCTGGCCGCGCGCCGCGCCCCGGCGGGTGTCACCCTCACCCTCGCCGGGCGCACCCTCACCTTCCCGGTGAACGTGCCCGCCCTCACGCCGCTGGTGGCGCAGCCCGAGTTCCCGGCCCTGGTCAGGAGGAACGGGGGCCTGTAACCCCGGCTGGGGTGGTCTGTGAAGGGGGAACTTCCCTCCCGCCGCAGGCCACCCGCCACCAGCCGCAGGCCAAAAAAAGCACCCGCCAGCGTGTGGCGGGCTTTTTTGTGGTGGAGTCGAGGGGGATCGAACCCCTGACCTCGTCATTGCGAACGACGCGCTCTCCCAGCTGAGCTACGACCCCGATGTGGACCCCCTGAAGGGCGAGGGAGAATCTAGCATGCGTTTTCCAGGCGTGCAAGGGGGAAGGCGGCCGGGCGCGCCGGACGGGGCTTACCGGCCGTCCATCAAGCGCGCGTAAACTGCGGTGCATGAGTGCTCCCGCGACGCCCGCCGCTGCTCCCACGGCACATGAAGACCGTTTCGCCTACAAGTTCGGCCAGGAAGGCATCACCTTCGACGACGTGCTGCTCCTGCCCCGCCACTCTACCGTCTTGCCCCACGAGGTCGAGGTGGGCACGCAGCTCACCCGCCGCGTCCGCCTGAACATCCCCTTCGTGTCGGCGGCGATGGACACCGTGACCGAGACGAACATGGCGGTCGCGATGGCCCGCGAGGGCGGTATCGGCGTCCTGCACAAGAACATGCCCATCGACGCGCAGGCCGAGATGGTCCGCAAGGTCAAGCGCAGCGAGAGCGGCATGATCGTGGACCCCATCACCCTCCCGCCCACGGCCACGGTGCAAGACGCCGACCGCCTGATGGCGGAGTACCGGATCAGCGGCGTGCCGGTCACCGACCCCGCCGGGAAGCTGCTGGGCATCATCACCAACCGCGACATGCGCTTCGTCGAGGACCTCGCCACGCCGGTGAGTGAGGTGATGACCCGCGAGAACCTGGTGACCGTGCCGGTCGGCACCACGCTGGAGACGGCGCAGGCCATCTTCAAGCGTCACCGCATCGAGAAACTGCTGGTGACCGACGAGGCCGGGTTCCTCAAGGGCCTGATCACCATCAAGGACCTCACCAAGCGCGTGAAGTACCCCCGCGCCGCGAAGGACGACCTGGGAAGGTTGCGGGTGGCCGCCGCCATCGGCGTCTCAGCCGACCTGATGGACCGCGCCGGGGCACTCGTGGCCGCCGGGGCCGACGTGCTGGTGCTCGACAGCGCGCACGGCCACAGCCAGGGCATCCTGAACGCGCTGGCGCGTGTGAAGGAGCATTTCGACGTGGACGTGATCGCGGGCAACATCGCCACCCGGGCCGGGGCAAGGGACCTGATCGCGGCGGGGGCGGACGCGGTGAAGGTGGGCATCGGGCCGGGCTGCTTTGCCGCCGGAACCCGCGTGCTGATGGCGGGCGGGTACTACAAGAACATCGAGGACGTGAAGGTCGGTGACCGGGTGCTGAACATGCACGGGCGGCCCGTGACGGTCGTCAATTCGTGGTGTACCGGCGTCCGCGAGGTGATGGCGGTGCGGCATGTTCATTCTCCACGCGAGACGGTGGTCACGCCGGACCACCGGTTCTGGGTGGGCGCCCTCAGCACCGTGAGTGCGGAAACGGTGGCCTCCAAGGGCTACGCCGCCACGCTCGCGCGCCCCACCCGCCTGGGTGAGAGCAAGCTGCGCTGGAAGCAGGTGGGTGAGGCGGACGGCGACGTGTTCCTGATGCCCCGCCAGTTGCACTTCGAGCTGCCCGACGTGTTGGAGATCAACCTGGGCGACTTTGCCGTGCGGCAGGAGCTGCTGGAGCGCCGGGCGAACACCTGCATCCGAGAGAGTTACGACCTCGGCTACCTCTTCGGTACATTCCTGGGGGACGGACACGCCTTCTTGAACCACAACGGCAGCGAGACGCGCACCGGCTCGGAGGTCGGGCGCGTGGACTGGTACTTCTCACACGAGGAAACAGACATTGCCGACAAACTCAGCGGCGCCGTGGAACGGGTCACGGGACTCGCCCTCAAGCGGGAGCGGGTGGGGAACGTCATCCATCTGCACCTGTACTCGCTGCCCTGGGCGCGGCTCCTCGCGCAGTTCGGCAAGCGGCAGCACAAGCACCTGCCCCACGCCTATCTGGTGAAGAATCCCGACTACCTGCGCGGCCTGAAGGACGGCTTGCTCGACAGTGACGGCTACCTGGCTGCCGATGGCCGCCAGTGCTTCGTGAACACCTCGCGGGAACTGCTGGAGCTGTTCGGCCTGCTGTGTCACCTGACCGAGGGGAGCCTGCCTAACATGTCCGTCGAACCCGGCAATGTCGGCGGCCTTCAGGGGGTGAAGGGTGAATTGCTCGATTCCTACCGTGCCCGCCTGAGCGTGTCGCACGCGGCCCGGCAACTTCCCGATTACGGTGTGGTCAAGCCGCTTTCCCGGCGCGAGCTGAACCTCAGCCTGCCCGTCTACGATATCGAGGTGGATTGCCCCACCCACAGCTTCATCGCGGACAACGCGGTCGTTCACAACAGCATCTGCACCACCCGCGTCGTCACCGGCGTCGGCGTCCCGCAGATCACCGCCATCTTCGAGGCCAGCGCCGCCGCGCTGGAGGCCGGGATTCCCGTGATTGCCGACGGCGGCATCAAGCAGACCGGTGACGTGCCCAAGGCGATTGCCGCCGGGGCCAGCGCCGTGATGATGGGCAGCATGTTGGCCGGGACCGACGAGGCCCCCGGCGAGGTCGTGCTGCGCGACGGCCGCCGCTACAAGAGCTACCGGGGCATGGGCAGCCTGGGCGCGATGGACCAGGGGTCGAGCGACCGCTACTTCCAGACCGGCAGCCGCAAATTCGTCCCCGAGGGCATCGAGGGCATCGTCGCCTACAAGGGCACGGCGGGCGAGGTGATCTACCAGTTCGTCGGCGGCCTGCGGAGCAGCATGGGTTACTGCGGCGCCCCGGACCTGCAAACCCTGCGCGACACCGCCCAGTTCGTCCGCATCACCGGGGCCAGCCTGATCGAGAGCCACCCGCACGGGGTCACGATCACGAAGGAAGCGCCGAATTACGGGGGGAGGTAAGGCGGGAAGCGGTGCGCGGGACGCGGGAAAAGATGTTCCACCGCGTCCCGCGCACCACGTACTGCGTCCCAACCCCCACTTCCCACCCCCCACAACCCACTACCCTGTCTGCTGTGAAGCGTCTCCTGACCGCCCCCCGTGAACCCGTGAACGCCCTGACCCACTGGGGCGGGGCGGCGGCGGCCCTGATCGTGCTGGGGCCGCTGCTGTGGTGGGCGGCGGCACGGGGACTGCACCTGTGGCCTTTCCTGGTGTTCGGCCTGAGCATGGTGGGCCTGTACGCGGCCAGCGCCAGTTATCACTCTTTCCATGTGGGGGAGCGCGGGCTGCTGTGGCTGCGGAAGCTCGATCACGCGGGCATTTTCCTGCTGATCGCGGGCAGCTACACGCCGGTCGCGTACTACGGCCTGGAGGGCGTGTGGCGGGACGTGGTGCTGTGGGTGGTCTGGGGGATCGCCGGGGCGGGCATCCTGCTGAAGGTGCTGACCATGCGCCTGCCCCGCTGGATCAGCACGCTCCTGTATCTGGGCATGGGCTGGCTGGCCCTCGCCTTCCTGCCGCAACTCGCGCGCAATCTGCCCCCGCCTGCGATCTTCTGGCTGGCGGCCGGAGGCGTCCTGTATTCCATTGGTGCGGTGATCTACGGCACCCGGCGCTGGAATCCCCGGCCCGGCGTGTTCGGGTTCCATGAAATCTGGCACCTGTTCGTTTTGGGCGGCACCGGCGCACATGTGGCGATGATGTTTTATTTGCGGTAGTTGGGTTCTTATATAAATGTTTGGCCCTTATTTCTGTCCGACAGCCTGCTAATTGACACGGCCATATTCTGGAGATAGGCCGTGTCCGTCTTCGGACGGCTGCATGACAAGTGGGGTAGAACCTCCAAAAGAGGAAGGGTGCAATGCTCGCAACATCACGCCCGGAAAGGCGGGTGCGTCTTCCAATCCACAAGAAGCGCGCAACCAAACGGTTTCGACTTCAGACGGAAGGCGTGACCGAGTGGGCCGTAGCTATCGCTGCTGGCCTCGGTGTGGTCAAGCTCCTGCCACCGTTCATCCGACTGCTCCGCACCTGATCCTTGAGCCTCTCATGCGCCCCCGCCGCGTTTCCGGCCTGGCCGAAAGACAAGACCCCCGACCTCGTGCCGGGGGTTCTTTGGGCGGCCCGGTTCCTACAGCCCTATCCCGACCGTCCCCAGCACCCAGTTCTGCACGTTGCCGATGAGGGTGCCGATAGGGCCGCGCGCCAGGTAGATAAAGGCCATCACGATCAGGAAGCTGTAGGGCTGGGCCTCGAACTGCGCGAGGCTGCGCCCCAGGGACGGCACCAGGGCGCCCAGGATACGGCTGCCGTCCAGCAGCGGGATCGGGATCAGGTTGAAGACGGCCAGCACGACGTTGATGCTCAGGACATACAGCAGCACGAGGTCGGTGATCTGGCTGGGCGGCAGCACCCGCAGCAGCACGGCGGTCACAAAGGCGAGCAGGAGATTGCTGATCGGCCCGGCCGCCGCCACCCAGAATGTGCCCCAGCGCCCCAGATTGTTCGGATTGATCGGCACCGGCCGCGCGAACCCGAAGCCTATGAGCAGCAGCAGCAGCGTGCCGAAGGGGTCGAGGTGCCGGAGGGGATTGAGGGTGACGCGCCCGTAACGGCGGGGTGTGGGGTCCCCCAGACGGTCGGCGGTCCAGGCGTGCGCGAACTCGTGGACCGTGAGAGAAAACGCGAGCGCCACCGCGATGATCACGAACGCGACCGGGTTGGTGAAGACAAGATTGATCAGCCCTTGACGGGAGGAGAGCGCCAGGAGGACGATAAGGATAAGGAAAATGAGGTTGGGATTGCCGAAAAGGGAATTGGGGCGCATGTTCCCGGCATTCTAAGGGACGTGGGGTCAAGTTCTGGCCGCGAGGTACGTTCGCAGGGCGGCCTGCTCCCCCTCCCGGCTGCGGACCTGCCCCGCCCGCCGCAGCGCCGCCAGATGCGCGAGGGCCTGCCCCACCGCCGGACCGGGCGGCACGCCGAGCGCCACCACGTCCCGTCCGGTCAGGACCGGATAGGCCTCCGGGCGCAGCAGGGCACGCAGGACGGCTTCCGCGCTGCCGGGCGCGGCGGGTGCATCCGAGCGCGCGCGGGCCAGCAGCGCCCCCGGCTTCTCCCCCAGCCCCAGACGGTCAGCCAGCGCGGCGGGGTCGGGGGCGGCGGAGAGCAATGCGGCGGCATAGGCAGGTGCCAGAACCCGTTGTCCGGTGTCCTGCCGGACGTCCAGGGCTTCCAGCCGTTCCACAGCCCCGGCGGGCAGCAGGGCGCCCGCGCCCCACTCCTCCAACACCCGGGCAGCCCGGCCCGGCCTCGGCTCGTCGAGCAGCAGGCGCAGTTCGGCGTGCAGGCGGGGCGTGCGGTCGGCCATCTCCAGCGCGCCGGGCACCTGCCGCCGCAACTCGGGGTGAGGGGTCAGGCCCAGCCGTCCGGCCAGCCGTGCCCCGCGGACCAGGCGGCTGGCGTCCTCGTGCAGCGAGTGCGGATGCAGGGGCCGCAGCGTCCGCGCCCGCAGGTCCTCCAGGCCGCCCACCTCGTCGAGCAGGGTCAGGCGGCCGTCCGGACTGACCAGCAGCGCCAGCGCGTTCAGCCCGAAGTCACGCCGCCGCAGGTCGTCTTCCAGGGTGCCGGGGGCCGGGACGGGATTGCCGCCGGGCACCGGGTAGCTCTCCCGCCGCGCCCGCACCAGGTCCGCGTGCCGCCTGTCCGGCAGGGTCACGGTGGCGTTCCCGAAGGCCGGGTGGACCAGGCCGGGGAGGCCGGTGTCCGCCGCCAGCGTGCCCACGTCCGCCCCCTCCACGACCACGTCGAGGTCCGAGGGTGTCTCTCCCAGCAGCGCGTCGCGCACGGCGCCGCCGACCAGGGCCACCCGCGCGCCCGGCCCGGCTGCCCGCGCGAGGCCAGCCAGCCAGGTGCGGTCCTCCAGCCGGAGCTGTTCCCAGACCCGCTCTCCCGGGGTCTGCGCCGCGCCGTTCACTGGAAGGAGGCGTTGTTCAGCGTCACCTTCACGTCACGGGCCTGGTTCCCCCGCACGACATGCAGCGTCACGCTGTCTCCCGGCTTTTTGTTGATCAGGACGGACTGGAGATCCTCGATGCCGTCCACCGGCTGACCGTCCGCCGCCGTGATCACGTCGCCGCCCAGCGCGATGCGGCCCCCCTGGAATGTCTGCGTCTGGTTGCCGCCGCGCAGTCCGGCCTGTGCGGCGGGCGTGTTCGGCGCCACCTGGCCCACCACCAGCCCCGTCTCGGGCAGGCCCAGTTCCCGCTTGCCCTGGGTGGTCAGGGCGCTGAGGCCCACCGGGACGGGCTGCCCCGGTCCCTGGACGACCAGGCCCGCCACGATCCCCAGCCGGGGCGCGGCCACGACGCCGCCCCTGGCCTGCTGGAGCCGAGGCAGCAGGTTTTTCGCCGCGTTGATCGGGATGGCGAAACCCACGCCCGCGTTCTGGCCCACGCCGGTCGCGGCGCCCGCTGGCGAGAGAATCTGCGTATTGATGCCGATCACGCGCCCCCCCGAATCGAGCAGCGGCCCGCCGCTGTTGCCGGGGTTGATGGCGGCGTCGGTCTGGATCGCCTTCTGGGTGATGCCCTCGCCCGTGCCGCTCTGCGAGAACCCGATGGGAATCTGCCGCGCCGTGCTGCTCACGATGCCTTCGGTGACGCTGAAATCCAGCCCGAAGGGGGCACCCATCGCAATCGCTTTCTGCCCCGGCTTGAGGGTGTCACTGTCCCCCAGCGGGATCGGCTTGATCAGGCTCTTGTCCAGCCCCTCGGGGCGGATCAGCGCCAGGTCGTACTGCGGCGCGAGGCCGACCACGTGGGCGGGCACGCTCTGCTGCCGGTTCAGGACGCGCACACGGATGCGGGGAGCCGGGCCCTGGCCGCTCTCGCCCGCGACCACGTGGTAATTGGTCAGGATGTCGCCCTGCGCGTTCACGAAAAAGCCGCTGCCTACGCCCTGCTGCACCTGCGTCTGATCCTGGCCGCCGAACATCCAGCCCATCGGATTGGGCTGCACCACCTGCTGCTCGGTGTTGATGTACACCAGCCCCGGCTCGTAGCGCCGCACGATGTCCACCGTGTTCTGCTCATTTTGCAGCAGCGCCCCAGCCTCCGCACGGACCGGGCTGCTGGCCGCCGGACTGTTCTGCGCCCCCGAGAGGGGCACCTGATCCCGCAGGAGGGTGGCGCCCAGCCCCAGGCCCACCAGCACCAGGATCGCCGCGAGCATCGGTCGTCTCATGGGGTCATTATCCTCACGGCCGCGGCGAAGGTGGCCCGGTTCCCCTCCTGGTTCTAGGGAGTTCTTTCATCCGGCGGCGCCTCCGCCACCTGACGCATGACGGGGAGGCGGCCACCGTGCTGCTGTTCAAGAATGGCGCGGGCCTGCTAAACGCCAGGCGGCCGGAGCAGGCCCGCCGTCAGGCCTGCGCGCGCTCGCGCTGGGCGTCCAGGCCCGCGATCTCGTCGGGCTCGATCTGGTAATGCTCGCCGCACCAGTGGCAGATGACCTCCTGGCCGCCCTCGTCCATCATCTCCTGGCGTTCGGCGGGGGCGAAAAAGCGCAGGCTCTCCAGCGCCCGCCCGCGCGAGCAGCGGCACTGGAAACGGGCGGGCTGGGCCTCCGGCGCGAGGACCAGGTCCAGCCCCGCCGCCGCCGTCTGCATGGTTTCCAGCAGGCTGCCCCGCCGTAGATGGTCGGTGAGCTGCCCCATCCCCCGGATATTGGCTTCCAGCCGGGCCAGGGTCGCGTCCGTCACGCCGGGCATCGCCTGGACCAGCAGCCCCCCGGCGCGGTGGACCCGGCCGCCTTCCTCGTACACGCCCAGCAGCACGGCGTTGGGAATCTGTTCGGACACGCCCAGATAGGTGCTCACGTCCTCCGCGATCTCGCCGCTGACCAGCCGCACGCTGCCGGTGTACGGTTCGCCGTTGTCCAGAAGCCGCGTCACGGCCAGTTCGCCGTCGGTGCCGACGAGGCCGCGCACGTCCAGCTTGCCGTCGCTCGCGCGGATGGGCAGGTCCGCGCCGGGCTGGCGCACGTAACCGCGCAGCAGGCCGTCGGCGCTGCCCTCGGCGACGATCCAGCCGATGGGGCCGTCCCCCTGAAGGCGCAGGGTCACCCGGCTGTCACTCTTCTTGCCCAGCACCACGGCGAGCAGGGCGCTGGCGGCCAGCGCGCGGCCCAGGGCGGCGGTCGCGGTCTTGCTGAGGTGGTGGCGGAGGCGGGCTTCCTCGACGATCTGCGTGGCGTCGATCCCCACGAAGCGCAGGGTGCCGCCCGCCGCCGTGCCGCGCAGCAGGAAGGAAGCTGGGAGGGCGTCTGAAGTCATTAGGAAACCTTACACCAGGACACTCAAGATGGGTGTGGGGGGCCTCTCAATCCCCCCAACGGCGGTTCTGGGCGCGGCGGCGATCTTGCGTTAACATCGGGCTCGTCAGGCATCCTGCGGCCTGAAAGCAGCGGCGCTGTCCCCGGCAGCCGGGCGGCTGACCGTCGCCTGAACCGTTCCCCGACCTTCTTCAGCGAAGGGCAAGGGAACACTCACGATCCGGCTCTAGCCTGATGGCCTGACGCCCGCGAGGGCGGCCCACGTCTGCTTTGTCCGTCCGGGGCCATGCCTCCCCGCTGGCCCCTTCTGGGAATTCGCCTGGTTTTCTCAACTCACAGGAGTGAACATGAAGTTTGGAGTTTCTACCCGCGCCCTGGCGCTCGCCACCCTGGCCCTCACCCTGGCCGCCTGTAGTGGTCGCAACGCCGATAACGGCGCCAAGAGCACGTTGGTCGTGCAGGAAAGCGCCGATATCCCGACCCTGGACCCCGGCACCAGCTACGACACCGGCAGCGGCCAGATCGTCGAGAACCTCTACGAGACGCTGGTGACCTACAAGGGCAACAGCCTCAGCGAACTGGAGCCGCTGCTCGCCACCAAGTGGGAGATGAGTGACGGGGGCAAGACCTACCGCTTCACGCTGCGCGACGGCGTGAAGTTCCACTCCGGCAATCCCTTCAAGTGCGCGGACGCCGAGTACACCTTCCGCCGCAACCTGGTGACCAACACCAGCCAGAGCGGCAACTGGTTCCTCTCGGAAAGCCTGCTGGGGACTCCCCAAAACGCCAACGACGACAAGTCGATCACCTGGGACAAGATCGCGAACGCCGTGAAGTGCGACGGCGAGACGCTGGTCTTCACGTTGCCCAAGCCCGACCCCGCCTTCCTCGCCAAGCTGGCCTACAGCGGCCAGGGCATCGTGGACAGCGAGCACGCCAAGAAGATCGGGGAGTGGGACGGCACCGAGGCCACCTGGAAGGCCGCCGTCGGCAAGGACCTGACCGACAGCCCGCTCTCGCGTGATCCCAGCGGCACCGGCGCCTACCGCTTCGCGAGCAAGGACGCCAACACCTTCCGCGCGGTGGCCTTTGACGGCTACTGGGGCGACAAGCCCGCGCTCAAGAACGTGGTGCTCCAGAAGGTGGACGAACTGGCCGCCCGCCAGCAGGCCTTTTTGCGGGGTGACGCCGATCTGATCGAGGCCGGGACCCGCGCGAACATCGAGGAGCAGCTCAAGGGTAAGCCGGGCGTGTCCATCGTGGACAACCTGCCGGACATCAGCGCCTTCGGCATCGCGATGAACGAGAACATCCAGGCCAAGGATCGCCTGGGCAGCGGCAAGCTCGACGGGCAGGGCATCCCCGCCAACTTCTTCAGCGACCCCGACGTGCGCCGGGGCTTCGTGGCGTCGTTCGACGTGCCGACCTACATCAAGCAGGTGCAGGGCGGCATGGGCCAGCCGCGCAACTTCCTGTTGCCGGACAACTTCCCCGGCTACAACAAGGACCTGGCCGCGCCGCAGTTCGACCTGAACGCCGCCAAGGCCGCCTTCCAGAAGGCCTGGGGCGGGCAGGTCTGGAAGAACGGCTTCACAGTGAACGCCACCTACCGTGCGGGCAGCGTGGCCGCGCAGACCGCGATGGAAATCCTGAAGAAGAATATCGAGTCGCTCAACCCCAAGTTCCGCGTGAACATCCAGCCCAAGCAGTGGAGCGAGATTCTGCAAGGCGCCAACAAGGGCCGCGAATCGATGGTCATGACCGGCTGGTCGCCCGACTACGCTGACCCGGACAACTTCGTGAGCACCTTCTACAGCAGCCAGGGCTACTACCACCCGCGCGTGGGCTTCACCGACCCGCAGATTGACACCTGGATCAACGAGGCGCGCAGCACCAGCGACGCCCAGCGCCGCAACCAGCTCTACACCCAGATCGCCGAACGCGCCAAGGATCAGGCCTACTACATCCTGATGCCCAGCAACCCCGGCATCCGCCCGTACCGCGACAACCTCCAGGGCTTCAGCGCCGACACCTACAACCCGATGCTCTCCTTCAGCAATTTCGGGACCGGCACGCTCTGGAAAGCCCTCAGCAAGAGCTGAACCCTTCTCCGTCAAGGCCGCCTTCCCACGTGGGGCGGCCTTTTCCGTTGCCCCGGCACGCCCCCGCCAGCGCGTATCCTGCGGGCATGGACGACGTCACCGACACGCTGCCCGCCCACACGCGGCCCATCACGCTCCTCCTGGTGGATGACCACCCGGTCGTCCGCAAGGGCACCCGCGAGCTGCTCGAGGGGGAGGAGGACCTGCGCGTGGTCGGTGAGGCCGAGAGCGGCGAGGAGGCGATCCTCAAGGCCCGCTCGCTCACGCCCGACGTGATCCTGATGGACGTGTCCATGCCCGGCATGAACGGCATCGAGGCGACCCGGGCCATCAAGGCCGAGCGGCCCGGCGTGGGCGTGCTGGTGCTGACCAGCTACGACGACGACGCCTACGTCTTCGCGTTGCTGGAAGCGGGCGCGGCCGGGTACCTGCTGAAAAACGCCAGCGAGGACGACCTGCTGGGTGCGGTGCGGGCGGTCGCCGCCGGGGAGAGTGCGCTGCATCCCTCCGTCGCCCGCAAGGTGCTGGAACGCTTCAGCACCCACCAGACCCCCACCCCTCCCGAGGACGCCCTCAGCCCCCGCGAGTTGGAGGTGCTGCGCGTGGCCGCCACGGGCCGGACGAACAAGGAGATCGCCCGCGACCTCGACATCAGCCCGCGCACGGTGCAGGTCCACCTCGCCAACATCTTTTCCAAGCTGGGGGTGGGGAGCCGGACGGAAGCGGTGCTGTACGGGATCAAGCGGGGGTGGATCGATCCGAAGACGCTGTGAAGGCGGGGTCTGGGTTGAGGGGCGGGGCATCTTGCTTCGGTTGGCCCCCACCCCCCCAGCCCCCCTACCCCCGCCGGGGGCAGGGGGGAGCGGCGCTGCGCTGGGCAAGAGAGGTTCCCTGGAGCGGCGGGTTTGTGTTGACCGTTGACGTGTCCGGCCTCGACGCTCTGCCCGTTGACTTGGAAGGCCTCGGGCCTGCTGCCCGAACGGCTCGGCTGCCTGGAATGTGAAGTGGGAAGGTGCGTATGGGCCGTCCGCTCCAGAGTTTGAAAAGATGGAAGCGCAGAAGCAACGGCAGCCGCATTTTGGAAAAAGGGGCGTGTGGGCAGCCTTTTGCTTCTCCCCGTTGCGGGGCTGGGTGCCGACTCTATTTCTCACCCTGTTGAAGAAGGCGATGAACACGGTGTTTTTGCCCCTCCCCCTTGAGGGGGGACTGGTACAGCTCGCACCGCGAGAGGCTGGGACTCGCAGAGCTGCTTGCAGAGGGAGTGAACGGGCAGAGCCTCCCACAGCCACGTTTTGCCCGGCACCTTTCCTCCTCCCCGTGCGATGTGACCTTCAGGTCTTCGGTCTTTGTCCTTGACCAGCAGCCGGGTTGGAGCGTCAATTCCATCCTCTCGGCGGAAAACGCTTTAATCTGGTTCGATTGGCTGCGTCATGCCCTCTGACCCGTCCCGTCCTTTGCTATGACCCTCCCCCCCTTCCCCTCCGAACTGAGCGCCGCGCTGACCGTGCGGGCGTTCGGGCGGGCGCTGGCGGAGTTCGCCTGCAAGACGGTGCGGGCGCATGGGGTGCAGGTGTGGGCGGTGGTGGGCGGGTCGCTGGTGGCGGTGGGCGAGGAGGGCCGGGGGCTGGGGCTGAGTGACGGGACCGTGGCGGCGCGGGCGCTGGCGCAGGGGCAGCCGGTGGCGGAGGGGATGCTGGCCTGCCTGCCCTTTGGCGGGGGGGTGCTGGAATTCGTGGGGGCGGACCCGGAGGGGGTGGAGGCGCTCTCGGGCCTCACGCCGCTGCTGACGCTGGCACTGGAGGGTGTGCAGGCGCGCGAGGTGCGGCGGGGCCGCGGGCGGGTGGCGGAGACGGTCGAGCAACTGGTGCGGCGGCTGGGGGGCAGCCTGAATCTCCCCGAGGTGCTGACCGCCACCGCCGAGAGCGCCGCGCTCGCGCTGGGCTTCGGCCGGGCTTTCGTGGGCCTGTTCAGCGAGGTGGGGGAGGCCGGGGCGCGGACTGGGGAAGTCTTCACGCACGGCTTCGACGAGGCGTTCACGGGCGGGATCGCCGTCGGCCCGGTGTCGTTCGGGCAACTGGTGGAGCGCGGTGAGGTGATCCTGTACGAGCGGACACGCGATGCCGGGACGCCCCTGGCGGCGGGCCTGGCCGAACTGGACCCCGAGGTGGCGCTGATCGCCCCGCTGAGCGCGCGGGGCCGCCCGCTGGGGGTGCTGTACGTGGACAGCCGTTCGCCGGGCGCGCGGGCCAGCGAGGACGACACCTGGCTGGTGCTGGCCCTGGCCGAGCAGGCGTCGCTCGCCATCGACAATGCCCGGCTGTACAGCACCGAGACTCGCAAGCGTGAGGCCGCCGAGGCGCTGCGCGAGGCGGGGGCGGCGCTGGCGGGCAGCCTGCACCTGCGCGACACCCTCTCCCGGCTGCTGGAGCGGGCCACGGCGCTTTTCGGGACCGACGCGGCGGGCGTGTACGAGCTGCAACCCGACGGGCGGACCCTGACCATCCGCAACGCGGTGGGCCTGCCCAACGACTACGTGCTGCGGGTGCGGGCCAAGGTGGGCGCGGGCGTGACCGGGCGCGCGGTGGAGCGGCGCGAGATCGTGGTCGCCCACGACCTGACCCGCGAGCATCTGGGCGGAGGGAGCCGCTACACCCGGCAACTGCTGGCGCAGGGCCGTTACCCGTACCGGGGCGTGGTCGGCCTGCCGCTGGGGACACGCGCCGGGGTGTTCGGGGCGCTCACGCTCTACTGGAAAGACCCCCTGCCGCTGGGCGAGGACGACCTCGCGCTCACCGAGGTGTTCGCCGCCCAGGCGTCCCTGGCCATCGAGAACGCGCGGCTGTACGAGGAGGAACTGCGCCGCGAACGCGAGGCCGCCGTGCTGCTGAACGTCGGGCGGTTGCTGGGCGAGGACCAGAGTGACCCCGCGCTCGCGGAAGCCGCGCGCCTGGCCACGCTGGCCCTGAACGCCGGGCGCGGCCTGATCGCCTTAATGGGTGAGGACGGGCAAATGACCCGTTGCGCCACCTTCAACCTGCACGCGCCCGGCCCCTCCGAACTCGCGTCGCTGCTCGCGCAACTCGGGCGGGGTCCCCGGCCCCTCACGCGCCGCCACGCCCTGCCGGTCGCCGGAAGCGCGCTGATCGTGCCCCTGCGCGGTGACCCGGGCGGGGATGGTCCCGACCACCTCCTCGGCTTCCTGTATGCGGACGATCCGGGCACGGAGGCGCCCAGTGACCGTGTGCTGGGGCTGGCGCGCAGTGTGGCCGACCAGATGGCGCTGACGCTGACCCGCGAGCGGCTCCTCTCGGCCCTGGCCCGCCAGGAGGCCCGTTATCGCCAGCTCGCGGAGGGCGCCCACGACCTGATCCTGAGCGCGGACCCCGCCGGGACCATCACCTACGCGAACCCCGCCGCGACCCGCCTGCTGGAACCCCTGACCGGGCCGCTGATCGGCGCTAACCTGCTGACCCTGCCCACGCCCGCCACCCGGGGCGCCCTGCACGCCGCCTGGGACGCCGTGAACACCCACGCCGCCGGGGGCCGCACCGAGATCGAGATCGGTCCCTACCGGCTGGAGGTGCGCCTGAGCGCCATGCGGCAGGCCGGGGTCCCCCAGAGCGTCCTGGCCGTTGCGCGCGACCTCTCGGAACTCCAGACGCTCGCCGCCGAGATTCAGCGCCGGGGGCAGGCGCTGGAGGCCGCCACCAGCCGTCAGAGCGAGCTGCGGAGCTACCTCACCCTCTTCACCCAGGCGCAGGAGGAAGAGCGCCGCCGCATCAGCCGCGAGCTGCACGACGACACAGCCCAGGTGCTGATCGCCACCTCCCGGCGCGTTGCCCGTCTGGCCCGAGACCTGGACGGCCCGCAGCGTGCCCGCGCCGACGACATCCTGGGCGACCTGAACGCCGCCATCGAGAGCGTGCGCCGCTTTGCGCGCAACCTGCGTCCCAGCGTGCTCGACGACCTGGGCCTGCTGCCCGCGCTGGAATGGCTCGCGGGCCAGGCGCAGACCGAAACCCGGCTGGAGGTCAGCGGTTCCGAGCGCCGCCTCGCGCCCGCCCTCGAACTCACCGTGTTCCGCCTCGCGCAAGAAGCCCTCACCAACGTGGACAAGCACGCCCGCGCCCGCAGCGCCGCCATCCGCGTCGCCTTCGAGGAGGGGGGCGTGCGGGTCGCCATCACCGACGACGGCCAGGGCTTCACCACTGATCAGGCCCAGGCCCGCGCCCAGGCCGGACATCTGGGGCTGATCGGCCTGCGCGAGCGGGTCACGCTCGCGGGCGGCGAACTGGGTGTGGAGAGCGAACCGGGGCGGGGGACAAGGCTGACGTTTACGTTGCCGGGGTGAGGGTGGGGTGCAGTATACGAGGGGGTTTGAGCTTCCTTTCCCCGCTCGCCATTTTGGGTGAATTTGCGGGGATTTGGAGGGAGCAGGCCAACGTGGCGAACCGTTTCCTCCTGCGCAGGCTGCGGCTCCATTCAGGCCTGAGGCGGATGTGCCTGAGCAGCTCATGGTCACATTAGAGTTGCACGACGAGGTCTTCGATCACCTGCCCCCCCTCTCGTCCGGATCGCCAGTGAAAGTAAAAGCGCGCTCCTTCAAAAGGTATCTCCACGGCATCTTCCTGAAGAGGAACGTCCGTCTCGTCCAACACTTCCGCCAGAATCATGTCGAACGGCGCTTGCCGCGTCTCAAATGCCACAACGGCCAGTCGGTGCCCAGCCGCCCCTCCTTGTGGCACGACCTCTATCCAGTCCAGGCCAATCTTTAAACCCCACCGGTTGAGGCGAACTTCCTGATAATCCTCGGCCAATCCGTGCCGGATGGAGTTCACCACGATCTGCTCAAACAACGTCTCGGCAATAGCATCCCAGTCGTCGTATGCCTCCGGCGAACGCCAGGCGATCCGGGCGCGTTCCAATGCCGGGATCAAGGCTATCAGTGCTTCGCGGAATACCTCCATCAGTTCCGTCACTGTCGTAGACCAGAACGTGCTCACAGTGCTCCTTTCCCTTTCTGTTGCCTGTCAACTCCGCCCGGAAGCTTCCCTCCTCACCCATGCCGCCTCAAAAACGCTTCCCGCTCCATCCAGGCCAGCCTGGGTTCCGTCTCGGAGGGCGTATTCGTCGTCCCGTACACCAAGCGCATCAGGCGGAAGCCCCACCCGTACACCCGCGCCCGCAGCGGGGGCAGGGGCACCAGCGTGAAGCCGCTCTGCTCCAGCGGCCCGTGAAAGAGGGTGACGGCGAACACCGCCTGCGCGCCTTGCAGCTCGGGCCGCTCACGCAGGGCGCGGGCCACGTCGCGCAGCGAACGCTGGTAGGCCCGGTACGCGGTCAAGGCGCCTCTTGTGGTCAGGCCCACCAGACGCGGGCTGTGCAGGTGCAGTTCGGCAACAGGCGTGCCGGGCGGGAGGGGCAGCGGTGCCGCAGCAGGCCGCGCCGCCACCCGCATCACGGCGTCGGCGCGCTCGGTGAGGGGTGTGACGCCGTGCGCCCGCTCGAAACGGTCGTCCACCAGGCGGCGGTACAGGTGCAGCAGCAGGTCGCGGGGTACGGCGGGCCGCAGGTCCGGCAGGTCACGCGCGGGCACCGGACGGTAGCCCAGGTCCTTCAGACGCGGCAGGACGCGGCCGAGGTCACCGGGCAGCACCTGCAGCGTCAGCCCCGGCTCCGGGGTGGGCGAGGGGAGGGGGAGCGGCCGCACGCCCCGCGCCGCCAGCCGGGCGAGGTGGGCGCGGGTGAGGTCGGCCCCGGCCAGTCCCCAGGCGGTGACGGGCTGGCCCGCCGTGACCTCCAGCAGCGGGAGGTCGGTGGGGACGCCCCACCCGGCGATCTCATGTCCGGCCTGCGCGGCGGCCCGCACTTCATCCGGCACCTGCCGGGCCAGGGCGGGGGGCACCAGCAGCGTGGCCCGGACCTGCGCCTGGGCGAGGGCCGCCAGGGCTTCCCCGAGGTCGGCCGCCGTCAGGACCGGGACCGTCAGGCCCAGGTGGGGGGCGCCGGGATGGCCGCCATGCAGGGTCCCGAAGGCCCCGGCGCGGGTCAGGAGCGGCCAGAGGGGCCGGGCGGGGGAACGCGGAACGGACATGGCCTGACTGTAGCGGCTCGCGCATGAGGGGGGCGCGGCGCCCTTCCCCCGGCTCCCCTGATCCCACCCGGCACGCCTCTCATGTCCGGCGTCGTATGCTCCTGTCTAGTGATGCTTCAGCTTTCCTTTCCCCACGCACCGTGCAGGCGAGCAGCATGAAGCCCCTCCGCATCGGGCTGTTCACGGATACCTTCCTGCCGGATCAGAATGGGATCGTGACCAGCGTGGGCCTCTTGAGCGACGAGCTGCGCGCGCGGGGGCATCACGTGGACGTGGTCGCCCCCTTCTTTCCGGAGCAGCAGGACACCCGCCCGGATGTGCGCCGCGCACCCAGCGTCCGCTACGTGTTCCTGCCGACCTACCGCCTGGCCTGGCCGACGCGCAAGGACTTCGAGCAGAAGTACGACCTGATCCACACCCACACGCCCCTCACGCTGGGGCTGGCGGGCGCGCGGCTGGCGCGCAAATGGGATGTGCCGCACGTCGCCACCTACCACACCCATATCGAGGCCTATACCCACTACGTCCCCGGCCTGACGCTGCTGCAAAAGCAGACGCGGGTGGTCACCCGCCTGATGGGCCTGTACTACCGCCGCGCCGACGCGGTGATCACGCCCACCGCCGCCATGCTGGACGTGACCCACGAGATGGGCGTCCGCAACCCGGTCGTGATTCCCACCAGCGTCGAGCCGGAGGTGCTGCGCTCGGCGCCCCCGGTGGATACCCCCTGGCCCGCCGGGACCCGCCGCCTGCTGACGGTCGGACGGCTGGCGCGTGAGAAACGCTTCGATCTGGTGCTGGACACGCTGGCGCAGTTGCCGGACGCGCATCTGGTGATTCTGGGGGAGGGGCCGGAGCGGGAGCATCTGGTCCGGCACACCGAGCGTCTGGGGATCGCGGACCGCGTGACCTTCCTGGGCGTGAAACCCTGGACCGAGATCGGCGCGTACTACCGCCTGGCCGAACTGTTCCTGTTTGCCAGCGACACCGAGACGCAGGGGCTGGTCCTCCAGGAGGCGCAACTGATGGGCGTGCCGGTGGTCGCGGTGGGGGCGCGGGGGACGCTGAGCGGCGTGGCGCAGGGGAAGAGCGG
Source organism: Deinococcus metallilatus (assembly GCF_004758605.1). Lineage (NCBI taxonomy): Bacteria > Thermotogati > Deinococcota > Deinococci > Deinococcales > Deinococcaceae > Deinococcus > Deinococcus metallilatus. The sequence continues at coordinate 913,483 of NZ_CP038512.1, forward strand.
CTATCTGGTCGCGCCGGGCGACGTGGCCGCCCTGACGCGCCACGCGCGGGCCATCCTCGGTGACGGGATGCTGTGGCGTCGGCTCTCGGAGGGGGCGCGCAGCTTCGGCACCGCCTGGACACCGGGCGGGGTGGCCGAGCGGGTGCTGGACGTGTACGCGGGCGTGCTGGGCGTGCCGCGCGAGGTTCCCTTTCCGGCCGAGGCGGCTAGTCCTCGAAATACCCTCGCGTATGACCGCTGAGATTCAGCGCGTGCCGCCACAAGAAAGGCAGCCAGCCCCCCTCCAGCCGCCGGGCGCTCGTCTCGACCAGCGCGCCGGGGACATAGGCCACCTCTCCCAGCTGCGCGAGGGCCTGCCCCAGCAGCACGTCCTCATAGGCTTCCACGTCGGGGTAGCCGCCCGCCAGGGCCGCCGCCTGCCGGGAAAAGGCCATGTTCGCCCCGGCCAGGTTGGGGCGGCCCGCCAGCTCGCAGGCGTGCAGGAAGGTGCCGTAGCCCAGCTCCGAGAGGGTCATCAGGGGCCGCGAGACGCCGCAGAAGCGCATCGGGCCGTAGAGGGCGACCCGGCCCGGGTGTTGCTGGGCGGCCACGTTCAGCCGGGCCAGCCAGTCGGGCGCGGGCAACGAGTCGGCGTCGGTCGAGGCGATCCAGGGGGTCCGGGCGGCCTCCAGGCCCGCCTGCCGCGCCCGGGCGATGCCGCGGACCTCGCAGGCCACGACCTGCGCGCCCCAGGCCCGCGCGACGCTGGCCGTCCCGTCACGGCTGGCGTTGTCCACCACGAGGACCTCGGTGGGAGCAAGAGTCTGACGTTCCAGGGCGCGCAGCGTCAGGGGCAGGTACTGCGCCTCGTTGCGGGCGGGAATCACAACCGTGAAGTCCGGCACCGCGCCAGGGTAGCAGGCTCCCGCCACCCGCGCACCTGTTGGCAGGCCGCATGACCCGCCGCCTCCCCCCCCTGCCGCTGCGCCCCGGCACGCTGGGAAGCGTCGCCGCCGCCGCCCTGACCCTGGCCTGCGCGGAGTTCGTGCGCAGCGGCCTGTACGCGGCCTATCTGCCGCAGGCGGGTCCGCGCGAACTGGGTCTGCCCCTCACCGCCGTCGGCGCGGCCTGGACGGCGCACTTCGCCGCCGACACCCTGATGCGGAGCCCGGCGGGCGCGCTGATCGCCCGCTTCGGCCTGCGGCCGGTGATGCTCGCGGGGGCGCTGCTGAGCCTCGCGGCGCTGACGCTGCTGCCCCTGGCACACCACGTCGGGGTGCTGATCCTGATCGCCGTGGTGCACGGCATCGGCTTCTCGGCCATGTGGCCCGGCACCATGAACCTGACCGCCGACGCCGCCCGCCCGGGTTACCAGGGCCGCGCGCTGACCTTCGTCAGCCTGACGGTGATGCCGCTGGTGGGCGGCGGATTTCTGCTGTTCGGCGCGGTGGCGGGGCGGGCGGACCGCTGGCCCTACCTGCTCGCGCTGGCCGTGCAGGCGCTGGCCGTGCTCGCCGCCCTGGCGGTGCCGGTGCGCGGCCCCCGACCGGCGGCCCAGCCGCAGGAGGAACCCGCGCCGTCCCCCGCCCCGGAGGCCCGCAGGCGGGTCGCGCTGCGCGCCCTGCTGCCGCTGCTCCCCGCCGCCTTTATGCAGACCCTGACCCTGACGCTGCTGGGGCCGCTGATCTTCACCCTGGCGCCGCACCTGGGCGTGAACTACTGGGGGATGGTGGCCGTGCTGGTGGTGGGCGCCGTGGTGGCGTACGCCAGTCTCCCGCTGACCGGCCGGGTGGCCGACCGGGGCCGCGCCCGCCTGGCGGTCACGCTGGGCTTCGCGCTGCTCGGCCTGGCGCTGGCCGGGTTCGCCGCCGCCCCGCCCGTGTGGGTGCTGTACGTGCTGGCGGTGATTGCCGGGCTGGGCTACGCCTTTATCGCGCCGGGCTGGGCGGCCCTGGTCACCGGCACCCTGCCGGAAGGCGAGCGGCCCGCCGCCTGGGGTGTCCTGATGACGGTCGAGAACGCCGGGACCGCCCTTGGCCCGCTGGTGGGCACCTTCGCCTTTCAGCGCCTGGGAATGTCCGGCCCCTTCCTGATCGGTGCGGCCCTGGCTCTCCTCACCGCCGCGGGCTACGTCCTGTTCCGCCGCGCCTTTCCGGGCCGCCGGGGCGCGCAGCCCACCTGATCCCATGCGGCGGGGGTGGCTCCTTCCCCTGGGCGCGGCGCTCCTGGCCGCCCTGCTGGCGGACGTGCTGGGCCGCGCGGCCGGGTGGGGTGCTTTGGGGCCTGCGGACGGCCGGACCCGGAGCGTCGCCCTGACCTTCGACGACGGCCCCAGCGGGCGGACCCCGGCCCTGCTGGCGGTCCTGGCACGGCACGGCGCACCCGCCACCTTTTTCGTCACGGCACCCGCCGCCGCGCGCTGGCCGGACCACCTGCGGGCGCTCCGTGAGGCGGGGCACGGCCTGGAGGCGCACGGGCGCTGGCATACCCACGCCCTGCGCCTGCCTCCCTGGCGCGAGTGGGCACAGGTGAAGTGGCATCCGCGCGCCGCCGAACCCGGCCCGCATCTGTACCGCCCTCCCTACGGCGGCCACAGCCCCTTCACGCGGCTGCTGGCCCGCCTGGCCCGCCGTCAGGTGGCCCTCTGGGATGTGGAAGGCCGCGACTGGACGCCCGCCCCCGCCGCTGACCTGGCCGCGCGGACGCTGGCCCGGGTCCGCCCCGGCAGCGTCCTGCTGCTGCACGACGGCCCCGCCGTCACGCCCGAACTGCTGGAGGCGCTGCTGGCAGGCCTGCGGGAGCGCGGCCTCACGCCCGTCCTCCTGCGGGACCTGCCCCCGCGCCGCATCGGGTGGCGCGAGGGGCTGCGGCGGGTGGGGACGAGCTACGGGGGATGAGGGGCAGGGCGCAGGTGCCGCCTCATACGGATTCCGTCTGTTTCGTTAACAAATCGGCGCTCTCCCGATTTGTTAACTCCACGCCCGGAACCCGTTTTTCTCCTTCTCCCTCCGGTCGGATTTTCAGGTTTACAAGTAAACCTTTCAATCGGAGTCCTTATCAGCCTTCTGCCAGCTGCCTGATCTCTGCCGCGATCACCGGCAAGGCCCCCGCCGGGCCGACCCGCGCCAGGCCTGCCCGGGCCGCCCGCGCCCGCCGCGCGCCGTCCGTGAGGAGCGCCCCGACTTCCGCCGCGACGACCGCCGGGTCTGGGTTCACCATGCTCAGCGCCTCGCCCAGCAGCCGCCGCTGCCTGCGGGCGAACCCGGGGGTGAACTGCGGGCCGTGCGTGGGGAAGGCCACCACGGGGACCCCCAGGCCCGCGAGCTGTTCGTTGGCCGTCCCCGACGTGCCGACCGCCACGTCGGCGGCCCGCGCCACGGCCCCGAATGCGCCGCGCAGCAGGGTCACGTGGGTCCCCTCTCCCACGGCCCAGGCCGTCTGAGCATCCTGCTCGTGAAAGGTCCAGCCGCCCGGCAGCGTCACGGCGTCCCAGCCGTGCGGCCAGGCGACGAGCGCCGCCGCCTCCGGCACGCGGGCCGCCGCGCGCAGCATCAGGGGCAGGCTCTCGCGGTGGTCCTCCCGGGAGCCGGGGAGCAGGGCCAGCACGGGCCGCCCGCCGGTCAGGGGGGACAGGTCGCGTTCGGGCGGCGGGAGGACGTCCATCGCAAAACTTCCGGCCCAGCGTGCCCGCACGCCCCGCGCCGCGTAATAGCGGGCGGTCGCCGCGTCGCGCACGAAGACGGCCCGGGCCGCCCGCGCCAGCCGCAGCTCATAGGGCATCGGGAGGTTGGCCCCCAGGGCGTTCAGCTCGCGCAGTGCCCCGCCCACCCCCAGCCCCTCCAGGTAATGCGCGCTGAGCAGCGGCTGCACGTGAATCAGCGGGACGGCGGCCAGCCGCGCCGCCAGGCTCCCGACCATCAGCGCGTAGGCGTCGCCCACCACGGCCACCGCGCCCGCCCCGCGCGCCGCCCGCACGGCGTCCCGCCACTGCCCCAGCGAGGCCCCCACCAGGCCCGCTTGGAGGTCGGCGCGCAGGTTCTCCAGGCTCCCGAACGGAAACCCGCCGCTGGGCAGGTCCAGCGCGGCGCCCAGCCGGGTGACGCCCGGCACGGCCGCATAGGCCCGCCCCGCCCCCACCAGCGGCAGCACCCAGGCCTCACTGCCCCCATGTTCCGGCAGGTGCCCCAGCAGCCGCGCGCCGATCAGGTCCTCGGCCGTGCCGTTGGAGAGGAGCAGGAGGGGCCGGGACCGGGGCGGGGGGACACTCACGCCGCGCAGGATAGCGGGCCAGGTTTGCGGCTGGGGTGCGGCGTGGTAAGAACAAGCCGTGAATGACTTCGACGCGCTGCAAGCGGTGGTCCGCCGCCATGCGGGCGAGCGGCAGGCCGAGCAGCGCGTCTGCGAGGCCTTTCTGAATGCGCTCTACCATGCCCTCCGCACCGCGAGCGGCCCCGGCCTGCCGCTCAACAACGTCACCCTGGACCTCACGCCCGACCCCGAGGCTCGCCTGCGCCCCCCGCCCCCCGGGGGCTGGCACGCCGCGTGGCTGCGCCTCGGCCTCTGCGAGGTGCTGGTCCGCGTGCGGCGCGAGGAGGGCGCCTTCGTGGGCGAGTACGGGCCGGACGGAACCTTCCACCTGGCCCGGGTTTCCGAGGACGACCTGACCCTGCTCGCCCGCCGCCTCCTGCGCGACGTGGCGGCCATCTATGCGGGCGACGCCTCCCCCCGGCCGGGTGCCCCCCTGAACTGACCCCGGCGCCTCCTGACAGAGGTTCCCCGGCGGGCTCTGGCACATGCGGCAACGTGAAGGCGCGCCTCATGTCACCATGCCCGTCATGACCGATGACACCCACGCTCAGGCGAACGCCGAACAGGTCCGGCTGTTGCGGGAGGCGCTGCCGGGGGCCGGACGGGCCGCAGCCGATGATCCATCTGGCCCTGGCGCCGTTCGCGGTACCAGGGCGACCGCCCACGACGGTTCCGGTTCCCCGGACAGCTCACCCTCTAGATTCCCTCAACCGCCCTTGCAGGTTCCATAAAGGCGGCCTAACCCCTGACTGGAGGCGGCCCCCGCACACTGGGGCATGGAACTCGTCCTCGTGATGGCCGCCGTCACCGTGCTCCTGATGGTGCTCGCGTTCCTCTCGCTGACCCGCGAGGACCGGGAGCTGGCCCGGGAACATCTGCCGCTCGGCAACGACTGAAACCGGCCCGCCCCACCTGCCCCCGCGCCCGGCGGGGGTTCGCCTCGTCTGCCGGTGTCCCGCCCTCCACTCCACTGCGGGGCAGAAGCGACCCCGCATCGGGGGTACCCCCACTGCCGCGTCTGTTCTCCCCGCGAGGCGCCGGATACTATGAACTCCTTCACATCCAGAGACGAGGAGGTTCAGATGACAGGTCTGTTGCGGTGGTTTCGTCTTGCCCAGCCTCGACACCGGAGGGCGCCAGTCTTGGGCAGGTCCTCCCGGACCTCGGTGAATGTTCTGGACCTCCTGCGTGCCCTGGGCGGCGACGAGTGAAAGAATCCTGGTTCACCAGTTATTCCATACCTGATGAACCCCACCGGACTCGTAGAGCTGTTTGTAGCGGGAGAAGGAAAAACGGTGACAGAGAGGAGGAGAGGCACCGCAACGGATGATCCGGAAGCGGTATGACCTGACATTCGGTAGAGCCTTCATGTCCCGGGATCACCCCTCCTCCCGGAAACGAAGCAGCGCCCAGTTCACAGTAAAGAAGGGGCAGGAATGAAACCCTGCGGCATGCGTGCCCTGATCGTCCTCACGCTGGCGCTGACGGTGACCGCCTGCCAGCAGGCCACGACCCTTCCGCCTGCTTCCGGAGAGCAGACCCCGGCGCCCGGCTACGGCATCGGTGTGACCGTGGCGGCAGACAGCCCCCTGGCGGTGGAGCGGGTCGGGGAGCAGATCGTCATCTCCCGTGCGCCCGGACAGACGTCCGTGACGTTCCGGTTCAATTTCGACAGTGGGATCAGTTCCAGCTTCACGCTCAGCGACACGCAGCCCAGCCTGACGTTCCTGCCCGTGGTGAGCACCATCGAAGTCCGGACGCCCACCGGCGGCTGGCGTGCGGTCGCTGAGATTTACTCCAAATAACGGGTGTCCAAAAGGCCCCACCCCGCCAGATCGGCAAGGGTAGGGCCTTTTTTGGGTGGGGCCTACTTCACGACGATATTGATGATCCTGCCAGGAACGTAAATCTCCTTCACCACCGTCTTGCCCTCGGTGAACTTCGCCACGTCGGGATTCGCGCGGGCGGCGGCCAGGGCTTCTTCCTGGGTGGCGGTCTTGCTGATCTCGACCTGGCCGCGCACCTTGCCGCTCACCTGCACGCCGATGGTCACGGTATCGCGGACGGCGGCGGCCTCATCCACCTGCGGCCAGGGTTGCAGGTGGACGCTCTCTGCACCGCCGCGCTCCATCCAGATTTCCTCCGCGATGTAGGGCGCGACCGGGGCCAGCATCCGGTTGAAGATGTCCAGCGCCTCCTCCCAGGCGGGCGTGCCGAAAGCCGGGGAACGCTTGGCCTTGACCAGCGTGTTCGTCAGCTCCATCAGCGCGGCGATGATGGTGTTGAAGCTCATGCGCTCGTAGTCGCCGCCGACTTTTTTCAACGTGGAGTGGACGGCGTAGCGCAGGTCGCCTTCCGTCACTTTTTCCTCCGGCCCGGCGGCCTTCTCGTCGAAGTACAGCGCCCAGACGCGGCTCAACCACTTGGCGGGTCCGTTGATGCCGCTGGGGTCCCAGGGGCCGCCCAGTTCCCAGGGCGCGATGAACATCAGGTAGGCGCGCACCGTGTCGGCGCCGTACTCGCGTACCAGGTCGTCGGGGTCCACCACGTTCCCGCGGCTCTTGCTCATCTTCTCGCCGTCCTCGCCCAGGATCATGCCCTGGTTGCGCAGGTGCGCGAACGGCTCGTTCTGCACCGTCAGACCCATGTCGCGCATCACCTTGGTCCAGAAGCGGCTGTACAGCAGGTGCAGGATCGCGTGTTCGATGCCGCCCGTGTACAGATCGACCGGCAGCAGGTTGGCGTGGGCGGGGTCGAAGGGCTGCTGGTCGTCGTGGGGCGACAGGTAGCGGTACATGTACCAGCTCGAATCCACGAAGGTGTCCATGGTGTCGGTGTCGCGCTCGGCGGGGCCGCCGCAGACCGGGCAGGTGGTCTGCATCCATGCCTTATCCAGCTTCAGCGGACTCTGGCCGGTGGGCGTGAACTCGACGTTTTCGGGCAGCTTCACGGGCAGTTGGTCTTCGGGGACGGGCTGCGCGCCGTGTTCCGGGCAGTAGACGATGGGAATGGGCGTCCCCCAGTACCGCTGCCGCGACACCAGCCAGTCGCGCAGGCGGTAGGTGGTCTTCGCCTTCGCCACGCCCAGCGCCTCCAGCCGCTCGGTGATCTGCGCGATGCTGGCCTTGCCGCCCGGCAGCCCGTCGAACTCGCCGGAATGGACGATGACGCCCTCGCCCACGTAAGGCCCCTGCGCCGTATCCATCGGCTCGCCACCCTCCGGCCGGATCACTTCCGTGATCTCCAGCCCGAACTTGCGCGCGAAGTCGAAGTCGCGTTCGTCGTGGGCGGGCACGGCCATGATGGAGCCGGTGCCATAGGTGACCAGCACGTAATCCGCCACCCAGATCGGAATCTGGTGCCCGGTGACGGGGTGGGTGGCGTAGGACCCGGTGAAGACGCCGGTCTTCTCCCCGCTCTCCTGCTGGCGCTCCACGTCGGTCTTGCGGCCCGCCGCCTCCACGTAGGCGCGCACGGCCTCGGCCTGCTCCGGTGTGGTCAGCTCCGCGACTTTGGGATGCTCGGGAGCCAGGACCAGGAAGGTCGCGCCCATCAGCGTGTCGGGCCGGGTGCTGAAGACCGTCTCCGGCCCGGCGGGCGTGTCGAAGATGATCTCCGCGCCGACTGACTTGCCGATCCAGTTCGTCTGCATCAACTTGACGCGCTCGGGCATGTCGGTGTCACTGAAGTCCAGCAGTTCCTCGGCGTAGTCGGTGATCTTCAGGTACCACTGGCTCAGGTTGCGCCGCTCGACCGGCGTGCCGCAGCGTTCGCAGCGCCCGTCCACCACCTGCTCGTTCGCCAGCACGGTCTGGTCCTTGGGGCACCAGTTCACCAGCCCGTCCTTCTTGTAGGCCAGCCCGCGCTTGAAGAACTCAGTGAAGAACCACTGGTTCCAGCGGTAATACTCGGGGTCGCAGGTGGCGAAGCGGCGGCTCCAGTCGATCATGGTCCCCATCCGCCGGAACTGCCCCAGCATGTGGTTGATGTTGGAGTACGTCCACGTCGCCGGGTTCAGGCCGTGCTTGATCGCCGCGTTCTCGGCGGGCAGGCCGAAAGCGTCGAAGCCCATCGGAAAGAAGACGTTGTAGCCGCGCATTCGCATCCAGCGCGCGTGGGCGTCCGGCGCGACGTTTGCGTACCAGTGCCCGATATGCAGGTTTCCCGAGGGGTACGGGAACATCGTCAGGGCGTAGTGCTTGGTCTTGGTGGGGTCCTCATGGAAGGTGTACAGCCCTTCGCGCTCCCACGCTTCCTGCCATTTCGGCTCGATGGCGTGGGGGTTGTAGCGCTCGGCGCGCGGTTCGGCGATCTCGGGTTTCGTCATGTCGGTCACTCCTTGCGGGAAAAGAAAACGCCCCGGCCACACGCAGCCGGGGACGCACGCACGAGCTCGAAGCTAGGCGAGGCGTCCCCGGGTGGTAAGCGCAGAGCGGATCACAGACATAGTGTAAAGGAGTTGGGGGTCAGGGAAAAGGGTCGGGTGGCCTATCCGGGCGCATCATGCCCCCATGAATAACCTGCAATGGATCGCCCTCGGTCTACTGGCTGCCCTCGGTGGGGCGGGGGTGACGGTCTTCGGCAAGCTGGGGCTGGAGGGCGTCAATTCCACGCTCGCCACCACCCTGCGGGCCGTCATTATGGCGCTGGTGATGCTCGCGGTCGCCCTGGGAACGGGGCAACTGGGGGCGCTCGCCAGCGGGAAGACGCACATCAGCGCGCGGGCCTGGCTCTTTATCGCGCTGGCGGGCCTCAGCGGGGCGGGGTCGTGGCTGGCGTACTTCGCGGCATTGCGGGTGGGGCCGACGGCGGGCGTGGCGGCGCTCGACCGACTCAGTCTCGCCTTCATCTTCCTGTTCAGTGCGCTGGCCCTGCGCGAGCCGCACACCTGGCGCGGGTGGGTTGGCCTGGTCGTGCTGCTGGCAGGCGTGTACCTGCTGGCGAGTGACCGCTGAGCCTCACCCGAGCAGGTTGCTCACGCTGCTCACGGTCAGGGCCACGACCACCGTGCCGAACACGTAGGAGAGTGCGGCGTGCTGCGTGATCAACCGGCGGATAGCCCGCGAGTTCACGTTGGTGTCGCTGACCTGAAAGGTCATGCCGATGGTCAGGCCCAGGTACAGAAAGTCGCGGTAATCCGGGTCCTTCAGATGGCCCTCGCCTTCCGGGAACAGCACGCCTCTGCCCCCATCGGCATAGAAGCGCCGCGCGTAGTGCAGCGTGTACTCGGTGTGCAGCAGCAGCCACGACAGCCCGGTCGTCACGACCGCCAGCGCCAGCAGGTCCAGTTGCCAGCCGCCGGTCTTGCGGTGGGCCAGCGAGAGCGTCCAGCCCACGCCCAGCAGGCTCATCAGCGACGCCGTCACGGTCACCAGCAGCGCCTGCGTTCGCGTATCGTCCTCGCGGGTGGCGAGTGCCCGCGTCTGTTCGGGCGTGGCACTCAGCAGCAAGGGCCAGATGCCGCTCAGCAAGACGACACAGAGCGCACACCAGCCCAGCAACACCCGTGCGACCGGCGGCCATCCCCCCGGTGCCACCACCCACACCAGCAGGCCCAGCAGTGCGCCCAGCAGCAACCTCCGGCCTGCTGGTAGTGGTGGGCGCCGTGAGAAGGTCATTCCCCAGGATAGAACGTGCCTGGCTCCGGCAACGTGCGGGGGGCGGAGGGTGTATCTGGCTGTCTCTCCTCGCGGACGGCGCTGATGAAGGCCACCCGTTTGGACACCCGCCACTCACCCGCATGGAACCGGGGGGCCAGGGCGTGCCGCAACGCAGCGCGAACGCGCCTCCGGTCATCTTCAGTGAGGCGCTGGAGTGCCGTCATGGATTCCAGGTAGGCCAGGACCGGGCCGGGTTCAGGAAAGACGAGCGCACTGTCGAGGAAGTCAACGCGGGCATTCCCGAAAGTGTCGCGCACCAGACGTTCTCCATTCCGCTCCGAGAACACCGCTGACCCTGCGCGGCTCTCCAGCAGGCTGGCGAGCGCAGGTTCAGCGGGGACGACTTCGGCCACAATCTCCCACAGTTCGCCCATATACCCCGAAGCGTTGGTCACGGCCAGAAAACGCCCGTCGGGCCGCAGGACACGCACGAACTCGGCCAGCGCCGCCGGAACGTCCGGCACGTGGTAAAGCATGTGCCGCGCCGTGACGACCTCGAACGCCCCGTCTGGAAACGGGAGGGCGTCGGCGCTCGCCTGCCCGAACTCCACCCCCGGATGAACCCCCCTGGCCCGTTCGACCATCCCGGCCGAGAGGTCCGCACCGACGAGGCGCCCCTGGTGGCCCTCCGCGCGCAGGCGGCCAGGGAAGTCGCCGGGGCCGGTGCCCACGTCCAGCAGGGCCTCGTCCCCCCGCAGGGCGAGCCGTTCATCCACCATCGGCTCAATGTCCGGCCCGACCCCGTACCGCCGGTGCGTTTCCATCCGGGTCCGGAGGTGGCGGTCGGTAGCGTATTGCGCGGCAACCTCGGCGGGGGAGTACAGGCTCATGGGCCGAGCCTACCCGAATTGCCTAACGCCTAACTCCTCAACCCTCTCAGTACTGCCGCCCGAAAATCACCCGCTTGCCATACGCGCTCGGCTGGCCGCACTTCACGCAGACACCCTCCTCGCGCTCGCTGAAGAACTCGGCGTCGTCGAGGGGGATGTTGCGGGTGGTGGCCTTGGTGTCCTCCTTGATCAGGGCCTCGCATTCGGCGTTCCCGCAGTGGAAGGCCCGGACCCAGTTGCCGTGTTCGATGGCGTTCTTGAGGTCCTCGTAGCTGTCCACCGAGACGGTGTGCGACAGCAGGAAGTCGGTGGCACGGTTCAGCAGCCAGTCGTGGATGCCGTCGAGGCGGGCCACCATACCGCTGATCGCCTCCTCGCGCGGCAGCGTCTCCTTCTCCTCCGCGTTGCGGTTCTTGACCACCACCACGCCCTGCTCAAGATCGCGCGGGCCGATCTCGATGCGGACGGGCACGCCCTTGAGTTCCCAGTCGTTGTACTTGAAGCCGTTGGTGACGCCCTCGCGTTTGTCCACCTTCACGCGAATGCCCTGCGCGCGCAGCTCGGCGGCCAGCTTCTCGCCTTCCTCGACCATCTGATCGAAGTTCTCCTTGCGGCCCACCGGGATCACGACCACCTGGATGGGCGCGATGCGGGGCGGCATGATCAGGCCGAAGTCGTCGCCGTGCGTCATGATGATCGCGCCGATGATGCGGCTGGAGATCGCCCAACTGGTCGTGTAGGCGTACTCCTCGCGCTGCTCGCGCGTCTGGAACTTCACGTCGAAGGCCCGGCTGAAGTTCTGCCCCAGGTAGTGCGAGGTGCCCGATTGTAGCGCCTTGCCGTCGCGCATCATGCCCTCGATGGAGTAGGTGGCGACTGCTCCGGCAAAACGCTCGCTGGCTGTCTTCTCACCCCGCACCACCGGCAGCGCGAGGATGTCGCGGCAGAACTCGTGGTAGAGGTCGAGGATTTGCCGCACCTCTCCTCTGGCTTCCTCCTCGCTGGCGTGCGCGGTGTGCCCCTCATGCCAGTAGAACTCGGAGGTCCGCAAAAAAGCCTTCGTCCGCAGTTCCGCGCGGAACACGCTGCCCCACTGATAGTGCAGGAAGGGGAGGTCGCGGTAGCTGCCCAGCCACTGGCTCCACATGTACCCGATGATCGTCTCCGAGGTGGGGCGCAGCACGTAAGGCTCGGCCAGTTCCTCGGTGCCGATGCGGTCCACCGTGAACAGCTCCGGCGCGAAGCCTTCCACGTGATCGGCTTCCTTGGTGATGAAGTTCATCGGGATCAGGGTGGGGAAGATCAGGGACTCGTGGCCGGTCGCCTTGAAGCGGTCGTCCAGCCAACGCTGGATGTTCTCCCACAGGGCCGTGCCGTAGGGCTTGACCACCATCGTGCCCGCGACGGGGCTGTTGTCGGCCAGATCGGCCTTTTTCACGACCTCGTTGTACCAGTCGTTGAAATCCACACTCTGGGGCGTCACCCCGTACTGCTGCGCCTTCTTGTCCTGCTTGCCCTCGGCCTTCGTCCCGGTGTCCCTCGTCATGGGGGGCATGATAGCGGGGCGGGGTGGGGGCCGAATCTGCCGCCAGTCGGGTTTGGTGTGGGCCGGATACCGGGGGCCTCCAGGTACAGTCAGCCATGACGCCCGTTCCTGCCCTGGCCCGGACCATCGCCGCCCGCGTGGCCCGGATTCCGGGGATCGCCGCCGTCGCCCTGGGTGGCTCGCACGCGCGCGGCACCGCCCGGCCCGACTCTGACCTCGACCTGGGCCTCTCCTACCAGGCGGACCGTCCCTTCGACCTGGAGGCGTTGAATAGCCTGTGCCGCGACCTCGACGATTCCGGCACGGCGGTGGCGACCGCGCCCGGCGGCTGGGGGCCGTGGGTGGACGGCGGCGCGTGGCTCACGGTGGAGGGGCAGCGGGTGGACTTCATCTACCGCGACCTGGGCCGGGTGGCGCGGAGCGTGGAGGACGCGCTGGCCGGGCGGGTGAGCCTGCATCCCCAGGTGGGACATCCCCACGGCATCCACGGCCACCACTACGCGGCGGAACTGGCCTCCTGTGTCCCCCTGCACGATCCAGATGGGCGACTGGAAACGCTGCGCGCCCGGCTCGGCGGGTATCCGCAGTCGTTGGCCGAAGCCCTTGAACGTCATTACGGCTGGCAGCCGGACTTCTGGCTGGACGCGGCGGAAAAGGGGCTGAAGCGCGGCGACCGGCATTACGCGCAGGGCTGCGTCTATCAGGTCGTGATGGCGCTGGTGCAGACCCTCTGCGCCCGCGAACGCGCCTGGATTCTGAACGAGAAAGGGGCGGTGGCACTCGCCGGGGGATTGCCGGGTGCGCCCGCGAACTTCGCCGCGCGGGTGAGTGCCGCGCTTGCCACACTGGATACGCCCGGCCTCCGTTCGCTGGTCGTGGAGACGGCGCAGAGAGGGGCAGATGGAGGTTCTCCCAACGCTAGGTAACGGTTTTCTCCAGAAGGTTGTCATCGGAAGCGCAGGGAAAGCCCCGTAGGCTACCCGCATGACGCAGAACAACGGACAGAACAACGACCAGAACGTCGCCGCGCAGATCGACAACCGCGTGGAGCAGGACCTGCGCCAGCGCCTGGAGCGCCAGGGCGACCACATGCAGGTCAAGGACAAGAACGGCGACTACGTGGGCACCGTGGATCATATCGAGGGCGACCAGCTCAAGCTCACCCGCAGCGGCAGCCATGACGGCCAGCACCACTACGTCCCCCTCTCGAATGTCGAGAGTATGGATGACGTGGCCGTGTACCTGAACGTGACCCAGGATCAGGTCAAGTAAACCCGGCAAAGTGGGCGGTGGGGGCGATCCTCACCGCCCATTTCCTGTTTATGGAAACGGTTCCAACCCCCGTGGTCAGGCCGTATGCTGTGAGGCGTGCTGAAGACCGAACTGGCGGCGCAGTTGCGAACCGCGTTCGACGACGACCGGGACGCCGATACCTTTCTGTTGCGTCTGGAACGCTACGGGGCCGATCTGGTGGAGAGCCTGCGTGCGGTGTACGGCGAACGGACGGACGCGCTGCTGGACCGGCTGCTGGAGGTCATGCTCCACGCCTACCACGCCCGCCCCGCCGACCTCAAAAGGCTGGACGAGGCGCGTCTCCTCCGGCCCGACTGGCTGCAAAGTCCCGAGATGGTCGGCTACGTCGCCTACACCGACCGTTTCGCCGGAACACTGAAGGGCGTGCAGGGGCGCCTGGATTATCTGGAGGGTCTGGGCGTGAAGTACCTGCACCTGATGCCGCTCCTGAAGCCCCGCGAGGGTGAGAACGACGGCGGCTACGCCGTGCAGGATTACCGGGCCGTCCGCCCTGACCTGGGCACGATGGACGACCTCTCCACACTGGCGCGGGGGCTGCGGGACCGGGGCATCAGCCTGGAACTGGACCTCGTGCTGAACCATGTGGCGCGCGAGCACGAGTGGGCACGGAAGGCACGGGCGGGCGACCCCAGATACCGGGCCTACTTCCACCTCTTCCCCGACCGCGGTGGGCCGGACGCTTACGAGGCCACCCTGCCCGAAGTCTTCCCCGACTTCGCGCCGGGCAACTTCACCTGGGACGAGGAGGCCGGTGAACATGGCGAGGGGGGCTGGGTCTGGACCACCTTCAACTCCTACCAGTGGGACCTGAACTGGTCGAACCCGGACGTGTTTCTGGAGTTCGTGGACCTCATCCTCTACCTGGCGAACCGGGGCGTGGAGGTGTTTCGGCTGGACGCCATCGCCTTCATCTGGAAACGGCTGGGCACCGACAGCCAGAACCAGCCGGAGGTGCATCACCTGACGCGGGCGCTCAGGGCCGCTACCCGCATCGTCGCGCCCGCCGTCGCCTTCAAGGCCGAGGCGATTGTGGCGCCGGGCGAGCTGATTCACTACCTGGGCACCCGCTCGCACCACGGCAAGGTCAGCGACCTGGCCTACCACAACAGCCTGATGGTGCAGCTCTGGAGCAGCCTCGCCAGCCGGGATACGCGCCTCTTCGCGGAAGCCCTGCGCGCCTTTCCGCCCAAGCCCACCAACACGACCTGGGGGATGTACGTCCGCTGCCACGACGACATCGGCTGGGCCATCAGCGACGCGGACGCGGCCCGCGCGGGGCTGAGTGGCGAGGCGCACCGCCACTTCCTCTCGGACTTCTACAGCGGCCAGTTTCCCGGCACCTTCGCCCGGGGGCTGGTCTTCCAGTACAACCCGGCGACCGGTGACCGGCGCATCAGCGGCTCGGCGGCGAGCCTCGCAGGCCTGGAGGCGGCGCTGGAGACGGGAGGCGCCGGACAGATGGAGGACGCCGTGCGCCGCCTGCTGCTCCTTCACACCGTCATCCTGGGCTTCGGCGGCGTGCCGCTGCTGTACATGGGGGACGAACTGGCGCTGCTGAACGACTACGCCTTCGAGGACGTGCCCGAACACGCGCCCGACAACCGCTGGGTGCATCGCCCCCGGATGGACTGGGAACTGGCCGAGCGCATCCAGCAGGAGCCTGACTCGCCTGGCGGAAAGGTGAACGCGGGCCTGCGCCACCTCCTGCGCGTGCGCCGCGATACCCCGCACCTGCACGCCAGCATCGAGAGCCAGGTCCTGCCCAGCCCCGATCCGCGCGTGCTGCTGCTGCGCCGCGACCATCCCCTCGGCGTCATGGTGCAGGTCTACAACTTCAGCGAGGAGACGGTGATGTTCCCGGCCTACGTCCTGCGGGACGTGCTGGGGGACCACGCGCAGGACCGGCTGAGCGGGAGTGCCTTCAGCCTCGACCGGCCTACCGTGCGGCTCTCGGGCTACCGGGCGCTGTGGCTGACGGAAGGGGAGGAGCTGGCATGAGCGACCCCGGCCCTGCTGGACTGTCCACGGAAGCTCTGCTGGAAGCCGCCCGCCGCGCCGCCGACAGGCTGATCTACGTCAGCCGCGACCCCGATGTGCGGCGCGAGGCCGTGAACGCGGCGCAGGCCATTACACGTCTGCTGAATGCGTTGCGAAACAGTGGGCCACCGCCTGCGTGAATGGACCTCCCCGGTCAACTTCGTGCATTGAACCTGCCCTGGGCGCGTAAGCTGCCCGCAGCTTTGCTGTCCCCGGAGGTCGTTATGCCCGAATATGCCCCCGCCGCGCCGTCCGCCCACCTCCGTGTCACCGGAAGCCGTCACCTCACCTGAATCCCTGACCGCTCCGGGTGGCCCTCCCGACCCGAGGACATCCTTGACCACCTACACGATTCGGCCCGCTACCCCTGAAACCCTCACCGACCTCTACGCCCTGCATCCCGACCCGGCGGAGGTGGCACAGCGCCTCCGCGTGCTGCGGCAGAACGTTGAAGCGGGCAAAGTCAGCCTCGACCGCATTCTATTTCTGCGCTCCCGGCGGGGGGTGGACGGGACGGTGCTTCTTCCCACGCCGCTCCACGTCCCTGTCTTTCCCCGCCTGCGCCCCGACGTTCCCGCCGACGCCGTCACGGCTTTCGCTCAGGCCATCCGTGAGAGGGTGGAGCCGGAGCGGTTGCTGGTGCTTCAGGACGACCTCGCGCCCCTGAATGCTGCGGCGCTGGAGGCCGCCGGTTGGGCGCTGGACAGCCAGCAGGTGCTGTATGAGACCGACCTGCGCGCCCGGTCCTACCGCCCTGACCCGCGAGCGGTGGAAGGCGGCGTGGACTGGCTGAGCCGTCCCGAGGTGCGGGCACTGCTGGACGTGGAGGGGCACACGGACTACG